>JAICWR010000001.1 GCA_025934715.1 Candidatus Saccharimonadota bacterium
AGCTCCTGGTCTGCGGCATGATCCACCCGAATGTTCTTAAAGAAGCCGGCATTGACGCCGAAAAATACACCGGTTTCGCCTGGGGCGGCGGCATCGAACGGCTGGTGATGATCAAATACAATATCGAAGATATCCGCCACTTCGAATCAGCCAACCTTAAATTCCTGAGGCAATTCTCATGAGTGACATAAAGGTTTTGGAGCAGCGGGCCATGGAAATCCGCCGTAGATACAACGCGCTGGAGAAAAGCCGGGGCAAAGAGCCGTGGGACGCCGTTAAGCTGGCGCGGGGATTTAAAAAAGACGTGACTGATTTATTGACTATCATCGAGCAGGACATCGTCGACCGTAAAAAAATAAGCCACGAACTCGGCGACTGCCTATGGAGCGTGCTGGTGATTGCCAGAAAGCTGGATATAGATCTGGAGCGGGCTTTTTGGACCACCATGGGCGAGCTGGATAACCGTATAGATGGAGATGCTAAATGAAGGTGTCGCTGAACTGGGTCAAAGAGTTCACCTCGGTTAGCCTGCCGGCCGATGAGCTAATTGAAAAAATCGGCGCGCAATTGGGCGCGGTCGAAGAAGTCATTGACCTGGGTAAAAAATATGAAGGCATTTTAGTTGTCAAAGTTGTCGAATGCATCAAACACCCCAACGCTGACAAACTCAGCCTTTGCTTGATTGATGATGGCGGCGTGAATAAAAAAGTCGAGCGTAAAGAGAAGGGATTGGTCCAGGTGGTTTGTGGCGCGCCGAACGTCAAAGCCGGCATATTGGCGGCCTGGATTCCGCCGGGGGCTACACTCCCGAGCACATTTGATAAAGAGCCATTTGTTATCGAGGCACGGCCCATCCGCAATAAAACCAGCCACGGCATGCTGGCCAGCCCCACGGAGCTGGACCTGGGCGACAACCACGAAGGGATTTTGGAGCTGGACACTGGACAGCCCGGCGACGACTTCTCAAAAACGACGGGGCTTGATGATTGGGTGATTGATATCGAGAATAAAATGTTCACCCACCGGCCGGATCTGTTCGGTCAGCTGGGAATCGCCAGGGAGCTGGCCGGCATCCAGCACCAGCCGTTTAAAAGCCCCGACTGGTACCGCGAAGATGCCGGCCTGCCGGCCGACGGCCGCAAAAATGTGCTAAAACTGGCGGTCAAAAATGACGCGCCAAAGCTGGTGCCGCGGTTTTGCGCTGTCGCCATCAAAGACGTGAAAGTTGGACCCTGCCCAGTCTGGCTGCAAGTCCGCCTGGCGTCGGTCGGGATCCGGCCTATAAACAACATTGTCGACATGACTAACTTTCTTATGATGGAAACCGCCCAACCGCTGCACGCTTATGACTATGACAAAGTCAAAAGCGGCATATTGGGTGCTCGGCTGAGTGAAAAAGGCGAAAAGCTAAAGCTGCTTGGCGGCAAGGAAGTTACTCTTGATAGCGGCGCTGTGGTCATCGCGGACGGCAAAAAACCCATTGGCCTGGGCGGCGTTATGGGCGGCGCGGATACCGAGGTTGATGAAAAAACCAAAAACATAATTTTGGAATGCGCTAATTTTGATATGAACCTGACCCGCAAAACCGCCATGGCTCACGGCATTTTCACGGACGCGGCCACCCGCTTCACTAAAAACCAAAGTCCGCGCCAGAACCGGGCAGTGGTTGTTAAAGCAGTCAATGAGATCCTGCGCTTGGCCGGCGGCCGGATCGCCAGCCCATTAATTGATGATAAACATTTTGACGGTCGCGACGTGGCTATTAAAACGGACGCCGATTTTATAAACAGCCGGCTGGGTACAGAATTGACAGCCAGGGAAATACTTAACTTGTTAAGTGATGTGGAGTTCAAAGTGGCTTTGCAGGGGTCGAATTTGCAAATAGTAGCGCCGTTCTGGCGGACAGATATCGAGATTGCCGAAGATATCGTCGAGGAAGTCGGTCGGCTGCACGGCTACGATAGGCTGCCGGTGGTCTTGCCGCGGCGCGACGTGGTGCCGGCCGCCAAAGATCCGCTTCTCAGTTTCAAAGACGACCTACGTGGCTTATTGCGACGGGCCGGCGCCAACGAGGTTTTGACTTACAGTTTCGTCCACGAAAGCCTTATGAAAAAAGCCGGACAGAATCCAAAAGACGCTTACCAAATCCGCAACGCCATCAGCCCCGACCTTCAATATTACCGGCTTAGCGTCACCCCCAGCCTGCTGGAGAAAATCCACCCGAACATCCGCGCCGGCTTTGGCGACTTCGCTTTGTTTGAACTGGGCAAAGGCCATAACCAGAAGATGAAAGATAAGGCCGGCCTGCCAGCTGAGTTTGAAATGCTGTCTTTAGTCGCGGCCTCGCAAACTAAAACGACAAAGGTTAACGGCGCGCCGTTTTATCAAGTCCGCAAACTGCTGGATTATTTAGCGGCTGAGCTAGGTCTCAGCCTGGATTACCGTCCGACACCGAAAGAAGAACCGTATCCAGCGGCCAAACCGTTCGACCATGCCCGGTCCGCGCAGGTTTGGTCCGGGAAAATTCCACTGGGGATGATAGGTGAATATAAGCAATCCGTGGTTAAAGCCTTAAAACTACCGGCCTACTGCGCCGGCTTTGAGATTGGCGTCAGCCAGTTGCTCCAAGCGGCGCCGGTCCACAAAATTTACCGTGAACTCAACCGCTTTCCAGAGCTGGAACAAGACTTTTGTCTGCGCTCAGCCGCCGGCCTAAACTATAAAGAGCTGACCGGGTTTATGACCGAAAACCTCAGCCATTTGTCAGCTAGGTCCGGCTACAATTTCAAGGTTGAACCGATGGATATCTTCCAAAAAGAAGGCGATAAGGACCATAAACAGACCACATGGCGTATAATTTTATGGCATCCGGAGCGGACTCTAACCACCGTTGAGACGAATAACTTATTAGATGAGCTGGCGGCAAAAGCCAAAAAAGAAATTAAGGCGGAAAGGATATAAATGAGAGAATTTTTGAGGCGCGGCGGCTGGGTTTTTTTGGCCGTGTTATTCGTGGGGACGGCGCTGGTGGGCGGGATTTATGCCCTGGTGTCCAATAGCGGTTCAAGCAATCCCTCGAGCGCTTATATAAACTGCCCCCAAAAGACCGTGACGGGCAAGCAACCAAAGGTCAAAGGCAAGCTCCAGGGGGCCAAACTGGCCGGCTTCACGCCGGTGAAGAACGCCAGTTACCTGCAATGCTGGGACCTTAAAGTCGGCAGTGGCGCGACCGCCACGGCCAATTCGACGGTCACGGCCAATTACACCGGCGCGCTGGCGACGTCCGGGCTGATTTTTCAAAGTTCATTGGACAGCAGCCAGCCGTTCACTGCCCAGCTGAGCGGTGGGGTGATACCGGGCTGGACGGCCGGCATACCAGGCATGAAAGTCGGAGGGACCCGCCGGCTGCTGATCCCCGCCCAGTACGCCTACGGATCGCAATCAGTAGCTGGGATACCGCCCAATTCCAACTTGGTTTTTGACGTGACCCTCCTTGGCGTTAAGTGAGATTTTTATGGTTTTGGAGTGAAAGCTTATACGGCGGCCGAGCCTCCAATTGTGTATATTTGGGGTGAAAAACACAATATATAGCGTACTTGACCGGCGACCGCACACAAGGTATTCTAAAAAGCGGAGAAATTTACCAAAACCACAAAAACCTAAACGGAGGGTTATCGTAATGGCAAAGGACATTACTATTTTCACTACTAACACCTGCAGCTACTGCGGCATGGTTAAAAAGTTCCTAGACTTGAAGGGGCACGAATACCAAGTGGTAAACCTGGACGACGCCCCTGAGCGGCGGCAAGAAGCCATGGATGTCAGCGGCGGCGCCCTGACTGTCCCCATCACCGTGGTCACTAAACAGGACGACAGCAAAGAAGTCGTTGTCGGCTATAACCTTTCCCAGCTGGCCCCGGCAATCGCTTAACAGATGGAATTAGAGAAGAAAGATTTCGACCTGGTGGTCGTCGGCGCCGGGCCGGCTGCCCTTAGCGCGGCGCTGTACACATCGCGCGAAGATATCGAAACTCTGTTGTTTGAGAAAGGGTCGATTGGGGGCTTGGCGGCTGTCACGGATTGGGTTGATAATTATCCGGGTTTTCCTAAAGGCGTGGCCGGCCTGGAGCTAGCCGATGCCATGCGGGCGCAGGCCGAACGCTTCGGCGCCAAAATTGAACTTGGCGAAGTTAGCAGCCTGAGAAAGGACGGCAACCTTTTAAAACTCGAGACGACCAGCGGCGAAATTACCGCCAAAGCGGTACTGGTTGCCACCGGCAGCGATTATCGAAAAATCGGCGTGCCGGGCGAGATGGATTATTATGCCAAAGGCGTCCATTATTGCGCCACGTGCGACGGCGCCTTTTACCGAGACAAAAAGCTGGTGGTCGTCGGCGGCGGCAACTCGGCGGTTCAGGAAGGTATGTTTTTAACCAGGTTCGCAACCCATATCGACATGTTGGTGCGAGGCGATAAACTGCGCGCCAGCGAAGTCCTGCAGGATGAGTTATTCAATAAGCACAAAGATAAAATCACCGTTCACTTCAACACCACGACTGACGAAATTGTCGGCGAGAACAACCATGTCACAAAAGTCATCGGCACCGATAAAAGCACGGGCCAAAAGATTGAGTACCAAACCGACGGCGTTTTTGTCTTTGTCGGGCTGGATCCCAACACTAAGTTCTTGGATGGATCGGACATAGAACTCGATGAACGCCGTTTTGTGATGAGCGATGCCCGGCTGATGACGAATGTGCCCGGGGTTTTCGTGGCCGGCGACGTCCGCTCCGGCGCCACTATGCAGATCGCCAGCGCCACGGGCGAAGGCGCCACTGCTGCTCTCATGATCCGCGAGTACCTGGAAGACCATGAGCGGACATCCAAAGCCGCGGTCGTCACCCTTTACGGCGACAGTTAAGCCCGCTAAAATTAAAAACAAGGAGAAAAAATGGCTGACTTCAACCAAGTCCTGGAACCGGGCGATTACCAGAACGGCAAAGTTAACACAGTTGTCGAAATTCCAAAAGGCTCGACCAATAAGATCGAGTGGGACCGCCAGCGGGCCGCGTTTGTGTTGGACCGGGTTGAACCAAAAATATTCCCCAAGCCGACTAACTACGGCTTCATCCCGCAGACCCTGGATGAGGACGGCGACGAACTAGACACCTTGATCGTGACTGAGAAGCCGCTGACTACCGGTGTTTGGCTGGAAGCTAATATCATCGGTATTTTTAATTTTGAAGATGACGGCGAAGGCGACCACAAAATCGTGGTGGTGCCGGCCGATGACAGGCATACGGACAACCGGATTAAATCACTGGATGATTTAGGTTCGCGCTGGAAAGAACAAGTCGAACACCACTTCGCCCACTACAAGGATCTATATAAGCCCAGCAGCACTAAGGTGCTGGGCTGGGGAGACGCTGAAGAAGCCAAAAAAGTCATCGCCGAATCCATCGACCGCTATAAAAACAAATAGTTGCCAAAACCCCTTTCAAACCGTACAATAATGTCATAAAACACTTATGCTAAACAAGGTGGGAAAATGAAAACAAAGATTGCTATAAATGGTTTCGGCCGCATCGGCCGCAATGCTTTTAAAATCGCTTTTGAGCGGCCGGACGTGGAGATCGCAGCTGTTAATGACCTGACTGACACTAAAACACTGGCTTATCTGCTCAAGCACGACAGCGCCTATGGGACCTACCAGCATGACATCGGCTTCGATGATCAAAATATTATCGTCGACGGCAAGAGCATTAAAGTTTTGGCCGAAAAAGACCCGGCGGCGCTGCCTTGGAAAGATCTGGATATTGATGTGGTCATAGAATCAACCGGCTTTTTTGTTGAACCTGATAAAGCCCGGGCCCACATCACAGCCGGAGCCAAAAGGGTGGTAATCAGCGCGCCGGCCAAAGGCGATAACGCCGACAGCGCCGATACGATCGTGCTGGGCGTGAATGATGACAAACTCAAAGACGGCACCGAAGTGATTAGCAACGCTAGCTGCACGACTAACTGCATCACGCCGGTAGCGGCGGTGGTTGAAAACGCTTTCGGCATTGAAAAACTGATGATGACGACCATCCACAGCTACACGGCCAGCCAAAAACTACAGGATGCGCCCAGCGCGAAGCATCTGCGTGACGGCCGGGCCGCGGCCGAGAACATCGTACCGACGACCACCGGCGCCAGTATCGCCGCGGCCAAGGCTTTCCCGGTTCTGGAAGGCAAATTCGGGGCTTTCGAAGTCCGGGTGCCAACCCCAGTTGTCTCTCTGGCCGACTTCGTCATTGTGACCAAAAAACCAGTAACTATCGAAGAGGTCAATGAAGCTTTCAAAAAAGCCGCTCAAGAACCGTTCTACCAGGGCATCCTCGATGTGACAGAAGAAGAGCTTGTCAGCACTGACTTCATTGGCAACAGCCACTCGGCGATTGTTGATTTGCCGCTGACCAATGTAGTCGGGGGGAATTTACTGAAGGTTGTCGCCTGGTACGACAATGAATGGGGCTACAGCAACCGGCTGGTGGAAGTCACAGCTGACACAGGCCGCCAGTTGCACGGCGAAAACATCCAGACTATCAAAGGAGAAAATGATATGAGCGCATCAGACCAGCCGGCTAACGAGCCCAAACTGCCCTCGCCATCGGTTGGTGACAGCTTGCCGCCAGCCCCGGAGCCACCGGTTGGCGCTGTCCAGCCCGAGCCCCATAACGCCACTGAAGACCACCAGCCCGTGGAAGGCGCGCCAGGCCTGCAGACTCCGGCCGACACTTTGCCCGAGCAAGGCAACCCGCCCGAGACAATGCCGCCAACTGCCGGACCCGGGCAGCCGCATAATTTTTAAAGACCATGAAGCTTGCGCTTGCCACCGACCACGCCGGATTCGAACAGCTGAAAGACCTGCAGACTTACTTGGAGTCAATCGGCCATGAGTGTGTGAATTATGGGCCGAAATCACTTAATCTGAACGACGACTACCCTGACTATATATTCCAGGCGGCTAAGGCTGTCGCAGCAGGCGAGTGTGAGCGGGGTATCATACTCGGACGCAGCGGCCAGGGCGAGGCAATGGCTGCGAATCGGTTAAAAGGTATACGCTGCGCGGTTTTTTATGGGCCGGCCGTAGTCGGCCGGATTATTGATGCTAACGGCCGGGTCAGCAGCAGCCCTTATGAGATTGTCAGGCTCAGTCGCGAGCACAACGATTCCAACATACTCAGCCTCGCCGCCAGTTTTGTTTCGCTTAACGATATGCAGCAGGTCATCAACCTATGGCTTAACACTGATTTCACTAACGAGCCGCGGCATATCCGCCGCATTAACAAACTCGACACCAGGGTTCCTTAATGCCTGTTATCTGCCCGTCTATTCTGGCGGCCGACCCGGACCAGTACCATGACCAGATGGGTAAGGTCGGGCGTTTCGCGGAGCGTCTGCAGATTGACTTAACCGACGGCAAATTCGCCAGTTCGCAAACGGTTAAACCAGGAGAGGCATGGTGGCCGGCTGGCGTTAAAGCAGACTTTCATTTGATGTATGAACAGCCCGATGACGCTGTTGAGACGATTCTGCACCACGACCCGCACCTTATAATCATTCATTCCGAAGCCGAAGGTAACTTCTTGGATTACGCTGGGTTATGGCGGAGTCTGGGGGTCAAAGCCGGCGTGGCTCTGCTGCCGCAGTCAAGCGCCGAGACGCTGCTGCCAGCTTTGGACCACATCGACCACGTGCTGATCTTCAGTGGAAAGCTGGGCGAATACGGCGGCCAAGCCGACCTTGGTCTTCTGGATAAAGTCCGTTTCCTCAAAAAACATAAGCCCGAAGTGGAAATTGGCTGGGACGGGGGAGTGAACACCCAGAACATCTCTGAACTGGTGTTGGGTGGTGTGGACGTTTTGGACGTGGGCGGCTTTATCCAAGAATCCCAAGATCCGGAAGCGGCCTTCCGGGCATTAGAGCGAATCGCTGACGAGACAGGAACAACCTAAAAAAGATATAATCATAAGAACGATGGCAAAAGCTAAAAACTATACCATAGCAGACCTCGAGAAAAGAGCCAATCAAATCCGGATGGATATTATTAAGATGCTGGAGCATGCCGGCAGCGGCCACTCGGCTGGTCCGCTGGGCTTGGCGGACATTTTTACCGCGTTGTATTTTAAAGTGCTTAAACACGACCCTGATAATCCAGATTGGGAAGAGCGCGACATCCTGGTTTTGAGTAATGGCCACTGCGTGCCGGTGCGTTACGCCACAATGGCCAACGCCGGTTATTTTTCTAAAAAAGAGCTGATGACCCTAAGGCAAATGGGCTCGCGTCTGCAGGGCCACCCCGAACGGCTGCGCTTGCCTGGACTGGAGACTACCAGCGGACCGTTGGGCAGCGGCTTGAGCCAGGCGGCCGGAATGGCGCTAGGTCTGCGCATGGATAAGCAACAGCACCGTTGGGTTTATGTGGTGATGAGCGACGGGGAACAGGACGAAGGCAATATTTGGGAGGCCGCCATGCTGGCCGCCAAATATAAGCTCAATAATATAATTGCCATCACCGACCGCAATAACATCCAAATCGACGGGCCGACAGAAAGCGTTATGCCACTCGAAAACCTGCGGGACAAGTGGGAAGCCTTCGGCTGGCACGTGTTGGAGATAGACGGCAATGATATAGAAGCAGTGATAGACGCCTGCCAGATGGCTAAAGCCATCGTCGAAAAACCGGTCATGATCATCGCCCACACCGTGCCTGGTAAAGGCGTTGATTTCATGGAATACGATTTTCACTGGCACGGCAGCCCGCCTAATCATGAGCAAGCAATTAAAGCCCTGAAAGAATTACGAACCTTAGGCGGTAAGATCCGGAGCGAACATGAATGAGCTGCATCTAGCCACCCGCCAAAAGGAGCCGGAACCGATCCGGCGCGGTTTTGGCATGGGCCTGTTGGAAGCCGGCAAAGCGAATGAAAATGTGGTTGGCATTTGCGCGGATTTGACTGAATCGACCAACATGCACTTTTTCGCCGAAGCTTTTCCCGACAGGTTTATCGAAGCCGGTGTGGCCGAGCAAAACTTGGTCACGGTTGGCAGCGGCCTGGCGGCGGTGGGCAAAATCCCCTTCGTTAGCAGCTATGCCGCCTTTAACCCTGGCCGCAACTGGGAACAGATCCGCACCACTATTGCGCTGAACGACCAGCCGGTAAAGATTGTCGGCTCGCACGCCGGGTTATACACCGGCGCCGACGGCGCCACCCATCAGATGCTGGAGGACCTTTCAATTATGCGGGCCATGCCCAATATGGTGGTGCTGGCGCCCTGCGATAGCGTTGAGGCCCTAAAAGCCACCATGGCCATGGCCGCTGACAAACGGCCGAATTACCTCCGCGTAACCCGCGAAGCCACGCCGGTCATAACAACCGATCATACGCCGTTCCAGATCGGCCGGGCTTACATTTTCCGCGATGGACGTGATGTCAGCCTAGTGGCCACCGGCACCATGACGGCTAAGGCCATGGAGGCCGCCAAAATGCTAGCTAAAGACGGCCTGCAGGCTGAGGTTGTCCATGTGCCCACGATCAAACCGATTGATTACGCGACAATTCTAAAGAGCGCCGAAAAAACTAGGCATGTCGCGACCATTGAGGAGGGCCAAATAAATGGCGGACTGGGCGGGGCTGTGGCAGAGCTGCTGGGCGAGAACCTTCCAACCCCGCTTTTACGGGTCGGTATGAACGACCATTTCGGCGAATCCGGCAAACCCGACGAATTATTAAAACATTTCGGCCTGGACGAAAACCACATCGCCATGGCCGCCCACCGATTATTAATGGACCACTCTAACCATAAGCACTAATGACAGCAGATTACGCTAAAGCTAAAAAAGATTGCGCGGCCGCCCGCGAGGCTTTTGAACGGGCCCGCAAAGGCCACTACGCCCTGGGAGCTTTCAACCTGGACAACCAAGAAACCCTGAAAGCGGTTGTCCAAGCCGCCAAAAGGAAGAACGCGCCGGTGCTGGTCGAGGTTAGCCACGGCGAGGTGGAAGCCCTCGGCTTGGATAACGTCCGCGACATGGTCGATAATTACAAAGCGGACTACGGCGTGGAGATGTATGTGAATCTTGATCATAGCCCTTCGGTGGAAGCCGCCATTGCCGGCATAGCCGCCGGCTTTGAGTGCATCCACATCGATATTTCGCAAGCTAACCACGATGCCACCGACGAAGAGATAATCGCCGACACCAAACAAGTTGTCAAAGCCGCTAAGATGACTGGGGCCATGGTCGAAGCCGAACCGCATTATTTTGGAGGCTCATCCAACTTCCACCCTGAAAAAATTGATTACGAGGAAATTAAAAAGACCTTCAGCACGCCCGAGGGTTCTAAAGAATTCGTCGAGGCCACTGGCATAGACACTTTCGCCGCGGCGATAGGCAACCTGCACGGCAAATACCAAGTCCCCAAGCGGCTAGATTTGGATTTGCTCCGGGAAATACGCGCCGCTATTGGTTGCAACATCTCCCTGCATGGCGGGAGCGACACACCCGGGCATTATTTCGTGGAAGCCGTTAAAATCGGCGTGACCAAGGTGAATATCAATAGTGATATGCGTTATGCCTACCGCGAGACGCTCGAAAAAGTACTTCAAGAGAATAAAACCGAATATGCCGTGGTAAAGCTCATGGATGAGGTAATCGCGGCTGTGCAAAAGGTCGTTGAAAGCAAGATCGACACCTTTAATTCCGCTGGCAAAGCCCGCGTTTAAGCGGTAAAATAAGCGTAAGTATGATGCTAATAAAAAACGGGCAAACCGGTTAAATATGTCACAAAAACAACTCGATGTCTTATCGGTCGGCGATGTCGTCATTGACGCATTCATAAAATTGCTGGACGGCGAAGAAAAGCTGGTTAAAGACGGCGACGGCTTTGACCTGGCCATCCCGTTCGGCACTAAAATACCCTTTGACCATGCCGATGTGGTCCCAGCGGTCGGCAATGCCAGTAACGCTTCGGTGGCCTTCGCCCGTTTGGGCTTGGGTTCAGGGCTGGTCAGTAATATCGGCAATGACGATAACGGCCGGCAGATCCTGGCCCGTCTAAGTGAAGAAAAGGTGGATGATCGTTTCGTCCATGTCAACCACGGCAAAAAAAGCAACTACCACTATGTGCTTTGGTACAAAGACGACCGGACAATTTTGATTAAACATGAAGAATACGATTACCATTGGCCGCGGTTCCGCATAATCGACATCCCAAAGTGGATTTATTTCAGCTCTATCAGCGAACACGCCATGGAATACCATGACGAAATGGCCGCCTGGTTGGAGTCGCATCCGGCCGTCAAGCTGGCTTTCCAGCCCGGCACCTTCCAGATAGAGGCCGGCACCAAAAGGCTCAAGAAAATATACGAACATAGTGAAGTTTTAGCCGTGAACCGCGAAGAAGCCACCGAGATTTCGCATGGCGACCACCATGACATCCACGACTTGTTTGATAAGCTGCACGCTCTCGGCCCGAAAATCGTGGTGATCAGCGACGGGCACGCCGGCGCCTACGCCAGCGACGGCGCCCAGTGTTACAAAATGCCGATTTACCCGGATCCTAAACCGCCGTATGACCGTACCGGCGCCGGCGACGCCTTCACATCAACGTTTGTGGCTGCCCTCGCCAAAGGGGCCGATATCCAGGGAGCTTTGCTTTGGGCCCCCATAAATTCGATGAGTGTCGTCCAGAAAGTCGGCGCCCAAGCCGGGTTGCTGACCCAAAAAGAATTGGAAAAATATCTACGGGAAGCGCCTCATTGGTACCACCCCGAAAGGATCAAATGAGCCAGCGCATTGCCAGGCTTTTAGATGAGCCCGAAACAAGGGTGGCCAAACTAGTTTCTAAAATGGAAGATAACAACGGCTACCCCAGCCATGATGCCAGGTTTTTAGCTGAAACAATCCAAAAAATCCGGTCTAAATTAGCAGATTTAAACCTGGACCCTGATGACACCACGGCTGAGGAGCTTCATCATGCCTTACAGGTTAAATTCGAGCGCGACAGCCAATTGTTCGATGAATATTTTGGCGCTCTAAATTTGGATTTTGGCCAAAAAGTCGCCAAAGCAGAGAGGCTATTAGAAGCCTACTCCAAAGAGGCGCGCCAGTGGGGCCTAAAAAATAAATTCGCCAAAGACATATTGCGCAGCCTTCCGCCTAAAAGACTTATGAAGCACTTAAATTATCGCTCTGCAGAATCCATGCTAAAAAGAGAAGACCTGGCCGAAATTTATCTTGCCGCTAGCCGGCTGGAATCAAATAACTGGCTGAAAGCCCACAAACGGCTGGTTTCCAAACTCGACCAAACCGCTTTCGAAATAAGGAATGTCAAACTTATGAACCTGGATGCCAAAAAGTGGGAAAGTATAGCGGCTCCAGCAGGCTTCATGGTTCAAAATGAGGAAATTGCCGCCCTGGGCGTGTGGCCGTCGGAAGCAGCCCAAAAAGCGTCCCTGCTAAACTTGGTCTTAATGCTGGCTGACACTCTCGGGCAATACGCTGATGTCAGGGCTTCACGAGCCGCCGCCCACCTAAACGGGATCGTGGCATGGTGGGCGGACATGGACCATTTAGTCGCTGAACTTTATAATGAGCCGGTTTCGCTGAACTTAAAAGACTGTTCAGCAAATTGTCTGAACGGGGACGCTTTCGAATCCAGAAGCCTAGAGCACGGGCGCAAGGCTTTTTGGCAAGAATTAGTCAGCCGATACGAAAACCTCCCGGACATTGACGGTCTGTTTGACGAATCGGTTAGGCGAAAAATTGCCGGCCTGAAATTAGCGGCGCCTGAACCGGCTTACGAATTCGTGGAGGATTTTTAGGTGGGCAAATATCAGATATGCGTGTCCGGCGCCGCTAAAGGAGAGAGCGCTCAACAGGGAAAAGAACTGGCCCAGGCCGCTGGGGCGGCTATCGCCAAAGCCGGCCACAGCCTGATGACCGGCGCTACCACCGGACTGCCCAACGAGGCCGCTATAGGCTATAAGAAAGCCGGCGGCGGCATGAGCCTCGGTATCAGCCCGGCATCCACCAAGGTGGAACATGTCTTAAAATATCGCCTGCCCATCGGGAGTTACGACTCTATTTTGTATAGTGGCTTGCACTACTCAGGCCGCGACGCGCTCCTGATAAATTCGGCTGACGCCGTGGTAAGCATTGGCGGCCGGCTGGGCACCCTGCATGAATTCACGATTGCCATGGAAACCCACACTCCATTCGGCCTCCTGCACGGCGCCGGTGGCGTCGGTGAACAGATTGAGATGCTACTAAAAATACTGCCAAACGCCGACCCGGACCTGGTTGTTGCCGACAGCGACCCCGACAAGCTGGTAGAAAAACTGACCAGGATGCTTGATAAGACCCACGCACAGTATCGCGACCTCTATAAATAGTTATTGCATTTTTACAACAGCTTACTTATGTTTAGAAGTATGAAGAAAAATCAAAAAGGCATTGCCCTAATCGAAACACTACTCATAATCTTAATATTGGTAATAATCGGCTTTGGCGGCTACTATGTATGGCACACCCAGAAGCAAACAGACAAAATACTTAATCAGGCAGCCGCAACCAGCCAAAAAACGACTGCCACTAAGCCGGCGCAAAAGTACTTCACAATAAAAGAATGGGGCGTAAGAGCGGCATATAACGGAAAATTTACACTCAATTATACTATTCAAGATAATGGTACCGAACCGGCCCTCGCATTATTTAGCTCAAAACAGCTCGAGGCCTCAGATTCTGCTTGCAGTGCCAACAATGGAGATGGAGGTATTGTTCAGAGATATCGGTCGACTGATGAAATTTTCCTTGAAGACGGCACAGACAGTAAACAGTCGGCTGCTGATTTTGCAAACACATTAAACAAGTCAGATTATGGCCATGCGGGCAACTACTACTATTTCTTTAAAGGACCACAAGCCCAATGTGGGGTTAGCCAAAACAGCGGTGATATTCAGACCCAGACGGTAGGTACGGTTAAAAGCCTTCTGGCGAAATTGCAGGCCATACCTCAGTAATTTCTTCTTGCTACAATTAGGGGATGGCTAAGTTCGGGCTTAAGAGTGATTATAAGCCGATGGGCGACCAGCCCGCGGCGATTGCCGAGCTGACTAAAGGTCTGGAGAAAGGCGAGAAGAACCAGGTCCTGCTGGGTGTGACCGGCAGTGGCAAAACGTTCAGTATGGCCAATATAATCCAAAATACCCAAAAGCCCACGCTTGTCTTAAGCCATAACAAAACGCTGGCGGCCCAGCTTTATAACGAATTCCGGCTGTTCTTTCCGAATAACGCCGTCCATTATTTTGTCAGCTACTTCGACTATTACCAGCCGGAAGCTTACATGCCGCGCACGGACACATATATCGAGAAAGACAGTGATATTAATGAGGAGATTGACCGGCTGCGCCATGCGGCCACGGCCGCCCTTTTGAGCCGCCGGGATGTCATAATCGTGGCCAGCGTCAGCTGTATTTACGGCATCGGCTCGGTTGAAGACTATGAGGGAATGTCCATCCATGTAAAAACCAATGAGCGCCGGGTCCGCGATAAGCTGCTGCGCCAGCTGACTGATATCCAGTACCGCCGCAACGACATGGACTTCCACCGCAGCACCTTCCGGGTCAGGGGAGACGTGGTTGATATCTTCCCGGCCAGCGAAGAGTCCGCGTACCGGCTAGAGTTCTTTGGCGACGAGCTGGATCGAATCACTCAAATAAATCCGTTAACCGGCGAGATTGAGAAAATACTCAAGCAAGTTACTATTTTCCCGGGCAGCCACTACGTGACACCGCACGAAAAGCTTTTGAAGGCACTTGAGTATATAAAAGAAGAAACCACCGAACGACTGGCATTGTTCCAAAAACAGGGCAAACTGCTGGAAGCCCAGCGTTTGGAACAGCGCGTTAATTTTGACGTCGAGATGCTCGAGCAGACCGGCTTTGTGAAAGGCATTGAAAATTACAGCCGCTATTTGACCAACCGCGAGCCGGGCGAACAGCCGGCGACCTTGCTTGATTACTTCCCGGATGACTATCTGATGTTTATCGACGAATCGCATATGACCATCCCGCAGGTGCGCGGTATGTACCACGGTGATAAAGCCCGCAAAGAAGTGCTGGTTGAACATGGGTTCCGCCTGCCGAGCGCGCTGGATAACCGGCCGCTGACCTTCACCGAGTTTGAAAAGCACATGAATCAAGTACTTTATGTCAGCGCCACGCCGGCTGAGTACGAACTGACCCGCAGCCCGGAGCCGGCCCAGCAGATTATACGGCCCACCGGTTTGCTAGACCCAGTCATTGAAGTCCGGCCGGTTGAAGGCCAGATTGACGATTTGATCGCCGAAATCAAATCAACGGTTGCAAAACAACAGCGGGTGTTAGTGACAACTCTTACCAAAAGGATGTCCGAGGACCTGGCGGAATATCTGCAGGAGCTAGGTATAAAAGTGGCTTACATCCACAGCGAGATAGATACACTGGAGCGGACGGACATCCTGCGCGACCTGCGACTAGGTGTTTATGATGTGCTGGTCGGCATCAATCTGCTGCGCGAAGGCCTCGATTTGCCCGAAGTCAGCCTGGTGGCGATACTAGATGCCGATAAAGAAGGCTTCTTGCGTAGCGAGCAGGCCCTGATTCAAACTGTCGGGCGGGCCGCCCGCCATGAGGAGGGGCGCGTCGTAATGTACGCCGACGTCATAACTGGTAGTATGAAACGGACAATTGACGAGACCAACCGCCGCCGAGAAGTCCAGGATAAATATAACAAGAAGCATGGCATCACGCCGCGCGGCATCAGCCGTGAGGTCGGCGAAATGCTGCCGAGGGAGGCCAAAGAGGAAAAACCAAAGCTCGACCTGCGCAAAATTCCCAAAGACGAATACAGCCAGCTTATTAACGACCTCACATCGCAGATGCATTTGGCTTCTGCCAACTTAGAATTCGAAAAAGCCGCAGAACTACGCGACCTGATTGCCGAAATCAAAGAAAAATTGTAAAGTATAATTTATGATGAGTTTGGAGCAAGCGCTCGACACTACTAATTTTGAGCTGAATTTTGGCGAGTACATCCAAGCCATTCGAGATCTCAGAATACTGGGACTAAGCGCCCTAGCCGGCTACTTTGAAGATAAATTCCAGCCTGATTATCCTAACTTTGTGCGAGCTCGATGGTGCAGGGTAAAAAATATCGTGCCACAAGACCATGTCTCCAGAGAGGCAGGAAAAAGGCCAGATTGGAAAACTGTTAACCCGAAGACGGGTGGAGGACGGATATCGAAAACTAAGGACATGGCCGTTATTTTAGGGACCGAGACTGCATATGAGGATTTTACCTGGGAGCACGATAGGTGGGATATGCTGCCTGCTGCTGTATTTTCGTACAGGGGAGTAGCTCGTGTGGGAATTCTTCCTGGTAGCTTTGGACAGTTAGACAATTATCGCAATGCAGTGGCGATGCTTATCGGCAGGAATCAATTTGAAGCCGCAATGGGTACTATGTACTTAAGAATAAAAAACCACGGTGAATCGAAATATCCTAGCCGTGCGGATTTTCGCTTTGGCACGCTATTCATTCCAAATGGGATTGAGCTATTAGATGTGGTAAAAGCTGATGAACTGCCAGAGACCGTCCCCTTAGTTTAACTGGTTTTTTTGTTATAATACACCTAAGATATGGCAAAATTAACAAGGGATGATGTCTTAAAATTGGCCGCTCTTTCAAAGCTTAGGCTTACGGAAGAAGAGGTGGAAAAACTGCGGGGCGAGCTGTCGGAGATTTTGGACTATGTGGAACAGTTAGATAGCGTGGACACCAGCGGTTTGGAGCCGACATATCAGGTGACGGGATTAAAAAATGTGATGCGGCCAGATGAAACTCGTGATTATGGTTATAAAACAAAGGACTTACTGAAAAATGCCCCGGCTGTCCAAGACGGACAGTTCAAAGTGAAGAGGGTGCTTTAAGTGTCTATAGCCGAGCTTGCCAGCCAGGTTAAAAGCGGCCAAAGAAAAGCGGCTGATTTGGTTGATGAATCGCTCAAAGCCCTGGAAAATAAGAAAGAATATGACTTTTTCATCAGCGATGTGGCGGACCGGGCCCGATCCAGGGCAGCCGAGGTTGATATGCAGCCGTTCGGCCGGCTGGCCGGCGTACCGTTTATAGCTAAGGATAACTTCTTAACATTCGGCGGCAAAACCACCGCTGCCAGCAACATTTTGCGTCCGTTCGATGCGCCGTACCAAGCCACGGCAATTGAGCGGCTGGAAGCTGAAGGGGCTATTTGCGTGGCCAAAGCCAACCTGGACGCCTTCGCCCACGGTTCCAGCACCGAAAATAGCGATTGGTTCACTACCAAAAACCCGCACGACAAATCACGGGTTCCCGGCGGCAGCAGCGGCGGCTCGGCGGCGGCCGTGGCGTTAGGCGTCGTGCCTTTCGCTTTGGGCACCGACACTGGCGGCTCAATCCGTTTACCCGCCAGTTTTTGCGGAGTTGTCGGCTATAAGCCGACTTACGGATTAGTCAGCCGGAGCGGCGTTATCGCTATGGCCAGCAGCACGGATGTGGTCGGCCCCCTGGCAAAAAGCGTCGAAGATGCCGCCCTGGTCTTGGAAGTGATGAGCGGACGTGATGAGCTCGACAGCACGACCATCGACAGGGATGAAGCGCCATACATCAACCTGGAAAATGAAATCAAAGGCAAGAAAATCGGTGTCGTCCAGGAATATATGTCCAAGGGCCTGGAGCCAGACGTTAAAAAAATCATCGATGAATCAATAGAAAAATTCCGTCAAGCCGGGGCAGCGATTGAAGAATCCAGCATGCCCAGCCTGCCGCTGGCGCTGGCGGTCTATTATATTGTCTGTCCGGCGGAGGTCAGCAGCAACCTTAGCCGCTATGACGGCCAGCGTTATGGATTTAGCGCCACCGAAGCTAAAGATCTTGATGAGAGCTATGAGTTATCGCGCGAGCAAGGCTTCGGCGCCGAAGCTAAGCGCCGGATTATGATAGGGACGCATGTTTTAAGTAGTGGTTACTACGATGCATATTATAAAAAAGCCCAAATCGTACGCACCAAGATTATCAATGAGTTTGAACGAGCTTTTGAGAAGTATGATTTTTTGGTGGGGCCGGTGACGCCCAATGTGGCTTTTAAAATCGGCGAAAGGTCGTCAGACCCGCTTCAGATGTATCTCTCGGATATCATGACGGTCGCCGCCAATATGTCGGGCAACCCAGCTATCAGCGTTCCGGCTGGTACGAGTGACGGCTTGCCCGTGGGATTGCAGATTATCGGACCAATGCGCGGCGACCGCGGATTGCTAGGTGCTGCCAGAGCCTTTGAGGGACTAAACCGATGATTGGATTTTTGGTTGGCATCATCGTTTTTGGGCTACTCGTTTTGTGGCTGCTGGCTAGGTTCAAACCACGGCAGGCGGCCAGGATAGACCAAGAGTATTTCCAGCAAAAATGGGCTGAATTGTTACTGAGGGTCAAAACTCCTGAAGGCATGATGCTGGCGGTTATTGACGCTGATAAACTGCTTGATGAGGCTTTGAAAAAGCACCACCTCAAAGGCAAGACGATGGGCGAAAGGCTGGTGTCTGCCCAGCGCCTACTACACGACAATGACGCGGTTTGGTTCGCCCACAAATTGCGTAATCGTTTAGTCCATGAACCGAACGTCAAGCTTAAACAAACTGAGGCCAAAAATGCTCTGGCTGGGTTTAGGCAGGGACTAAAAGATCTTGGGGCGCTCTGATGGCCGTTAGCGAAGCGGTAAGAAAACAATACGTGCCGTCGATCGGCATTGAGACGCACGTCCAGCTCAACACTAACACCAAATTATTTTCGGCCGTCGGCAATGACGCCCGCGGAGCCCTGCCGAACAGCCTTATCAGCCACATTGACACCGCTATGCCTGGCGCGCTACCGGTGTTGAACCGAGCGGCCATAGGGCTTTGTGTCCGGGCGGCACTGGCGCTGAACACCCAGCCGCAGAAATTCAGCCGGTTTGAGCGAAAACACTATTTTTATCCTGACTTGCCCAAGGGTTACCAGATAACCCAGTATGAAGCTCCGATTATAATTGGCGGATATTTGGACGTACCAGAGCAACATGGGAGTTTTAAAGTCGGGATTGAGCGGGCCAACCTTGAAGAAGACGCCGGCAAAAACACCCACCCCGAAAACGCCGATTATTCTCTGGTTGATTTAAACCGGGCCGGCACCCCGCTGCTGGAAGTCGTCAGCCAGCCGGATATCCATAGTCCCGCCCAAGCTAAAGCGTTTGCCAGGGAAATGTGGCTGACCATGAAGTATAGCGGTGTGACTGACGGGGATTTGTATTTGGGCCAGGTCCGTTTTGACGTTAACATAAGTGTCAGCAAGGATTCTGGCAAGCTGGGCACACGGAGTGAAATCAAGAACCTCAATAGCTTTAGAATCGTCGAAAATGCTGTCGCTTACGAAATTGGCCGGCAGATCGAGCTACTCGAAAAAGGCCAAAAGGTAGTCCAAGAGACCCGCGGCTGGGACGAAGCCAAACAAAAAAGTCTCAGCCAGCGCGGTAAAGAAGAAGCCCAGGACTACCGCTATATGCCGGAGCCGGATATCCCGCCACTGGATCTGGAAGACGAATTCATAAAAGAGGCAGGAAAAGACTCGCCCAAATTACCAAATGACTATAGAGAGAGCTTTAAAGAACTAGGCATTGATCCAAAAAATATTGAAGATATTGTTTCAGTTCAAGACATGACCGAAGCTGTGCAGGATATAAAGACTAAAGCAGGACCTGCTCATGCTCGGAGAATCGCTTTCTGGCTTCATTGGAAGACTGGTATATACGAGGAAGAGGGAAGAGTTAAGCCGGCTCCCGTTGCCACCCTAATTAGCCTTGATCGTATGATTAAGTTGTCGCAAATGGTGGAGGATAAGAGACTAAGCTCTACTGCGGCCAAGGATGTCTTTTATGAAATGATAAACGATAAAAGAGAACCGCAAGAGATTGCTGAATCTAAAAATCTTATTCAGGTTTCCGATGAAGGAGAAATTGAGAAAATCGTATCGGAGGTTTTGTCCCAAAACGCCAAAGCCGCTGAGGACGTTAAAAAAGGTGAGCTGAAAGCAATCGGGTTCCTGGTCGGCCAAGTCATGGCCAAAAGCCAGGGCAAAGCCAATCCTCAGTTGGCGCAAGATATCATAAAAAAGCAGTTGGGTTTGTGAGAAAAGTAATATATTTGCAAGCGCGCATAGGATAGGCTTATACTGCTAATTATGGATACAGCGGCACAAGTTTTGCTAATTATAGTCAGCGCCGTGCTGGCGATTTTCCTGGCTTTTTTAATAGTGACGCTGATATACGTGATTAAGATTCTAAAGCAGGTCAAAAAGATCACGCATCACGCCGAGAACGTGGTCGATTCAGTCGAAGCTGCGACCTCGGCCTTTGAGCGGGCCGCTTCACCGCTGGCTGTGCTTAGGATCATCGGCAACATAATCGAGCAGACAGCTAGGGTAAGCAGAAAGAAGAGGTGAATATGGCTCTCAGACGCAATCCGCACACCGGACGTAAAGTGGCAATTGGCTCGGCGCTGGCCGGGGCCGCCGGGTATTTAGCCGGCATATTAACCGCGCCAAAGACGGGCGAACAGACCAGAAAAGACATCACAAACAAGGCGTCTGATATCGGCTCAGACACTGTTAGCCAACTACAAGACCTAGAGACTGAGCTCAAAGAAGTGATCAAAGCCACTAAGGTAAAAACTGTGGCTATGAGCTCCAGCGCCCGAACTGAGTTCAATGAAGCCGTGGTTAAAGCAAAGGATGCCCAGAACAAAGCCAGCCAAGTCATAAAGGCCGCTAAAGCCGGCGAGGCATCCGACCCTGATCTCAATAAAGCCGCCAAACAGGCTCGCCAGGCACTAAAGAACCTTAGCAAATTCCTCAAAAACTAAAACCGCCTTTTTTACTACACTTACCCGACGTCCAGTCCGCCGGCTTGGCTTATAATAAAGCTAATGGAAAAGGCGGTGGAAAAGCTGACAGCTGGTGATTATGTGCACCTGCATAACCATACACAGTATTCTTTATTAGACGGGCTGACCAAGATTCCGGCGCTGATGAACCGCGTCTCAGAACTGGGGATGCACTCTTTGGCCATCACAGACCACGGCACAATGAGCGGTGTGATTGATTTTTACAAAGCCGCCGAAGCGGCCGGCATAAACCCGATAATCGGTATGGAGGCCTACATATCGCCGCGGAAGATGTCGGATAAGGATCCAGCTAAAGACCGCCAACACTATCATCTGACTCTGCTGGCTATGAATAACCGGGGCTACCAGAACCTAATGGCCTTATCAACTATAGCCAATCTAGAAGGCTTTTATTACAGGCCGCGCATCGATCGTGAAACCCTTAAAAAATATAGCGCAGGATTGATAGTTCTGAGTGGCTGCATCGGCGGGGAGCTCAGTGATGCCCTGCGCCAGGAACAGTACGATTCGGCAAAGAAAATCGCCCGGTGGTACAAAGGCGTGTTTGGCGACCGTTATTACATAGAGCTGCAGGACCATGGCCATCCTGAGCACCCCTCTGCGTGGGACGAGCAGGATAAGGTTAACCAGCAACTGCTGAAACTGGCAGGCGAACTGGAGATCCAGCCTGTGGTCACTTGCGATGCCCACTACCTGAAACACGAAGACCAGGAGGCTCACGAAATTTTACTGTGTATCCAAACCGGCGCTTTCTTAAGCGACGATGAGCGCTTCAGCCTGAAAGACTTTGAATTGCATGTGGCGGATCCTAAAGACGTCATTAAACGCTGGGGTAAAAAACACCCGGAGCTGATAACTAACTCAGCTAAAATCGCCGCCAGGTGCAAGGTCCAAATAGAGCTGGGCAAGATTCTCATACCTAAATTCCCAACCCCAAAAGGCATGGACGAAAAAAGCTATCTGGAGCAGCTGACCTGGCAGGGGCTGGCCTGGCGTTATGCGGGTGTCGCAAGGGAAAGTTTGGGTAAGTTATCTGTTAAAAAAGCCCAAGGGATGCTTGGCAAAGAAATCATTGACCGGGCCGAATATGAGCTTAGTGTCGTTAATAAGATGGGCTTTAACGGCTACTTTTTGATCGTCCAGGATTTCATTAACTGGGGGAAGGACCGGGGTATCGTATTTGGTCCCGGGCGCGGCAGCGCTGCTAGTTCGATTTTAGCCTACGCCCTGCGCATCACAGATATAGACCCGCTTAAGTACGACCTGCTTTTTGAGCGTTTCTTGAATCCCGACCGGATCAGCATGCCGGACATGGACATAGATATTCAGGACAGCCGCCGCGACGAGGTCATTAACTACTGTATCGAAAAATACGGCCACGACCGGGTGGCGAACATCGTTACTTTTGGCCGGATGGCCGCCCGCAACTCGGTGCGCGATGTCGCCAGAGTGCTACAAGTGCCCTATGCGGAGGCCGACCGGTACGCAAAAATGATTCCACCGCCAGTGCAGGGGCGCCACACTCCATTAAGCACCCATCTTAAGCAAGTGCCCGAGCTCAAGGCCGAATACGCAAAAGTCCATTCTAAAAAGGTCTTCGACCTGGCCGTTCACTTAGAAGGCACTATTCGTAGCCACGGCGTGCATGCCGCGGGCGTGGTTATAGCGCCGGCCGACATCGTCAACTACGTGCCGCTGGAACTTGCCCAGAAAGGGGTGGTCGCCACCCAGTACTCGATGGGGCCAGTCGAGGACCTGGGCCTGTTAAAAATAGATTTTCTCGGCCTTTCCAACCTGACCATCATTAAAAACACGCTGCGTATAGTCAAAAAAGTCTACGGCAAAGATATTGATATCAGCCAGATCCCGCTTGATGACAAAGAGACTTTCGGCTTACTGCAAAAGGCTGATACAACCGGGGTGTTCCAGCTGGAATCCGCCGGCATGCGCCGTTATCTCAAGCAATTGAAGCCGACTGTCTTTGAAGATATCATCGCAATGGTCGCTCTATACCGGCCCGGCCCGATGCAATGGATCGATGATTTCATCGCCCGCAAACACGGCTTGCGAAAAATTGAATACATACACCCGCTGATGCAATCAGCCCTTGAGAACACTTACGGCGTTATTGTCTACCAGGAACAGGTTATGCAAATAAGCAAAGACCTGTGCGGTTTCAGCGGCGGCCAGGCCGACACGCTGCGCAAGGCGATCGGTAAGAAAATCCCAGAAGTCATGGCCAAGCTGAAAGAGGAATTCATTGAGGGGGCCGTCAAGCATTCCAAAGCTGACCGGAAAAGTATGGAGAAATTCTGGACCCAGCTAGAAGACTTCGCGGCCTATTGCTTCAATAAGGTGCACTCCGCCTGTTACGCGCTGATCGCCTATCAAACAGCCTACCTCAAAGCCCATTACCCGGACGCCTATATGGCCGCGCTGATGACAAGCGACTATGATAACACTGACCGGTTGGCGATTGAGATAACCGAATGCCGCCATATGGGTATCGAGGTTTTACCGCCGGACGTCAACGAGTCTTTCCATGAGTTCGGCGTGTTGGGCGGCCAAAACAAAATCCGTTACGGGCTGGATGCCATTAAAAACGTCGGGCACGGCGCCGCCGAAGAAATTTTACGGGCCCGGGCAGAATCAGGGGGCCGTCTTGCCACGTTAGGCGACTATTGCCGTTTGGTCAGCCCGCGGATCGTTAACCGTAAAGCCCTTGAAAGCCTAATCAAGGCCGGCGCTTTTGATAGTTTTGGCGACCGCAGTTCACTTGTCGACAACATTGATAACATCCTGGCCTTTTCAGTGAAGGTGCAAAAAGAAGCGGCTGCCGGCCAAGTGGACTTGTTCGGTGGAAGCAGCGATGATAAATTTGCGCCGGCTTTTGAGTTTGAGAAAACGGCCCCGGAATATCCGGTGTCGCAGCAACTGGCTTGGGAGCGCGAACTACTAGGGCTATATCTTAGCCATAATCCGCTAGAGCCGTACCAGAAAACCTTAGCGAACATAGCCATGCCGATTAGCGCAATAACCCGTGAGAACGATGGTACATCTGTGGCCATCGGCGGTTCGATCACAGAAGCGCGGGAGATCTCGACCAAGAACGGAGCTAAGATGTCCTTTTGCCAATTAGCGGATAACGCTGCCAGCATAGAAATCGTCGTTTTCCCCAAACTATACGCCCTGACGGCAGAGCTATGGCGGCGTGATAATGTACTGGTGGTCCGCGGCAAAGTGGATTACAGCCGGAGCGATGAGCCTAAGCTGCTGGCCGAAGAGGTCGCCAGGATAAATGAAGATGGCATGGATGATTTTATTAAAAAACCTGGCGGTAGGGCCCGTCCGGCAAATGACAGCGCTGCTGAAACTTTGCAGCACTTCGCCAAACAACGGCTCTACATCCGTATGGCAAATACCCAGGACCAGCCTCTTCTGATGACGCTTAAAGAGAAAATCGATGGGCACAGCGGTGAAACCGAAGTGGTGCTGGTCACTGGCGCAAACGATCAAAAGCAGGTCATTAAACTCCCCCAAATGATTGAAGTTAACGAGCAGAGCTTACGGGAGCTGGCGGGAATATTCGGCTCCACGAACGTCGTGGTCAAATAGCTATTGGATGAGCCCCGCGGTTTGGCTGAGGATGAATAGCAGGCAGCCGATCACCAGGATGCCGATATCCGTGAGCGGATGGCGGATAGCATAGTGCTCGCCTTTTAAGAAGAATTTACGCAGCGCCCTCAAATGGCGGCTGGCCCAATAGCCGAGCAATAATATAGCGACGATAATCGTGGGTCCAGAGGCATCCGCCGGCACTTTAGAGCTGGCCAGCGCCACTTGCGCCCGGGTTGTTTTAACCGGAGGCGCCGTTTTATTCGTGGTGGTGTTAGTGGCCACCGGCTGTGCTTTGGGTTTAGCCGCCAACGCTGGCTTCGCCGGCTTAGCGGCCGGCGGTGAAGTCGTTGTTGGCTGTGAAGCCACGGGAGTGGGGGTGGGCGCCGGAGCGGATTTAGTTGGGGTCGCCGCGGCTAAAACTTGAGGTTCCCCGTAAAAAGCGACGACGATTGTCATTGGACCACCGCCGGCCGCCGTGTAATTGGGGTCATTGGCGAACCCGAAGCCGACATCTTTGAAAGATGGGTCGAGCATATTTGCACGATGCTCAGGGCTGGCCATCCAGCCGTTGATTGTGGATTGTTCATCACTGAATCCAGTCGCCAGGTTCTGTCCCAGCTTTTCATAGGCGTAACCCTGGTTAGTCACCCAAATCCATGGCGGATTGCCATCTGGCGTATAGTGGCTCCAATAATCACGCGCGACCATGTCGTCGGCGTTAGCCTGGGCGGCGGTATCTAGTTTGCTATTCAGTTTAAGCGACGCCACGCCGTTTGCCGAC
The DNA here is from genome assembly GCA_025934715.1 of Candidatus Saccharimonadota bacterium. Lineage (GTDB taxonomy): Bacteria > Patescibacteriota > Saccharimonadia > Saccharimonadales > UBA10212 > JAIFWC01. The sequence goes on from JAICWR010000001.1 coordinate 25,451, forward strand.
CTCGCGGCGTTGGTGTCAGATAGTAAGCCGCTGATGCTCATAGAAGTGGAATAACTCAGTACTCTGCCAAAGGGATGGCGGGCGTAAGCCTGCAGGCTGCCGGTGTTCGACCCGATGATCAATAACAAGCTGACCACCAAGACTATAGGGATGTAAGGCCAATAAACCCGCTCAAAGGCTCTTTTATGGACACCTTTAGGTTTAGTTTGATGGCCGTCAGCCGGCCGGCTTTTTATTTTTGCCATTTTTTATCTGCCTAAACTTTCCATAATATTATGCATTGATGTGCAAAATAACTCAACCTAACGGAAAGTTTGGCAGCCGAAGTAAACTTAAGAAGGGTTTTTGTCCAGGTGCCTAAGATGGTATAGGGCTATGGCGGCGGCCACTGACACATTAAAAGATTCTTTGGCGCCCATCATCGGAATCTGCAGCTGCATGTCCGTTAATTTCAAAGCTGGACCATCCAGTCCATCAACCTCGTTGCCCACAACCAAAGCCACTGCATCGCCCGGATGAAAGTCCGCCAAATCGCCGGCGGCGGCTGTTTGTTCCAGCGCGATAATCATAAATCCTTGGCCGGCTAATTCGTCCACACATTCCTGCAAATCACCATAATGCTTCCAAGCAAGGCTCTTTTCGGCCCCCAGCGCCGTTTTAGCGATGGCAGCTGATGCTTTGCGGCGGACATGCGGCGGCCGTTCATCAGCCGGCGCTTCCGGGTATGGAGTGTAACCGGTAAATATGACCTGCTCGACGCCCATCCCATCAGCCGTACGCAGCAGGCTGCCGACATTGTGCGCTGAGCGTACATTGTGCACGATTAAGGCAAGTCTACGGTTTGGGACTGACATTTGTGGTTTACCATACAATATCTAACGGTGGTTTACCACTCATCAGAGGTGGCTAAAACCGGTATAATGCTTACGTATGCAAAGCGTGCGGCTGCAGGAGGAACAGATCACCGCCCAGCGGGCCCAAGTGCTGGGCCTTGATTATGTTGACACCTCTCAAATTCAGAAGCAGTTGTTTAAGAATATCCTGCCGGTGCCTGAGCTGTATAAGCTGAAAATAGTACCGCTGGCCGCCGACGAGCACTACATCCAGTTCGGCATAACCACCACCACCTCCCAGCAGACGCTTAATAGCCTGCGCCAGCGTTTCAGCGACCAGCGAGTGACTTTCTCAATCATCTCTGATAGCGGCTACCGCGAATACATGGCTTTATATGACCCGCCAAAAAAGGTCGAATACGAGAACATTAAAATCACGTCCGATAAGGATACGAACGACAGCCAAGATATAATTGGACGCGTCAGCCAGACCCTTGAGCAGGTCAGGCCTGACGATATGCTGGCTTACTTAGTCCAGCAGGCTTACGCCCTAAAAGCCAGCGACATACATATGGAGTCGCAAAAAGACAACGTCCGGGTGCGTTTCAGAGTCGATGGAGTGCTACACCCGGTGGCCTATATCAGCGCGGAAAAATACCGGCACCTCGCCGCCTCCATAGCCAGCGCCGCCAATATCTCAACCAATGTCAGCGAACCCCAAAACGGCCATATCAGCCGCGAATACCGTTTAGCCACCGGTGAAGCCGTGACCGTCAATTTGCGTGTCGAAGCCGTGACGACCGTCCATGGTATAGACATTGTGATGCGCTTGTTCAACATGAAGCTGGAGATGCTCAAACTCGAAAACCTCGGCCTTAGTGAAGCTGAATCAAAGGTCGTGAACGAGGTCATCCGGCACCCGACGGGCATGGTTCTAGTCGTCGGGCCGACAGGATCGGGCAAAACAACGACCCTCTATTCGATCATCAATACGCTGAATACGCCAGAGCGCAAAATCATCACGCTGGAAGACCCGGTGGAGTACAATATGCCCGGCATCATCCAAATCCCGGTGGAGGGAGAGCTAGAGGGACACGATTTCGCGGAGCGGCTCAGAGCTGTGCTAAGGCTGGACCCAGACGTCGTGATGGTTGGCGAGATCCGTGACCAGGACACGGCTAAAACCGCATTGCAAGGCGCGCTGACCGGGCATTTAGTGCTGAGCACATTTCACGGCTCTAGCGCCGCCGCCGCAATAACGCGTATGGCCGATATGGTCGGTATCAACCCTTTATTCGCCAGCGCCATGCATCTGGTGATGGCCCAGCGTCTGGTTCGACGGCTGGACGACAAGACCAAGCAGCCCTACCAGCCGGATGAGAACCTGAAAAGCAGGTTAAAAGCCGTCATCGACGGGCTGCCTCCGGGCACTGAGCGCCCTGACATCAATAGCCTAACCCTGTTTAAGCCGGGTAATTCGGCTGAAAACCCGTTCGGCTACGCCGGCCAGCTGGCCGTCCGCGAACAGCTGGTCATGACGCCGGGGGTGCAGCAATTGCTGCGCTTACCGCCCAACCAAATAACCACAACCGGCCTTCAGGCAAAAGCAGTCGAAGAGGGCATGCGCACCATGCTGCAGGACGGCGTGCTTAAAGCCATTGCCGGCCTAACGACAATCGAAGAAGTTTACCGTGTGACCGAGTAGGGGTTGAAAATAAGGGGTTAATGGTCTAAAATTTACAGGTTATGGCAAGTGTTGCAGAGCTGATTAGCGCTAAGCAGAAAAAGAAAGCCGTGGTCGATGTACGTCCTGGTGACACTGTGCGCGTACACCAAAAAATCCGCGAAGGCGGCAAAGAGCGCATCCAGGTCTTCGAGGGCCTCGTCATTAAAGTATCACGTAAAAACAGCCTAACCAGCCGTTTTTTGGTCCGGCGCATCGCCAGCGGCATCGGCGTGGAAAAAAGTTTTTTAATCCACTCGCCGGCTATATTAAAAGTTGAAGTAGTCCGCCGGGCAAAAGTCCGCCGCAACTACATGACATACATGAGAGAACTCACTGGCAAGAGCGCCCGCCTAATGGGCGTCGATTTTGATAAAGAAGCGGTTAATGCCATCCACGACGAAGCCGCCGAAGCCGAAGAGGAGCGAATCCACGAAGAGCAAGTCGAAGCTTACGACCCCGAGTCCGCCAAGGCCGAAAAAGAAGCCGAGAAGGCCGAGGCCGATGCTGCCACGGCCGATGAACCAAAGTCCGAAGCCGCCAAAATCGAAGACCAGCCAAAAGAAAAGGCCGAAGCCAAAGCCCCAGCCCCCGAGCAAAACAAAGAAAAATAGCTCGCCCCTGTCTTCTCCGAACGCGTCGCCAACACAGATGCATCCGTCGTCAAAAACAGGCTTGCAAAAGAACTCCTCATAAAAACAGTTCCCAGTTGTTTGTCTTCGTCAGACAAGCTTTTGCACCAAGGGCGCCACTTTTTCACGACATCTACTCAGGTTGGCTCCTTATTGTTTGTCAAAGACAGGGGCTCGCTTACCGAAAGAAATAGACAGCCCGTCAAATATACTTTGACATAACTTGTATATTGTGATATTATAACTTCGTGATGCCCGCCACGCGTGCGAAGTAGCCACTCGGGAACTGGCTTGACGCGGGACGGCCTAGGGGAGGCTGACTCTGCGCGACGCCCTTATCCCCAGGGGCGATCGCATTTGCCAGAGGCGCAACCTGCTTCTTAGGAAGCCGGACGGTGCGCCCCAAGGGCTGGGTACAAGTGCCGGCTAACAAGCCGGTGAAGTAGCGCACCGAAGGGTTGCGTTGACAGCCGCCAGAGAAGCGCGGCTGACCCTTCTAAGAGAAGTCGGTGCCAGTGGCGATCCCAGCGCCGTTCCGACTTCTCCCAGGCTGTTCGCACCAGCCGCTTGGGTAAAACTTTCGTGGGATCCCAATGTTGGCGGCCCAAGCGCCAATACCCACATCTGTTACCGGAGGACTTTTCGAGAGAGCGCCGCCTTGTTTTCAGGGCGATTCCTCTGGCGCCTTAGGCGCTCTCTCATCTCAACCCCCTTAGCCAACGCGCTTAGGGGGCTCTTTTCTTTTTAAGCTTATAATAGAGGTATGGTTGGTGTGGATGAAGTGGGCAGGGGGTGCTGGGCTGGTCCGTTACTTGTGGTAGCCGCGAGAGCCAATAACGAGCTGCCAGACGGGCTGAAAGACTCTAAATTATTATCAAAAAAACAAAGAGATGAATTACTTAACATGTTAAGTAATTGCTGCACTTTTGGTGAAGGTTGGGTGAAAGCATCGGAAATTGATAGACTTGGCCTGGCAAAAGCGCTGCGGCTTGGCATAAGACGGGCCCTCGCGGGAATCAAGGCAGATTCCACCGAGGAAATTATTCTCGACGGCAAAATTAATTATTTGCCCAAAAGGTTCAAGGAGGGGCGGGCGATAGTCGACGCCGACAACCGCGTGCCAATAGTCTCAGCGGCCAGCATTCACGCTAAGGTTACCCGCGACCGGTTTATGGCTGAACTTAGCAAAAAATACCCAGTCTATGAATTTGATAAGCACGTCGGCTACGGTACCAAAGCCCACATGCTTGCGCTAAAGAGCCACGGAGCTGTTAAATATGTCCATCGGTATTCATACGCGCCGATTGCCAAATTGACAGGAGCTTGATTATTAAGACTACGGAACAGGGCCAAAAGGCTGAGCTAGCGGTGGCTGAATTACTCGAGCAGGAAGGCTTTGACGTCATTGATCGTAACTGGAAAACCAAAGTCTGCGAAATCGATATTGTCGCCCAGAGGAGTAAGGTTATTTATCTTGTTGAAGTGAAATATCGATCCAGCCAGTCTCAAGGCAGCGGCTTTGAATATATCGCCAATCAAAAATTGAAGAGAATGAAGTTTGCTGCCGAAATCTGGAAACAAACGTTCGGCTGGGCCGGCGACTATCGTTTGATGGCGGCCGCGGTCAGCGGCCCGGACTGCCAGGACATTGAGTTGGTAGAGATTGAGTGAGCCTAAAGCCTGCCAAGCCACTTTTTAACTGACGCTTCATTACGCTTGCGCCACTCAACTCGGGACTCGATCTCTTCAATACCTAGTTTGATGGGTCGTTCAAGCGCGATATTCGATTTCGGTACGAAAAAGGCTTTATATTCTTTGAGCTGTGACTGGTATGAAAAAGCGGCTGCCGCGTAGCGAGCGAACCGGTCGTATGATTTATCGTCGCCGAATTTCTCCTCAACCCATTTCCAATTAGCCTGCAGCCACGACCACGCCAAGTCACGGGAGTAGCGGTTACGCATCAACCAGGCGAACCAGGTCGGGACATCCTGGAGGCGAACTTCGTCGGTCATCATAGCCAGAAGGTGTTGGATTTTTTTTGGGTCGCGCGTATTAGTCAGTTCGGCTGAAACCTCTTCTTTCTCATCGGCGTTAGTTAGCGAACAATAAAGTTTGAGCAGCTTATTGTAATCGTCATCGTTGCCGTATCGGACAGCGATATAGTAAATCACCGCCCGGATATCGGGTGCTAAATCAGCCGGGCGGCTGAATCCTTTAAACAGCTTTAAACCTTCTGCGATGACATCTTTATCTTCGGCGGCTGCAGCCATGCTGAGCGCCACGGCCCGCAGTTTTAGGGTCTGAGAGGTGTCTTTTTCGCCACTGCTCCAGCCCACGCTATTGACTAACGGTGCTGCAATCGGCCGGACATAGGAATTAAGCCGCTCTTCCAGGCCGGCGTCTTTATCTATCAAGGCCCGGACACTGCCGATTGTTCCCGATAGCATGCCCCACACCGCTTCATCGCGCTCGTTAGCGTAGGCGTCCAGCAGCTGAAGGTTCTCAAGGGTTGAAACCCGTCCGGCCCGCTCTAACAACAGGCTATTTTGGACTAGCAAAAGCCGGTCGGTTGGCGACAATACATCCTTTTTGACCGCGACCAGCAGGGAATCCATGTGGCCCTTGTTATAGCGGACTACGAGGTAGCTGCGGCCATCGTGGTTAAGCGTCAAGGGGTGGCCAGTTTGCTTAGCTAGCTTGAAGCTGGCGGATTCTGATCCCAAAAGTTTTTTATCGGTTGGCTGTGAAGCGGCAAGCGGCACTTGCCAAATTGTTTCATCTTGGCTTTTGCCGACCACCAGACGCTGCTGGCGGGCGGAGAATGTATTCTTTTGAGGTTCGTGCTCAACTTCTATCACCGGAAAGCCGGGCTTCTCCAGCCAATTTTTCATGACCGCCTCAATATCGGTCCCGCTGGCTTGTTTCAGGTGGCGCCATAAATTAGCTGCAGTGGTGTTCTGGTACTGGAACTCCTTAAAATAGCTGTTCAAGCCTTTTCTAAAGCTGTCTTCGCCAACCAACCAGCGCACCATATTAAGCAAGCAGCCGCCCTTGGCGTAGACGATCGCCGGGTCGAACAGCGCGCCTAGCTCGTCGGGATGGTTAACCTCGGTTTTCACAGCCTGCACATTCGGCAGGGCGTCGCGGCTAAGCGCCATGCTAAGCTCTCGCTGTACGAAGTCCTTCCAAATGTTCCACTCCGGGAAAAGCGCGTCGACCGCCTGGTATTCCATCATGTTGGCAAAGCTCTCATTCAGCCACAAGTCGTTCCACCACTTCATTGTCACCAGATTGCCAAACCACTGGTGCGATATCTCGTGGCAAATAACCATGGCCACGACCTGCTTGGTCTCGATAGAGCTGTGTTGCGGGTCAACATAGTAAACCTGCTCACGGAATGTTATTAAGCCCCAATTCTCCATGGCGCCGGCGCTGAAATCAGGCAGACCTAACAGGTCCAGCTTAGGCAGGGGATACGCCACACCGTAATAATCTTCGAAAAATTCCAAGCAACGGGTGGCGACATCGAGCGCGAAATCCGTCAACTCCAACTTATCGGGGGTGGCGAACACCCTGATATCGACACCACCGCTTGTCTTGGCTTGTTTGTGCTTCAAATCGCCGAAAGCGAACGCCAAGAGATAAGTGCTCATTTTGGGTGTTTTATCAAATTCGGTGACGAGCCTGCCTTTAACCGTTTTTTGTTTCTTGACCGGGGTGTTAGCGATGACGGTTTTACCGGCCGATGTCGACAACGTCAGCCCGAAAGTAGCTTTAGCTTCAGGTTCATCAATGCATGGAAAGGCTTCACGAGCGTGATGGCTTTCAAACTGGGTTGCAACCAGCTGCTTCTTTTGGCCATTAAGTTCAAAATTACATGGGTAAATGCCGTGCATGGGCTCGGTGATTTTGCCGCTGAATTCAAGCTCAATTTTGTACTTGCCAGCATGAAGCAGCTGCTTGGTGTGCAGCCGCAGCTCGTCGTAGCTTTTTTGAATGTTCATCCGGTCGATGCTTATTACGGCCTCGCCGGTTTTGTCGAGCTTTGTGATCTTAGCGCTTTTGATTTTCAAACCCTTGGAATGCAAGGTTATCCGCTGGCTCGGCCGACCGGCTTTGTAGCCATCGATTACCACCTTTCCGCTAAAAACCGATTTGTCTCGGTCCGGCTCTAAAAGCAGCTCGTAATGCTCCGGCTTAAAATCCGCGAAAAGCCTTTTTACTTTCTTCACCACCTTATTTTATCAGTGTCGGCGGGGAGATAGTTATAAGGGTGATCGATACTGTCGAACATTCCCGTTTGTATGCCGTGGATATAGTTTCCGAATTCTCTTCGCTCCTTAAGGCTATCAGGATGTCCTGCGGATGGAGCGATCTTAACCACCATCAAGCCGTCACTTAATCTATCAGTTCCTTTTACGACCCCCGGATAAATATCTGTTTCCGTTTCAAGCGCGGCAGTCAGAACCCCGCTGTTTACCCTGCCAGGTTTTTGTCCTGGTGTTCGGGAATTCGGGGATCCAAAAACTATCTCTAACTGCTCTTTGTTAAGTGGCTGCTTCATAGTTTCAACGGATTGGCGCAATGCCTCCCTTCCGGCGTTCTCCTTGCCTACATCAACGGCGATTGCGCCGAGTTTTCGAAAATACGGCCCTAAAATCGGATGCTCCACGTACTTACGCCTTCCAATAACAACGGCGAAGCGGGGAATTGCGCAGGGCGCTAAAATAACATCCTTGCCGCTTAGATGATTGAATAAGACAATTCCCCTGCCTTTTTCGGGCAAGTTCTCGGTGCCTTCAGATCTGAAATTGGCCAATAGCCACGCAAGACCGTAAAACAGAGCATGATTAGCAGCATAAAACAACTGGTCTGCTTCTGAACCGATTTCCTCATATCTCTTTAACATATGGTGAAAGGTTATTAGGTTATTGTCCCGGTGTCCAAAGCTTGTGTTTATTTAGTTAGTCTGTACATTCTGAGGATTCTATGTTAAATTAATTATGAACACGTCCGGCCGGCAGGTCGGATTTTTTCATGAAAAGGAGATACCAAACCATATGGAGATGGATTTTAAACAGCTGGCGCAGGCCATCAAGTTAATAGCCGAAGAAAAGAATTTGCCGGAAGATCAGGTGCAAGACGTTGTCCAGCAGGCCCTCGCGGCGGCATGGCGCCGGGATTATGGCGACCGGGAACAGGACGTCCGCGTCACAATGAACCTCAACACCGGCGATGTGACAGCATATGTGAATAAAGAAGTCGTCGAAGAAGTTGAAAATCCGCATATGCAAATCAGTTTGCCTGAAGCACAGGTAATCCGCAAAAACGCCAAAGTCGGTGAGACGGTTGAGATTGTGCAGCCGGTCCAGGATTTCGGCAGAGTGGCCGCCCAGACTGCTAAGCAAGTTATTTTGCAGCGGCTGCGCGAAGCCGAGCGGGAAATCGTGCTGGCTGAATACGAAGATAAAATCGGCGGCATTGTCAACGGGACAGTCACCCGCGTGGAAGGCCGACTGGTGAGAGTTGAACTGGGCCGGGCCCAGGGCATTATGCCGGTCAGCGAGCAAATCCAGAACGAGCGATATTATCCGGGCCAGCGGCTGAAGTTTTATCTAAAGGACGTCGAAAAAGGTTTTCGCGGTCCTCAGCTGATAATCAGCCGCGGTTCAAAGGAGTTTATCGAGCTATTGTTCAGGGCTGAGGTGCCCGAGATGGAGAGTGACGCTGTGGAGATCAAAGCCGTGGCCCGCGAAGCCGGCGTTCGGTCTAAAATAGCAGTCGCCAGCAACGTGCAGGGGGTGGATCCGGTCGGGACTTTCGTCGGCGGCCATGGCACCCGTATCAACGCCGTTCGTGATGAGATCGGCAGCCAGGAAATGATAGACATTGTGGTTTGGGACGAAGACAAACAAGCATTTATCGCCAATGCCATGAAGCCGGCTAATGTAACTAAGGTTGAGATAAAAGGTGAAAAAGCTTTGGTTATCGTACCCGAAGACCAACTGAGCATTGCTATCGGTAAAGCCGGCCAGAACGTGCGCCTAGCCGGCAAGCTGACCGGCCATGAGTTAGACGTTGAAGCTGAGAAAGCAGCCGACGGGGCGAAAGATGATAAGAAAGAAGAAAAGCCGGAAGAGCAGGGCGTGGAATCCAAGCCGGTCCAGCAGAAGCTCAAGAAGAAAAGTGAGCTAGAATCGTCCTTACTAGAAGCCATAGAAGAACACGGCACCGATAAATAGCGCTCCACATAACCTTAAAACCAAACCGCTCACGCGCGGACGGTGCGCCGCCTGGGCTGCTAAGAAATTCTAGCATCCCCACGCCGCACCGACCCGGCTCCGCTGGGGGATGTAGAGTTTAGTTTTAAGGTTATGGCTCGCTTAGCCTACTAAATTCATCTGTTTTCTTGGGGTTTGCCGTCTGAAGGGGCTCGCTCAAAGTCAGTGACTATGACGCTTATTTGCTCAGGCAGTCTTGGTAGCGTTTGCGGATAATATAGGGGCTCGCTCGCTGAAGATCAATGTTGCTAAATTCATAAAAGATGGTACTATATTATAATGCACTTTGAAGATGGAAAAGTAGTCGGCGACACGGCTGAAGAATCGCTTGTAATTGCTGAGGCTGAAATTATCGGCGCGGCCCCTTGGGAGTCCAACAGATATCCTTACCCGGCTTACTATAAGACACCCTCTCAATATCGTTTAAACTTAATAAAAACTCTCGAAGATGGCAGTAGAGCCGGGCAACATCTTGTAATTAGAGGCCTCTCTAGAATTGCAATGTCACAACGAAAACTGGCATTTGCGGCACTTGATGTGCTTACTCAAGTGGCTGATAGGTCTATGACTCCGTAAAATTGGCACTCTTGACATGAGAGTGCTAATTTCTGGTATAATGGAATTACGCTTAATCAGTTAAACTGGTTACAGCGAAATGTAAGAATCTGAGGGTATAAAATAAGCATATGATCCCTAATAGTCCGGATTTCCAAGAATTTTTATCGCATCTGACTAATAACGCGCTGCATAGTTTGCGGCACGCCGACGCCATCGCCCGGGCCAGCGGCAGCGCTTATATTGGCACCGAGCACCTGCTGCTAGGCGTTCTGGCGCAGGAAGGCAGTATGGGCGCCAAAATACTCGAAGGCGCCGGGGTGACGCTGGACCGGGCCCGCCTGGCGCTCAACTTAACGCCCAAGACTTTAGTTATTAATATGGGCGGCAAAGGTCTGTCTGAAACCGCCAAACTCACCCTTAAAATGGCTTGGGAAATCGCCCAGGAATTCAGCCAGGACTACTGTGGCACCGAACATGTCCTCTACAGTATTTTGAGCCAAAAGAACGCCCGTGCCACCACATTGTTGCGTGATATGAGCGTAGACGTCGACGCCCTTAGCGGCGAGGTCGAGCAATTTTTGCAGCGCCAGCAGTATGAGGGCGACGGCTCACCATCCGGCGATGGCCGCCGCCGAGGCAAAAACGCTAAAAAAAGTGCTCTGGAGTTCTTTGGCACGAATCTCACAAAATTGGCCCAGGAGGGTAAGCTAGACCCAGTGGTTGGACGTGAGCCTCAGATTAAGCGTGTCATAACTATCCTAAACCGCCGCACCAAGAACAACCCGGTGCTGATTGGTGAACCAGGAGTCGGCAAGACTGCGATCGTTGAAGGGTTGGCCCAGCGCATAATTAATGAAGAAGTGCCCGACAGCCTGCTGGAAAAGAAAATCATAACTCTCGATCTGGCCGGAATGATCGCCGGCACCAAGTACCGGGGCGAGTTTGAGGAACGGCTCAAAAAAGTCATTGCCGAACTCGAACAGGATAAAAATATCATTGTGTTCATTGACGAGCTGCACCTGATCGTCGGCGCTGGTGCCGCCGAGGGCAGTATGGACGCCGGAAACATCCTAAAGCCGAGCCTAGCCCGCGGCCGTATCCAAATGATTGGCGCCACCACCACCGACGAATACACCCGTTATATCGAAAAAGACGCCGCTTTAGAGCGCCGTTTCCAGCCGATCCAAGTGCCGGAAGCCACACAGCCTGAGACTTTCGCTATCTTAAAAGGCTTGCGAAAACACTACGAAGACTTCCACGGCGTCAAAGTCAGCGACGAAGTGCTGCAAGACACCGTGCAGTTCGCGCGCCGCTATATCAATGACCGCTACATGCCAGATAAAGCCATAGACTTATTGGACGAAACCTCTGCTTATTTACGTGTCAATAAAGGCAAAACGCCCCCGGAACTGCGCCAGCTTCAGAAAGAACTCCGGCTGGTTAACAGTCGGATAGACGAGGCGGTAGAGAGTGAAGACTATGAAAAAGCTGCCCGGGAAAAACAGCGCGCCAGCCAGATAAATGATGAAATTAAAAAACTCCAGGCCACTACCCGTACTGGCAAGCCTATAACCATCACCTCGGACGATGTCGCTGAAACCGTAGCCCGCATAACCGGAGTGCCGGTGACCAAAGTTATCCGGAGTGAAGCTAAATATCTGGTGAATCTGGAGAAAAACCTCGGCAAGTACATCATTGGCCAGGACGAAGCCGTTGAGACAGTGGCTAAAGCCGTCCGTCGTAGCCGGTCCGGTATTTCCAGCGAGACCCGGCCGATCGGCTCATTTATTTTCCTGGGTCCGACGGGGGTTGGTAAAACTGAACTCGCCCGGGTGCTGGCTAGGGAGTTCTTCGGCAGCACTGAGGCACTGGTAAAGATTGATATGAGCGAGTTCTCAGAGCGGCACACTGTCGCCCGCCTGATTGGCGCCCCGGCCGGCTATGTCGGCTATGACGACCCCGGCCAGCTGACTGACCGCATCCGCCGCCAGCCCTACAGCGTGGTGCTTTTCGACGAGATTGAAAAAGCCCACCCCGATGTCTTCAATATGCTGCTGCAAATCCTTGAAGACGGAGTCTTAAGTGACTCTAAAGGGCGGAAAATCGATTTCACCAACACAATCGTCATCATGACCAGTAATGTAGGGGCCGAGAAATTGCAAAAAGAAGCTAGTTTCGGTTTTGGCGCCGTGAATGCAACAGACTTTGATAACTTGGACGATTTGCACGAGGCCAATAAAGACAAGGTCTTGGACGAGCTCAAAAAGATGATGCGGCCCGAGCTTTTGAACCGGATTGATAAAATAATCGTCTTTAGAGCGCTGACCAAAAAAGACGCCCTGAAGATTCTTGACTTGCAGCTGGATGATTTGCGCGTCCGCCTCATTAAGAAAGGGATCGGGCTACAGGTCAGCCCCAAAGCTAAAGAATATCTCATGGAACGCGGCTACGACGCCCATAACGGCGCCAGGCCCATGCGCCGGCTGTTGCAGGAAACGGTCGAGGATGCCATAGCGGCCGGCTTACTCGACGAAAGTTACCATACGGGAGATGTGGTCACGGTGAACGCAAAGCATGGCAAAGACAAAGACGCTGAACTAATCTACGCTGCAGCAGTGGAATAGACATTATACTAAGTGGTAATGAGAACTTTTAACCGGACACTTGGATATCTTTTTCTGCTGGCTTTGGTCGCCGCACCGATACTGCTTTACTTTAATGCCCAGGCGATCAGTGACTGGTGGGCGCTGCGCGGCTATGTGCCTCCGGCGGCCGTAGCCGCCTTGGCTAACCGCGACACCATGACTACGTATGCTAAGCACGTTTTCTACGTTAATCATCCCGACCTTGAATCTAATGTCAACCAATTCAGAAGCGACTGTCATGAAACTGAAAAGACAATTGTGCTGGGTTGTTATCATTCCAGCCAGGACGGCATTTTTGTCTATAATGTGCAGGACAGCCGGCTGGCCGGTGTCCAGGAAGTAACCTCCGCCCATGAGATGTTACACGCCGTCTACGACCGTTTAAGCTCGAAGGAAAAGGATTATATTGACGGACTGCTGCAGAATTATTACAGCCACGACCTGCACGACCAGCGGATTATCCAAACCATCAATGAATATAAAAAAAGCGAGCCCAATGATGTGGTTAACGAAATGCACTCGATTTTCGGCACTGAAATCTCCAGCCTGCCAGCTCCGCTGGAGGCTTATTATAAAAAGTACTTCACCGATCGCAAGGTGGTGACTGATTACGAGGACTCTTACCAGGCGGAATTCACTAGCCGCGAAGACAAAATACAGGCTGATGACGCCCAGCTGGCGCAGTTGCGGTCACAGATCGACAGCGAAGAGCAATCCCTCAAGCAGCAGCTTAGCCAGATAAATGGCGACAGATCCCGGCTCAGCGGGGTGCACGATTCCCAACAATTTAACTCTGAAGCGGACAGCTTCAACGCAGAAGTCGCTTCATACAATGCCGCGGTTGATAGGCTGCGTAACGACATTAGTTCCTATAACCAGCTGGTCGATTCTAGGAACTCTATCGCCAAGGAACTGACCAGTCTCGACCAGTCGATCGACACGCGCTTGACAACCCAACAGCCTCAGTAATCTGTTAAACTAGAAACCACATGGCCAGGAAGCTTGGAGTTCAATACGTTTGCTCGAATTGCGGCGCTTCATACGGAAAGTGGCAAGGCCGCTGCAGTGTGTGCGGGCAGTGGAACACGCTAATAGAACAAGTCGAGGTTGGCACGGCCGTCGCTGGTTCTTCGGGCAGGGCCTTAAAAGCATCGGATATCGCCAATGCGCTCAAAAGCCGCACCAGCCGCTTGCCGAGCGGTTTGGTGGAAGTCGACGAGGTGTTAGGCGGCGGATTTGTACCAGGCAGCGTGAGCCTGCTGGCCGGCGAGCCCGGTATCGGCAAAAGCACTCTGCTATTGCAGCTTGCCGATAACGCGTCAAAAAAGCATAAGGTTTTATATGTCAGCGGTGAAGAATCAGCCCAGCAAGTGGCCCTAAGGGCCGAGCGGCTTAAAATCAGTGATAAGTCGCTGCAGCTGGCGACTGCGACGATTGCAAACGATATCGCCGCTACGATTTCAGGAGGGGGTTATGAGCTGGTGGTCGTTGATTCCATTCAGACCGTCGCGGTCAATGAGATAAACTCCGCCGCCGGAAATGTCAGCCAGGTGACCAATAGCGCCCAACTGCTTAGCGCGGCCGCCAAATCCAGAAATACCGCGTTAATATTGGTGGGCCACGTCACTAAAGAAGGCAATATAGCCGGACCGAGACTGCTAGAGCATATGGTTGATGTTGTTTTGCAGCTGGAAGGCGACCGTTACGGTGGTTTTAAGATCCTACGCAGCGCCAAGAACCGTTACGGCTCCACAAATGAGGCGGCCATTTTTGAGATGACTGATATAGGCATGAGACCGGTCGATAATCCTTCCGCGGCTTTACTGGCGGAACGCCAAGCCAGCGATGGGTCCGTAGTGCACGCCACCATGGAGGGCAGCCGTCCTTTGCTTGTGGAAATCCAGGCCCTGGTGAATCCAACTAGCTATGGCTATCCGAAGCGCACTGCCAGCGGCATCGACCTTAACCGGGTCAACTTATTAATCGCCATGCTGGAACGCCGCACCAAGCTAAAGCTATCTGATAAAGATATTTACGTGAACATCGTCGGCGGTATCCGTCTGGCGGAGCCAGCGGCCGACCTGGCGGTGTGTATGGCCATCGCCAGCGCCGCGAAAGGCATGCAACTGAAAAAGAACGCCGTGGTGTTCGGTGAAATCGGTTTATCAGGCGAAGTCCGCCACGTGCCGTTTTTGGAAAAGAGGCTTTCCGAAGCCAAGAAACTTGGTTTTGAAGCCGCCATCGGCCCGAGAGTCCGTTCTGGCAGGAAGCCTGGGCTATTGATGCCGGTGACCGACATCCGCAGCGCCCTCAATACTTTCCTCGAAAAAGACTAAGGCTTAGCTGGTCCGCTTACACTATCGCCACCGGTGTCTGAAATGGTTATATTTGTATTGGGATTCACTGAGGAGCTGTAAGTACAGCTGGTTGCTCCGGCTGGCGCAGTACATAATTGCTTGTTATGGTCGGTATCTGTAACTGTATAAGTACCGCTACCGCCACTCCAACTAGCCTTAGTGGTGCCTATGTTTGTGATGGTTAGCGGCTGGGCCGCTCGCGTAAAATTTACGGATTTGCTGTCGCTTCCACTGTAAAGCACACTATCAGTGACCGTAGCCGTTATCGTTCCAGACCCGCTGAACGTCGGTTTATACCCGCACTGTACGGGTACCCCATCATTAATTTTGGAAGAGCTGCATATCTGACGGCCATTGACAGATATTGTGACCGTGCCCGGGTACTGGGGATAAGTGCTATCGTTCAGCGGATGGGTGCCGCTAAAAGGTGTCGCTGATATCGTACAGCTTGTATTGCAGTCAGAGGCGGTGATCCTTATTGTCGGCGGGCTGTCGCCGCAGTGGTGGACATTGTCCGACGCGGCGACGGTCACATTCGACGCGCTGGGGTGACCGGGCGGGTAGAACTGATCAATCGACATCGAACTCAGGGCTGAACCGCCTCCGAGAAACTGCTTGGCGAGTGCAGGAGTGCAGTTAGTCGCTAGCAGTCCTGATACTTTGTCTATGGTCTGGGTTTGCGAACTACCCGACTTTTGCTTGAACCAGCTTGGGAAAATATCAGTTGACGGCGGCGGACCCTGTGAGTTATAAGCGATACGACTGCGATAGACAGGTAGAGTCTGGATACCAGGCGGCTGCTTCCAGTTCACCGGGCCAGTTTTCACGGTGTCGAGCGCGGATTCGATCACGTTGCGCGTTATTGGCATTGTTAAGTTTTCCATCTCGGCGTTCAATGAAACCTGCCTGGTATGGTAGCCCACCCAGGTGCCCACTGCGTACTTTGTGGTCCAGGCCATCATCAAGCCGTCGAAGTTATCATTAGTGGTGCCTGTTTTGACAGCGATATCCCAACCATTGTAGTGCTGGAATTTAGTGCCGTAAGCGAAGTACGAAGCCTGCGGGTCGGACAGCATATTGTTTAGTATATAAGCTGTCTGTGCGTCCATCACTTTCTTTGCTTGGGGTTGGGTCCATTGGTAGAACGGTTTGGTGTTGGTGCCATGATAAATCTTTAAAATATAGGTGGCAGGGATGGCTTCGCCCATGCGGCCGAGCGTGGATAGGCCATTCAGATGCTGGTCAAGGTGCAGGTAACCGCCGTCGCCGATACCGGACGAAGGCGTGCAGGGAGCCTGGTCGGCCACAGACGCCTGGGTAACGTTAACCCCATCTTTATAACAGTGGTAACCGACATTGCCGTCCATCATGGCGTCGGCGAGATTATCCACCTTGTTTATGGATGCCTGCTGGTTACCGGGCACTACCGAGAGAGTGGCTTTGACCGCCGGTATGTTTCTCGAGCCTCCTAGTGCGTAGCGGATGGTCATCGGGCCAGGCGAGCGCCGGTCAAAATCCCACAGGCAATTGCCGTGGGGCGGCAGCTGCCGGCTAGTGCAGGGGTAACCCGGTAGCGGATCGACAATATCATAAAGTATGGAGCCGGCGCCGGCGTTAGTGTTCCCGATTAAAGCGCTGTAGTCGTATGGCTTGATGCTGGAGCCAGGAGAGATGGGCCACTGAGCATAATTTATCTGCCCGTAAGTGGAATTGTTAAAGTTAGTACCGCCGACTAAAGCCATCATCTGGCCCGTCTGGACATCTTCCGTGACCGTCGCCTCTTCATCGCCACCGGCGAACTGGACGTTGGGCAGATTTTCTGCCACTCGTTGTTCGGACACTTTCTGCATGTTCATATCCAGCGTGGTGATGACTTTCCAGCCGCCGACGTTAGCGGTTTCACCGGCGAAACGCTGGTCGAGCTCCCGCTTTGCGGCTAGCACGAAGTAAGGCGCCCTGATACCGGCGTATTTGGTTTGCTGCGGCTGGACTTCGGCTAAGACGTCGTGCTGCTTGGCGGCCTTGGCCTGGACCTGGGTGATTTTATGCTGCGAGGCCATCTGGTCGAGCACATAGTCGTAGCGGGCCATAAAGAGCTTTTGATCAAAATCAGCCTTGTCGTAGGGCGAGTACAAAGAAGGCGCTTTAGGTATAGCGGCCAGCATCGCCGCCTCTGGAAGGGTCAGCTGACTGGCGTTTTTATGGAAATAATCACCAGCCGCCGCCTGGGCGCCGTAATCAACGCCGCCGTAAGGGACCACATTAAGGTAGCTGGTCAAGATCTGGTCTTTAGTATAGGAACGTTCCAGCTCGACGGCCAATATCAGCTCCTTGAGTTTTAAAGCTATCGTCCGTGGCTGGTTGTAATCCCGCGTCAGCTTCACCAGCTGCTGAGTGATGGTCGAGGCGCCCTGGGTGCCGCCGTGGTGCAGAACGTCGGCCACCGAAGCCCTTATATAGCCTTTGGGGTCAAACCCACGCTCCGAGTAAAAATTCTTGTCCTCCACGGCGACTGTGGCATCTTTCAGGTAAGGGCTGATTTCATTGCTTTGGACGGGAACCCTCTTAACAGCATTGTAGTCCTGCCAAAGCAGGATTTTGCCGGTCCGGTCGTAATAACTGATGCTGCCTCCCAGGTTGCTGCCGGAAATATCAGAGATACTTTTTAGGTCCTTGCGGAAATAGGCGAATATACCAAGCGTGATGATAAACAACACCATGATAAATATACCGACCACCTTGAGGGCCATGATAGCGCCGTCGCGGCTGAACCAATATTCAGCCAGCCGGCGGGGGTGCATGCGCCAGGCGAGCCTTTTTATCCTGGATTTGGGCAGGCCTCGCATCCGGTTCACTTTTCTTAAGGCTTTGGCCTGGCGCATAGCGTTGTAGTGCTCGCCCAGCGAGCGGTTCACTTTAAGAACCTTGCCGCTCCGCGTGGTGATCGGCTTAGACGATGGTCTGACTGGTCTTCTCATTAATTAACCTTATACTCCGTTCGCAATAATTATACCAAAAGCAATAAGTATAAAATGGTGAAAATATTCCGTTATACTAATGTAATAAAAGGTAATTTTCTGAGAATGAGCTTATGAGCCTATCCGACGATCTGGTTTGGCGCGGCCTGATAAAAGATAAGACCTTTGCTGACAACCGGTGGCTGGACAAACCCCAAAAATTTTATCTTGGTATCGATGCCAGCGATAGCAGCTTAACCATTGGCAATTTAGCCGTAATAATGCTGGCCCGGCGCTTTTTGGAAGCCGGCTGGGAAACAATTCTTTTGGCCGGTGGAGCAACCAGCCTAGTTGGGGATCCGGGAGGGAAAGAAGAGGAGAGGCAGTTACAAAGCCGGGAAGAGATCGCCAAAAACATCGAAGGCATCAAAACCCAGATGGAAAAGCTATTTTCAGGCAAAGAATACGAACTGGTGAATAATTTAGATTGGCTTGACAATCTAAAATACTTGGATTTTTTGAGAGACATCGGTAAAAGCTACGCTATGACGGAGTTGTTGCAGCGGGAATTTGTCGTTGCCCGCGTAGGCGAAGGCTCTAGTGGTATAAGTTACGCGGAGTTTAGCTATTCGCTGTTGCAGGGTTATGATTTTTGGTGGCTATTCAACAATAAAAGCGTGGTGATGCAGATTGGAGCCTCAGACCAGTGGGGTAATATGCTGTCAGGGGTGGCTTTAATCCGCAAAAAAGATGGCAAAGAGGCTCATGCCATGAGCATGCCCCTGGTCATCGACAAGGTTTCAGGGCGAAAATTCGGCAAAAGCGAAGCCGGGGCAATCTGGCTGGACCCTCAGCGCACTTCGCCGACCCAGTTCCATCAATTCTGGATGAATGTTGAAGACTCTGAGGTTGAAGAATTTCTCAAGATTTACACATTGCTGTCCAAAGAAGAAATCGGGAGAATTGTTAGCGAGCATGCAAAAAATCCGCAGGCCCGGTCTGGCCAGAGCCGGCTGGCCCAAGAGCTCACAAAGCTGGTCCATGGTGATCAGCCAGCAGCCTTCGCAGAGAAAGTCGCTGATTATTTGACTGGAAAACAGCCGATTGGCCAAGCGGACAAACAGGTGCTGGCAGAAGTCCGGCAGTCTATACCGAATCTAAAAGTACAACCCGGCAGCTCTATAACCGACGTGCTGACGGATTCAGGGCTCGCTGAATCAAAATCTGATGCCCGGCGTTTGGTCCAGGGCAGGGCGATTTATGTCAATGGCGAACCTTTTGATAAAGACCACCTTGAAGCCGGGGATTTCAAAAACGGGCATCTGATGCTCCGCCGTGGCAAGGCCTTCAAAGATTCCGCCCTTATAGAGCTCGCCTAGTATGCAGGATTTCCTTGGCACACTGATAGGCAAGGCCGTTAGGCTGATTTTGTCCTACCGCACGGGCGGCGGCCACGCTTTACCGGGCCTAGTGGTTGAAAAACTTTTCCCCCGCTATGTCAGCTCTATGCTCTCCCAGATCCCGGGAGGGGTTGTCATCATAACAGGTACTAATGGCAAAACCACCACCACAAAGATCGTCTCGCACCTGCTCAACTCCAACGGCCTGCGGGTTTTGACTAATCCCACCGGCAGTAACTTGACACGTGGTATCGCGTCGTCATTGGCCCAGCACGCTAATGCCTTTGGCAGGCTCAAATACGACATTGCCATTTTAGAGGTTGACGAAGCGACTGCGCGCCGTCTGGTTGGGCTTGTTGCGCCCCGTTGGGTTTTAGCCCTGAATGTCAGCCGCGACCAACTTGACCGTTATGGCGAAGTGGACACCATCGCCTCATATATAGGGTCGGCTCTGGAAGCTGCCACAGAGGGGGTGATAGTAAACGCTAACGATCCTCATTTGTCCGAACGGGTTAAAAAAGTTAAAAAGCCGGTGTACTATTTTGGCGCATCTCCTAGACTAAGCAAGTTCTTCCCGAGTGATTATGATCTGGCCGCTGTTGATTCCAGTATCGAAAAAGCGACAAAATCGCACAAAACAGATGTGGAATTATATAGGTTCAATGGCCAAAAGGTAGAATACCTGGTTGGCGGCAAGAAATATGCGGCTAATTTGCAGCTGTCCGGCCAACACAACTTCTTAAATGGCGCGGCGGCTTTGGCGCTTTGCCGCCGGCTATTGCCGCCTGAGAAGGCGCAGGGCCTGGTGGCTGAGCTTTCCAGGGTTTCCTTAGCGTTTGGCCGGGGCGAGAAATACCGCCTGAAAAATGGCGCCGAAGTTGAGCTGGTGCTAGTCAAGAACCCGGCTAGCTTCACGCAAGCCCTCTTGTCTTATGGTGGCGCGGGCGCCCACTTAATGATCGCTATCAATGATAATATTGCCGATGGCCGTGATGTGTCATGGCTTTGGGATGTGGACTTCTCGCCGCTTAATGGGCACGGAGTGCGTCTGACCAGCGGCAAACGGGCCGCAGATATGGCACTCCGCCTGCGCTACGACGGAATCGAAACCCAAAAAATCGAGCCCCAACTGCAGCCGGCGCTCCACGCCTTAAGCCTTGGTTCCGGCCGCAAAGTCATCCTCTCGACTTACACCGCAATGCTGCAGCTGTATAACTACTTGAACAAAAACGCCGAGAAGATCACATGAAAGAAATACATATTCTCCATCTTTATCCTAACGAATTAAACACT
The DNA here is from genome assembly GCA_025934715.1 of Candidatus Saccharimonadota bacterium. GTDB lineage: Bacteria > Patescibacteriota > Saccharimonadia > Saccharimonadales > UBA10212 > JAIFWC01. The sequence continues at coordinate 46,130 of JAICWR010000001.1, forward strand.
TACGGTGATCACGGGAACCGGCTGGTCCTAATGAAACGACTTGGATGGACCGGCTATGAGCCGGTGGTTCACCACCACCACCCTGGGGACAGCCTGGCGAAACAAATTGATTTTGTCATCGGTGGCGGAGGCCAAGATTCAGCCCAGGCCGACGTGCAGGCCGACATTTTAAAAATCGGCGATGGCTTGCGAAAACTGGCGGAGTCGGGCGTGCCGATGCTGACGATCTGCGGCACCTACCAGTTATTTGGCCACCGGTTCGTGACTAACACCGGGCAAGAAGTCAAAGGTATCAGCATTTTTGACCTGGAAACCGTCGGCAGCGATAAGCGCATGATAGGGAACGTGATGGTCAAGTCCGAGTTTGGCACGATCTTTGGATTTGAAAACCACAGCGGCCAGACCTTTTTGGGAGAGAACCAGGCGCCGCTGGCTAAAGTGTTGCGTGGCAATGGCAATAACGGTAAAGATAAGACCGAGGGCGCCCGCAGCCTGAATGTTTTTGGCACTTATCTGCACGGGCCTATCCTACCCAATAATCCGGCTTTTTGCGACGAGCTTATAAAGTTGGCCGTCGAGAATCATTATGGTGAATTCAGCCGTCGAAAAATCGATGATTCGCTTAGCGAAATGGCCCGTGCCACTGCCCGGCGCCGGCCATACTAGGCATTAGTTGCTAAACTGTTAACTGTGGAACTATCCAGCCCGGTGGCAGAGCTTAAAGGGGTGGGCAAAGAGGTGGCTAAAAAGCTGGCCGGATTAGGCGTGGAGACCGTAGGCGGCCTGATTGGTAACTTCCCGCGCCGATATGATGATTACTCTAATGTCTTGCCTGTGAGGGGACTACGGCCTGGGAATGTCACGATTGAAGTGAAAGTGGGCCAAGTCGCCGGGCGGTATGTCCGCCGCGGCCTTCATATCACAGATGCCATAGCCAGCGACTCGACCGGCAGTGTCAGGCTGGTGTGGTTCAACCAGCCTTACCGGTCCACCGCTATCAAACAAGGGCAGTTATATTTCGTGGCCGGCGAATATGGCTTGCGGCGGGGCCGTTTCAGCATCCTCAATCCCTCGATGGAATTGGCCAGCAGTTTCCCGATAAACACTGCCAGAATCATACCGATTTACCGCGAAGCCAAAGGCCTGAAGTCCTATACGGTACGCAAGCTTGTGCGTGAAGCGCTGCGCGAGCTCAAAGACCTGAAAGAGTATTTACCTGCGTGGCTATTGGCTGATAAAAACCTGATGGCCTATCCGCAGGCGGTCAAGCAGATCCATTTTCCTAGTTCGCCGGAAGCTCTCGCCCAAGCCCGAGCCCGCTTGGGGTTCGAAGAAGTTTTCGTTTTAACTTTGGCCGCTCTGATTAACAAACAGGAAAATCTGGCGGAAAGGGGTGTATCGATCCCATACAACGAAGTTTTGGCCAAAGAATTCGTGGCTAAACTGCCTTTTAAGCTGACTGACGCCCAGCGCAAAGCCGCCTGGCTAATTTATCAAGATATGAATAAAAACCAGCCGATGAACCGGCTGTTGGAGGGCGACGTAGGATCTGGCAAAACGGTGGTGGCGGCAATGTCGGCTTTGATGGCCATCGAACAGGGATTCCAAGTCGCCCTTATGGCTCCGACGGAAATCTTAGCCCGCCAGCACGCTGACACCTTGCTCTCGCTGCTTAGCCGGGTGGGCTATGGGGAGCAGGTGCGACTGTTGGTTGGCAGCTTGTCCCCTGACCAGAAAAAAACTGCCCACGCCATGATAGCGAACGGCGATATTAGATTGATGGTTGGCACCCACGCTTTGATAGCCGAGAAAGTCGATATGCGCAGATTAGGTTTAATAATAATTGACGAACAGCACCGCTTCGGTGTCGAGCAGCGCAAAAAGTTGCAGGCCAAGGCCGGCCACATGCCGCACGTTCTGCATATGACGGCCACGCCAATTCCGCGCAGCTTAGCTCTGACGCTTTACGGCGAGCTGGACATTTCGATTTTGGACGAAATGCCGCCCGGCCGCCACAAGATAAAAACCGAGATCGTTTCTCCTCACGCCAGAGCTGATTTGTACGCCAAAATCGATGAGGAATTGGCGGCCGGGTGGCAGATGTTCGTCGTCTGCCCGCTGATCACAGATTCTGAGACAAGCGGCGGCTTGTCCGCAGAAGAAGTCTATGGGCGTTTAAGCGGCAGAGATTTTAAGCATCGCCGGGTCGGCCTGCTTCACGGACGACTGAAATCGCAAGACAAAGATGAAGTTATGCAAAAATTTATCAATCATGAATATGACATCCTGGTGAGCACTACGGTCATAGAGGTGGGCGTGGATGTGCCAAATGCCAGCATTATGCTAATCGAAGGCGCAGAACGCTTCGGTCTAGCCCAAATCCACCAGCTGCGAGGCAGGGTCGGCCGCGGCGCCCACCAGAGTTATTGTTATTTGATTCCCAGCAGCGTCCAGGCGCCAACGCCGCGGCTGCGGGCACTGGTGACCACTGCAGACGGTTTCAAGCTGGCCGAACTGGACCTCGACATCCGCGGCCCCGGCGCCATTTACGGCACACTCCAGCACGGCGCATTAGATCTGCGGATCGCCAAGCTCAGTGACACGAAGCTGATCGCCGGTGCCCGCTCAGCCGCCCAAACTTTCTTAGAACGCGAAAACCTCAAAAAATATCCAATTCTGCAAGACAGGGTGAAGTCACTGCGCGCCGTTACAAACTTGAATTAAAATAAAATCATGAGGATCATCGCGGGCAGCCACAAAGGACAGCAATTCAGCTCGCCCCACGGACACCATACCCACCCGATGAGCGACAAGGCCCGCGGCGCGCTGTTCAATGTGCTTGGCGATGTCGAAGGCCTGAGCTTTCTGGATGCCTTTGCGGGCAGCGGCGCCCTGGCTTTTGAGGCCGCCAGCCGCGGCGCTAAGGCCGTAGTGGCAATCGACAAGGATACTGCGGCCCACTCCGCTATCGAGAGGAACGTGAAGGACTTGCGTCTGCAAAAGCAGGTCAAAGTGATTAAAGCCAATGCCGGCGGCTGGAGCATCCACAACATGGAAAAAAAATTCGATATTGTGCTATTGGATCCGCCGTATGATGATATCCAGACTAATCTAATGACCACCATCGCTATAAGACATACAAAGCGCGGCGGTTTAACCGTTCTGTCGCTGCCGCCCAAGAAAGACTTCCAACTTGATGAAACCCGATTCAAGCTCGAAACATCTAAATCTTACGGTGACGCTTCACTGGCCTTTTACCGCAAATTAAAGTAAAATTACCTCTGTTACGGGCGGATGGCGGAACTGGTAGACGCGCATGCCTTAGGAGCATGTACCGTAAGGTGTGGAGGTTCAAGTCCTCTTCCGCCCACCAAAGCCCAGCGACTGCTGGATATTTTTTGTTTTTGATGTTATAATTAACACATGTCGACAATGAGACATGAAGGAGTGCCTGAACGGGCAAATGAGATTGAGCTAAGTGTCAGCCTCGATGAAGCACGCCGGGAAGTGGCTGACGTCACTGAGTCAATTATTGGGGCCAGTCTGGACAAAGCGATGAAAATTTTCATGGTCGGTTTCGACAAGCTTGACGCAGTGGTTAATAACGATGGCGAGATTTTGACCGAAGAATTCGATGGGCTGCCCAGTAAGAGCCGAAGGCTGCTGACGGCAATTAGCGAGCTCAGAAAAAGAATGAAGAAACTTTCTGAAGGTATCCGGCCAGATGTGACCAACGATGAACTGGTAAAATTAGTTGACGAACTAGCCGGCCTAAATGAACAATGGAAAGCTTACGTCGGTGATGACAGCCTTATAAAAGACGCCGAAAGCCTGATTGCTGTAATGGAACATACCCCCGACGCTCTGCAGAGGAAATTTCTGCCCACCAACGAAAAAGGTGAGAAAGAAAGGATACTCCTTACAGACGAATGCCTGGAAAAACTAAGGTCGCCAATTAAACCCATATGAATAAAAATGCAGCAATAAGTCCGCAGTCTCTGGCTGTATAATATTTCTGGGTTACTGAACAAAAAGGAGGGGCAAATGCTGGATAGCGCGCAAAAACTGATTAGGGACGCCGGGGGAAAACTGGGGCTCGGTGACGAGCAAATAGAGGCGCTTATTAGCACTAACGCTGAGCATAAATTCGAGATAGCTCTCACTAACGGCGAAAAATACCAGGCTTTCCGGGTGCAGCACAATAACAAGCGGGGGCCATATAAGGGCGGTATTCGCTTTCACCCCCAGGTTGACTATGACGAAGTCAGGGCCCTAGCTACTCTTATGAGCTTTAAAACGGCCGTATCTGGTATTCCAATGGGCGGCGGCAAAGGCGGCGTGGCCGTTGACCCTAAGAAATTATCCGAAGAGGCGCTCGAAGAGCTGTCGCGCAAGTATGTGAAAGGGCTGTATAAGAACATCGGGCCCGATAAGGACGTACCGGCGCCAGACGTTAACACTAATGCCAAAATCATCGATTGGATGGTCGACGAATACGAAAAGCAAACTGGCGACAAGACCAAGGCCAGCTTCACAGGTAAGAGTATTGAAAACGGCGGCAGCCTGGGCCGAGACGCGGCGACCGGTAGGGGCGGCGTTATAGTTCTGCGGGAAATACTTAACAAGTTAAGTATTAACGGTCCGATAACTATCGCCATGCAGGGCTGGGGGAACGTCGGCTCTTACTTCGCGCTGATATCTGAAGCCGATCACGCTGATTGGAAACTGGTTGCCGCGACGGATTCGAGCGGCGGCCGATATGACACGGCCGGCCTGTCGGCCAAAGAGCTGGATAAATATAAAAAATCACGCGGGCGTCTGGTCGAATTCAAAAAGGGAAAAGAAATCACTAACGAAGACCTGATCGGGCTGGATGTTGACGTGCTGGTCCTGGCCGCGCTCGAAGACGCGGTTAATAATGATAACCAGCCTAAGATTAAAGCAAAACTCATCCTGGAACTGGCCAACGGACCCGTGACTTATGATGCCTACAGGTCGCTAAGCGGCAGAGACATAATTGATGTGCCGGACATTTTGGCCAACGCCGGCGGCGTGGTCGTCAGCTACTTGGAGTGGGTCCAAAATAAAAAAAGCGAACAGTGGCCTGAAGACCGGGTTAACCGGGAACTCGAAAACTATTTAGCCAAAGCCGCCGACAAGGTTTATATGCGTATGAAAAAAGAAAACATACCCCTCAAGGAAGCCGCCTTCGCCGAGGCGATCGTCAAGCTAACTTCTTAAGCTGACCGTAGCGCATAGCCGGAGCAACCGAGTATAGGCCACCAAGGGCAAATGACAATAAGCCGCCGATCAGCGGGATGATGTTCAACAGTCCGATTAAGAACATGACTCCCATGATACCCCAGACAGATCCGGTGTTAATTCTACTGAGCTCAGCGCTCTTAGCTAAAGATTCACGGATGCTGCCCCGTTCATCTAGCATCACATAGGGTGCCAGCAGATAGCGCCTGACCATAATAAGGCCGGGGACAATCAGAAGTATAAATCCAACGGCGATTATCACGAACATAGCGATATAAAGACCAAGCATTCGCCAGCCGATTTCCCTGACAGTGGCCCATAGTTTGCCGTAATCAAGCCTGCGCCGCCGCACTGCTTCCAGCTGGGCCTCCTGCGACATTATTTGGGCGATGGCGCCGACCGCTAGTGTGATCAATAGCCAGATTACAGAAAAACCGACCACTGCGAATGTCATATAGGTCGGCAGCGGACTGCCGGGCCACCCGGCGCTGAAACCGTCGCTATGCTCCCACCACGGATATTTTTGGAAAGCGGTTGGGGAATAAATCCAGTTATGAATATAAAAAAGCAACGACACTGCATAGAGCGGCCCAAAGATCCAGATATTTTTCAGGACTAGTTCTTTGCTGGGAGTGAATAAATCAAAAGCGCCGGGTAAATACAGATGAGAACTATGGCGGGCACGACTGCTGGTTCTGGCCATTACAGACTTAATTATATATCCTTAATCACCAATTTTTGTCCGATTAATTTTAAGAAGTATAATGTTGCTTATATATGAGCCTGCCGACCCAACCCTATAAAGGCGCGCGCGACTTCTACCCGCAAGATAAGCGCGTGCAAAAATATATGTTCGCTAAAATACGCCATGTGGCGGAAGCTTTCGGATACCAGGAATACGACGCCCCGCTGCTCGAACCGCTGGAACTTTACCAGGCCAAAACTGGCGACGAAATCGTCAATGAGCAGACCTACGCTTTTAGAGACCGCGGCGGGCGGCAGGTCGCTATCCGGCCGGAAATGACCCCGAGCGTCAGCCGCATGGTGGCCGCCCGCCGCCAGGAGCTGGCCTATCCGCTGCGCCTTTATAACATCGGCCAGCGCATGCGCTATGAGCGCCCGCAACGCGGACGGAACCGGGAGTTCTGGCAAGCTGACATTGATTTATTCGGCGTTGAAGGGATAGAAGGCGATGCCGAGATCATCCAAATCGCCAGTGGTATCCTAAGGTCTTTAGGGGCCAGCCCCGCAATGTACCGGATTAATATCAACAGCCGGCAGTCTATGGTCAAATCCCTGCAAGATATGGGAATCGCTGAGGCCGAAATAAAGGCCGCATATAAGCTGATTGATAAGATGCCCAGAATGGACGAAGGCCAGTTTGACCAATTGATGGCCGACCAGCTAGGCGCGGAGAAGGCGGCGAAACTACAATCTTTTCTGAAATCAGACCAGCCACCCGAGAACGTCAAGCGATTACTCGATCTTCTGAAATCTTCCGGGGCGGAATCAGTGTACTACGAACCAAGCGCTGTCCGTGGCATCGATTATTACACCGATATAGTGTTTGAGGTTTTTGACACGGACCCGGAAAATGCCAGGTCGCTATTCGGCGGGGGCCGCTACGACGGCCTGGTCGGCCTTTTCGGAGTAGAGCCTGTGGCGACGGTCGGCTTCGCGGTGGGCGATGTAACCCTGCAAAATTTCCTGGAATCGCACAACCTGCTGCCGAAGCAAGAGAGCGATACCGAAGCGTCGGTTATCTTAGTCGGCGATGTTTATGCCCAGTCCCAAGAGCCGATCGGGCGCCTCAGGGAGGCGGGAGTAAGAATAGCTGTTGACCCCACTGACCGAAAGCTCGATTTCAAGATAAAAAGCGCCGTTAAATCAGGTGTGCGCTATGCAATTTTCATCGGCGAGAAAGAATTGGCAGCCAATCAATTCACTCTGCGGGATTTGAACTCCGGCGAAGAAAAGACCTTGACCATAGACCAAATCGCCGCGGCCATCAGGCCAAACTGATATAATAGCCGTCTATGCGAGTTGCGAGGCAGGATAACAGTCCGACTAATATAACTTTGACCGTTGCGGGCGAAGCGGCTGACCTGGAGCCGATCCGCCGGCATGTGCTCGGTCATTTTAAGAACACCGTAAAAGTGCCGGGATTCCGCGAAGGCAAAGCGCCGCTCGAGATGGTCGAAAAATACGCTAACCAGCAGAGAGTTATGGACGAGTTTATGGAGCACGCCCTCAATGAACTCTATCGCCGAGCAGTCGATGATGAGCAAATCCGGCCGGTCAGTACCCCAAACGTCAAACTCAAGAAATTCGTGCCTTATACCGAGCTGGAATTCGAAGCCGAAACCGAGATTATCGGGCCGGCAAAACTGCCGGATTATAAAAAACTGAAGCTGGCCAAACCAAAGGTCGATATTACCGCCAAGGACGTGAACGAAGTTATAAAATCCCTGCAGACCCGGCTGGCAGCGCGCGAGTCGGTGGATCGTCCGGCTAAAGACGGAGATGAATTAATCATTGATTTCTCGGGTAGCGATAGCGCCGGCAAAGCCATCCAGGGCGCCGACGGCAAGGATTACCCGCTGATCTTAGGCAGCAAGCAATTCATTCCAGGATTCGAGGAAAACCTGGTCGGAGCAAAAGCCGGTGACACGAAGAAATTCGATGTGACTTTCCCCGAGGACTACGGTGTAACTGCCCTCCGAAGCAAAAAAGTGACTTTTAAAGTTGAGGTGCAGAAAGTCCAGGAACTGAAAGAGCCTAAAGTTGATGATGATTTCGCCAAAAAAGCCGGGCCGGTTCAAACGCTGGCCGAGCTGAAATCAGACATTAAAAAGCAGCTGAAAGAAGAGCGGCAGCGCCAAGCTGAAGCCGAATACCAGAACGAGCTGGTGCGCCGGATTGCCGAAAAAACCGTCATGGAAGTGCCTAAAAGTCTTATCGAAGAAGAAATCGGGCGGATGGAAGACCAGGAAAAGCAGAACCTGGCCTACCGCGGCCAGACCTGGCAAGAACATCTGAAAGACGAGGGCATTACAGAGGCGCAGCACCGTGAAAGGCAGCGGCCGGATGCTGAAGGCCGTGTCAAGGCCGGTTTGATATTAAGCGAGATTGCCGAACGAGAAGGCGTTAAAGTAACCCCGGAAGAACTGGAAATCCGCCGGCAAATATTAAAAGGCCAATACCAGGACCCGCAGATGCAAGCCGAGCTGGACAAGCCCGAAAACCTGCGCGACATCGAGTCCCGCCTCCTTACCGAAAAAACCCTCGCCAAGCTTACCGAGTACGCCAGCAAGTAAACCGCTCCTGCTTGCATCCAAATGCCCAGACGACTTTAATTAGTTGAATGGAAACTCAGCACCTAGTATTCAGTAATCAATACAGTCAACGCACTATTGAAGGTCATCCATCAGAATTTGGAAGAGCAATAGCCGAGGCAAGAGCTAGATATGATGATTTGCTTCAGGCTCTCGGCAAGCATGGAACAGAAGTTCTACGCAATAGGACCTTGGAAACTGATCCAGATATCTTTCCTTACCAATATGTACGACATGCAAAACATAAGTTTATCTTTCCGCCGCAAAAGGTAGAAATCGTCGTTGATCCGGAATCTGGAGAACTATCGGGTACAAGACCTTACACCTTGGTTGACGAGAGCTACAGCGCGGAGTACGACCAATCAAAAGTCCAGAGGATTGTAGAAGTCAGATATGATGATGCGTGCAATCGCGCGGATTTTGAAATAGAGCCGATTTTCCCAAAATCAGAATTGCCACCTGAGATAGAAAAAGATGTCAAAATGGCGGTAGGTCCACTTTCAATCAAGCCCTCCCAACAGGATTAGCGCTCTAGCTTGACGAGCGATTAAAACGCTCCTGCTTGCAAGGAGCTTAATTCCTAATAGAATTATTTTTAGGAGATAATATGCCAATTGAAGGGTTCGTGGAAAAAAAGCAAGCCGAAATTATAGCTGAACAAGAACATACAAATTATTCAAAAACAGCAAAAACACTTTGCAGACATATCTTTTCGAAAGTCGATGCAGAAAATAAGGAGGGCGAACCTATAAATGCTAAGACAGAGGTATGCGAAACTGAGCTTGGTGTTTGCGCCTCGTTGAGGCAAATACCTCACGAAGACCGTAGCGGAGTAAAAGAATATAATCTATATTTCGAAGTTGAAGGCATTCTTTGCTTGTATGCAAGCATTGGAAGTTTCGGGATAACCTACGGCGAAGACGCTAAACCATTGATAAGCTCCAGAAAAGAAGCTCACCTAGAGGTAATTGGTGTGCTTAACGATATAGCTGAAGCAGTCAACACACAAAACATAAATTAGCACTCTGGGTTGACCCTTCGGCAAGCTCAAGGCAAACGAGTGCAAGTTGGGAATTAGCACTCTTGACAGTAGAGTGCTAATTTCATAGAATTAATTCATATGGATAAAGTTTCTAAGCCGACTTCGCAAATTTTAGTGCCCACGGTCATTGAGCAAGAGGGCCGTTTTGAGCGGGCTTATGACATTTACAGCCGCTTGCTGCGCGACCGGGTCATTTTCTTAGGTAGCGACGTCAACGAGCATTCTGCTAACCTAATAATCGCCCAGATGCTTTTTCTGGAAAATCAGGACCCCAACAAGGACATTATTTTTTATGTGAATAGCCCCGGTGGCAGCGTCTATGACGGCTTGGCCATCATTGACACCATGAACTACGTCAAGTGTGACATCCAAACCGTTGGTGTGGGTATGCAGGCCAGCATGGGCGCCGTTCTGCTTAGCAACGGCACAAAAGGCAAACGGATGATATTACCTAACAGCAAAGTAATGATCCACCAGCCGTGGAGCACCGGGCGCGACCGAGCCTCAGTAACAGAGATGGAAATCACCCTGCGCGAAATGCAGGACATCAAGAAGCGTCTGGTCGACATAATTGCCAGGAACACCGGTAAGAGCCGCGATAAAGTAGAAAAAGACGCCGACCGCGACTTTTGGATGAGCGCCGAAGAAGCCACCAAATATGGCATAGTTGATAAAGTCATCGATACCCGAAAATTAGCCGATTCCATCCAAAAAAGCGCTTAGCGTGACGAATATCACCCAGATACAGTGTTGACACAGCCGCCAAAGTGCTTCAAAATGGAGCCAAGAAGTAGTGTACTTTGGTGCTTGCTGTGGCAAAAAATTTATGGCACGCCGAACGTAGTGGGCTTCGCTTAAGCGACAACTAATTTATAAAAACTAGAGGAGATCTGCTTTTTTATGGCAAAAAGCATGGGGACTATTGCACAGCGCACGCACTTTACAAACCAAGACGACGTAATTGCACCACCTAATTTAGTAAGCCACCAGAACGACTCATTCCAATGGTTCGTGGAGGAAGGCCTTGGGGAGCTACTGGCTGAAATCAGCCCGATCGAAGATTACACGGGCACAAAGTTAAGCCTGTCTTTCAAGGACTATCATTTTGACGACCCCAAGATGGCCGAAGCCGAAGCCCGGGAAAACAATGTCAGCTTTGAAGCGCCGCTTAAGGCTACTGTCGAGCTGACCAACAAGGTGACCGGCGAGATAAAAGAGCAGGAGATTTACCTTGGCGACTACCCGTGGATGACTAGCCGAGGCACTTTCGTTATAAACGGCGCCGAGCGGGTTGTCGTCAGCCAGCTGATCCGCTCCAGCGGTGTTTTCTTCACAGCCGATCCGCATGGCACCACTAATGTCTACGGAGCCAAAATTATACCGACCCGGGGGGCTTGGCTGGAGTTTGAAACGTCAGCTGCCGGAGCGTTATTTGTCAAGATAGACCGCAAACGCAAAATCGCGGTCACCACTCTGCTCAAAGCTCTCGGCATGGATGTACAGCAGATTAAAGACGCCTTTAAACATGTTGACCAGGGAGAGGTCAGTTACATAGACGCAACTCTGGAAAAAGATCCAACTGCCGGCACCAATGAGGCGCTGATCGAGGTTTACCGACGTTTGCGGCCGGGCGACCTAGCGACTGTCGATAATGCCCGCAGTCTTCTGGAAAACATGTTTTATAATTTCAAGCGCTTTGATTTTGGCCGCGTCGGCCGCTACAAAATCAACAAGCGACTGGACCTGAAAGTCCCCAACACCATAGATAACCGCGTCATGCGGATCGAGGACCTAAAAGCAGTCATCGCCGAGATTATCCGTCTGAATGTTACGCAGGATCCGGCCGACGAGATTGACAGTCTGGCCAACCGCCGTGTCAAACTGGTTGGCGAACTGGTCCAGCGCCAGTTCCGAATCGGCCTGCTGCGAATGGAACGCAACGCCAAGGACCGCATGAGTATGAGCGAGATAGAGACTGTCACGCCGGCTCAGCTGATCAACGCCCGGCCGGTCGTCGCCGCTGTGCGCGAATTCTTCGCCAGCTCCCAGCTGAGCCAGTTCATGGACCAAATCAATCCGCTGTCCGAACTGGCCCACAAACGCCGCTTAAGCTCGATGGGCCCCGGCGGCCTGTCCCGCGAGCGGGCCGGCTTTGAGGTGCGCGACGCCCATGCCACCCACTACGGGCGGATTTGCCCAGTCGAAACGCCCGAAGGTGCCAACATCGGTTTGGTCCTGAACCTCGCCAGCTTCGCGCGTATAAATGAGTATGGATTCATTGAAACTCCTTATCGTAAAGTGATTAACGCCGTGACGGCCAAAGAGGCCGCCGGTCATATAGCCCGCACCGACTTGGCCAACGAAAAAGGGGCCGTTATCGTCAAAGCGGGAGCGGTCATAACCCCAGCCGCCGCCAAACGGTTGGCCGCGGTGAAAAATCAAGCAACCTGGCCGGTTAAAGCCAAAGTCACGAACAAAATTGACTATCTAGACGCTGATCAGGAGGCCGCCGCGGTCATCGCCGGCGCTGGGAATGAGATTGATAATAACGGCTACTTTTTGGAAGGCCGCGTCAGCGCCCGTTCACATCTGGAAGCCGGCGAAGTTGACGCTGACGAAATAACTTACATGGACGCCGCCCAAAGCCAGACCATTGGCTCCAGCGCCGGCTTGATACCCTTTGTTGAAAAGAACTACGTGCTGCGCAGCCTGATGGGTTCTAACCAGCAGCGCCAGGCCGTGCCTTTAATCGTGCCCCAATCCCCCATCGTAGGTACTGGAATGGAGTCGGTGGTCGCTCATAACACCGGCCAGCTGATTGTAGCCGAAGACGACGGGACTGTCGAAAAGGCTACCTCCGAAGAGGTTATTGTTAGCTATAAGAAAGCCGGCAAACGCACCTACCATCCGGTGCATTTTATGCGCAGTAACGAGGGCAGCTCCATCAACCAGGTGGTGGTGGTCAGCAGCGGTGACAAAGTCAAAGCCGGGCAGCCGCTCATCGAGGGTATGAGTATCGCCAATGGCGAACTGGCCTTAGGGAAAGATTTGCTGGTGGCCTTCATGCCATGGGCTGGCTACAACTTTGAAGACGCTATCATCATTAGCCGTAAACTAGTCGAAGACGACACCCTAACTTCTATCCATATCGTCGATTATATGACTGAAGTCCGGGAGACCAAGCTCGGCCCCGAAATAGTCACCCGCGACATCCCGAATGTTTCCGAAGAAGCCCTCCGCCACCTCGACGAAGACGGAATTGTCCGCATTGGAGCCGAAGTTCACCCCGGAGACATCCTGGTCGGCAAAATAACGCCAAAAGGCGAACAAGAGCTCTCCAGCGAGGAACGTTTGCTGCGGGCTATTTTCGGCGAAAAAGCCAAAGAAGTGCGTGACACGTCTCAGCGTATGAGCACTGGGCGTCATGGCAAAGTCGTCGGTGTTAAGGTGTTCAGCCGGGCCACCGGCCATGAATTGAAAGCCGGCGTGATTATGCAAATACAAGTGTTCGTCGCCCAAATGCGTAAAATCAGCGTTGGCGACAAACTGGGCGGCCGCCATGGTAATAAAGGCGTGATTGCCCGGATTTTGCCGGCTGAAGACATGCCCTTCACCGAAAACGGTACGCCGATTGACGTGATTCTAAACCCACTGGGTGTTCCCAGCCGTATGAATATCGGCCAGCTGTTTGAAACCCACCTTGGAATTGCAGCACGCGCCCTGGGCATTAAAGTTAGCAGCCCGGCTTTCAGTGGTGTCCCTATTGAGAAGATCCAGGACCTTTTAAAACAGGCTGGGCTGCCCGAGGACGGCAAGCAACAGTTATACGATGGTCGCACGGGAGTGGCTTTCTCCGAACGGACCACAGTCGGCAGCATGTACATAATCAAGCTCAATCATATGGTCAGCGACAAGATCCACGCCCGCTCGACCGGGCCTTACACAATGGTCACTCAGCAGCCGCTGGGCGGTAAAGCCCAGAACGGCGGACAGCGGTTTGGCGAAATGGAAGTCTGGGCCCTAGAGGCCTACGGAGCCGCTAACACCTTACAGGAAATGCTCACCATTAAGTCTGACGATGTTTACGGCCGGGCGAAAGCTTACGAGTCGATAATCAAGGGTACGCCCATTCAGGGTCCCAAGGTCCCCGAAAGCTTTAACGTGCTTGTGAAGGAACTGCAGGGACTGGGCCTCAAAGTCGACTTGCTCAAAGAGGATGAAGTCATCGATGCCGAACAGATTTTAGCCCAAAGTATTAAGGAAGAGGCCAAGCGCGAGCCAATCGTTTCGCCAGCCGGTGCGACGGTGGATGACGCCGTAATCGTTGACGACACAGTGGCCAATGACCTGGCGGCCATGGGAGACTCCGGCGTGCAGATAATGGATGCCGAGACAGAAAGCCAGGATCTGGAGAACCAATCTATAGAAGAGGAGGCTAAATAAGATGCGCCAGTACTCACAAGGGACCAACATAGCCGACTTCGACGCCGTGCGGCTAGCTATCGCTAGCCCGGATGATATCCAGGAGTGGAGCTATGGCGAAGTCACTAAGCCCGAAACAATCAACTACCGCACCCAAAAGCCGGAGCGCGATGGCCTCTTCTGTGAGCGGATCTTCGGTCCGGTGAAAGACATCAACCCTCATGACGCCAAGTATAAAGGTGTGCGCAGCCGGGAGGCAGCCGTCGATAAGAATGGCGAGCTGGTCACCCGCAGTATCGTCCGCCGCGAGCGGATGGGCCATATCAGCCTGGCGACACCCGTCGCCCATATCTGGTTTTTGCGCGGGACACCCAGCGCAATGGGGTTGCTGCTGGGCATGACGGTCAAGAATCTGGAGCGTGTCGCTTATTTTGCCAGCTACATCATTAAAAGCGCTGATTCAGGCGCGCGGGATAAAATCCGAGAAGACCGCAAAGCTGAATACGAAGCCGCCGAAGCAGCTATTAAAGCCCGCTACGAAAACGAATCAAAGAAAGAAGGCGCCGATGTCCACTCTTTGGCCGAAGCCCGGACCAAAGAACTAGATGAACTAAGCCGGGAATTGGAACAATTCAACGCCCAGCTCGACAGCCTAGAGAAATTCCGCCTGCTTTCTGAGACCGAGTACCGCAACTTGCCTGAAGAATTGCAGGCCCTGATAACGGTTGGAATGGGCGGCGCGGCCCTAAAGGATCTGCTTGACGAAGTTGACCTTGAAAAACTGATTGACGACCTGACCAAGGAGGCCGAAGAAGCTAAAGGCCAACGGAAGAAGAAAATAATGAAGCGCCTGCGGTTGCTGGAAAGCATGCACCGGGCCGGCATCAAGCCGAGCAGTTTATGCGTCTCGGTTTTGCCGGTGATACCTCCCGACCTCCGGCCAATGGTGCAACTGACTGGTGGCCGGTTCGCCACCAGCGACCTAAACGACCTTTACCGGCGCGTGATCAACCGTAATAACCGGCTTAAGAAGCTAATGGAACTCAACGCGCCGGAAGTGATCCGGCGCAACGAACAACGCATGCTCCAAGAGGCGGTGGATGCTTTGATCGATAATAACTCGACCCGTTCCGGCCGGGCCGTGGCCGCCACCGGCCAGCGCCGCCGGCTCAAGAGCCTATCCGATATGCTTAAAGGCAAGCAGGGCCGTTTCCGCCAGAACCTGCTTGGCAAGCGGGTAGACTATTCCGGACGATCGGTCATTGTGGCCGGTCCGGAACTGAAAATGTACCAGTGCGGCCTGCCTAAGACGATGGCGCTCGAGCTCTTCAAGCCGTTCGTCATTGGCCGCTTGATAGACCAGGAACTGGCCCACAATATCCGCAGCGCCACCCGCATGATTGAATCGGGCGATGGTGCGGTTTGGGACGCGCTCGACGAGGTCATCAAGGGCAAGTACGTCTTGCTTAACCGCGCCCCCAGCTTGCACCGCTTAAGCATCCAGGCTTTCCAGCCGGTGCTTATTGAAGGTAAAGCTATTCAGCTGCACCCCTTGGTTTGCAAGGGTTTTAACGCCGACTTTGATGGGGACCAGATGGCAGTGCACCTGCCGTTATCCATGGCTGCCCAGGCCGAGGCCCGCGACATCATGGCTTCTAATAAGAACCTGCTCAAACCAGCCGACGGCTCGCCGATTTTACACGTCGAACAGGATATCGTTTTGGGCTGCTACTACCTGACATATGAACGCCCCGGGACAAAAGAAGATAAGACGGCCCAGTTCAGCAGTGTCGATGAAGTGATTCTCGCCTTAGACGACAAGAAAATCACGCTGCAGTCCCGGGTTATGGTGCCGTTCCGCGGCGAAGTGCGGGACACCACAGCCGGACGCCTGTTGTTCAATGAAATTTTCCCCGAGGATTTCGAATATCAGAATGAACCGATGACCAGCCGCAAACTCGATAAAGTGATGAGCGCCATCTATCAGAAATACGGCCAGGACACCACTGCGCAGATTGCTGACGATCTAAAAGATTTAGGCTTCAGCCAAGCGACCGCCTCGGGTATCTCTATTGGGATGGATGATTTTTCCGACCTTAAGGTGCTCCACAAGATTGTGGATGAAGGCGAAAAGCGGGCCACCGAAGTTAGCCGCCAGTACAGTTCTGGTTTGATAACAGATGAGGAACGTTACCGGCTGACAGTCGAAGCCTGGACTGATGTCGACGCCCAGGTGGAAAAATCCCTGGCTGAGCAATTCGCCACCGAAGATAACACCATGTCCATCGCCGTGGCATCCGGCGCCAGAGGCAACTTAAGCCAGATGAAAGACTCTGTCGGCATGATTGGTATCCGGGCGGATGCCACCGGCCGGGCCATGGAGCTGCCGGTCCGGTCCAATTACAAATATGGCCTTGATCCTCTCGAGTACTTCACCGCGACCCGTGGGACCCGCAAGTCATTAATCGACATAGCCCTGCGCACCGCCGACTCTGGTTATCTGACCCGCCGGCTGGTGGATGTGGCCCAAGATGTCTTCACAATTGACGCCGATGCCGAAGACCCTGGTTTTCCGGTTTACCGCTCTGATTCCGAGTTGATCGATGTCAGTTTCGGCAGCCGGCTAGAGGGCCGGTATACCGCTGAGAACGTCAAGCGGCACGTTAAGGCCGGCGAGCTGATCACCGCTCAAACCGCCAAAGCTATAGACCAAGACGAATCAGTCAGTGTGGTTAAAGTCATGAGCGTCTTATCCTGCTCTAACGCCCGCGGTGTCAGCCGTATGTCTTACGGCATAGACCTAGCCACTGGCGAATTAGTGGCTTCGGATTACCCCATCGGGGTAATCGCCGCTCAGTCAATCGGCGAACCTGGCACCCAGCTTTCGCTTGATAGTAAGCACCGTGCCGGCGCTGTCACAGCTGGCGACGACGTCACACAAGGTTTGACGCGCGTGGAGGAAATCCTGGAAGTCCGAACCCCTAAAGGCCAAGCCTACCTGACCGATATTGCCGGCAAAGTTAATGTCTGGGAAGAAGGCGACCACTTCATTGTTCAGGTCACCGCTAAGCGCCAAAAACCGGTGGAAATCGAACTGAACGGCCGGATTGCCCAGGTGGCTGACGGCGACGAAGTCAGTATTGGTGATGTGATCGCTTCACAAGAAGACGGCAGCCAGCCCATCACCGCCCCGATGACCGGTAAAGTCAATATCAAGAAAAAAATAATCACCGTGTCGCCAACCGCCAAAACGATGATGCGCTATGAGATACCGGCTTTCCGGCAAATGCTGGTCAAGGATGGCGACGATGTGGCGGCCGGCCAGCGACTGACCAACGGTTCAATTAACCTGCACGACCTCATGCGACTGCAGGGAATCGAAGCTACGCAGCGCTATATAATGACTGAAATCCTGTATATCTTCGCCAGCCAAGGGCAGAATATTGCCGATAAGCACCTCGAAGTGATTGTCCGCCAGATGTTCAGCCGCGTCCAGATCGAAGATGCCGGAGATAGTGAATTCATCACTGGCGATATCGTCAGCAAACTGGCTGTGGAGGACGCCAACGCGCGTCTGGCCAAAGAAAGGAAGCACCAAATCAAGTACATCCAGCTTTTGCTTGGTATAACCAAAGCTTCTTTGAGCACTGATTCCTTCTTATCCGCCGCCAGTTTTCAGGATACTACGCGCGTGCTGATCGCGGCCGCCACCAGCGGCAAAGTTGACCACCTTTACGGCTTAAAAGAGAACGTCATTCTGGGGCGCCGGATTCCGGTTGGCACAGGGGTTATCCAAAATGAGGAAAGCGACACCGGGGAAATGGCCGAAATGGCTCCGGACACGGTTGCCCCGAAGGAGTAGATTTGCTAAACTCAAAGCTTGAATCTCAAGGAGTTTGAAGGAAATGCCGACAGTTAACCAGCTGGTCCGTAAGCCGCGCCGCTCCGCCGGGACGAAAAGCAAGTCGCCGGCACTACGCCGCGTGGTCAATAATCTGCAGACCAAGAGTTACGAAAAAGACGCGCCGTTCAAGCGCGGCGTTTGCGTGCGGGTGACAACCAAAACCCCTAAAAAGCCTAACTCAGCGCTGCGTAAAGTCGCCCGTGTACGCCTGACCAACGGGCATGAAGTCTGGGCTTACATCGGCGGCGAAGGGCATAACCTACAGGAGCACGCTGTTGTATTGGTGCGCGGTGGCCGCGTAAAGGACTTGCCGGGAGTGCGTTATCACATTGTCCGTGGCTCCCTGGACCTGCAGGGGGTGCAAAATCGAAAACAGGGCCGCAGCAAATATGGCTCTAAGAGGCCTAAGTGATGGAAGATTACCCTGAGCTCAAGAACAATCCTGGCACTCCATCTTATGATGAACATATCGAAATGCTGGTTGAGACTTGGTCAAATGGATTAACCTTAGAGCCTAAAGATATGCTAACTCTGATGGAGGCCCGTCCCGACTTATTTTCCGAAGACACTTTTTCAGGGGAAGGTCCTAATGCCGCGTAAAGTCACCAAATCCCTGGTCCGTCCGGTCCAGCCGGACCGGCTGTACAACAGCACGATGGTGGCCAAGCTTATCAACCGCGTGATGCAAAACGGTAAAAAGCAGTTGGCCGAACGGCTGGTTTATTCTGGCATGCAAAAAGCGGCCGATAAGCTAAAGGTCCAAAATCCCCTGGAAGTGTACGAGCAAGCCATGAAGAACATCCAGCCGTACTTGGAAACCCGTTCCCGGAGGGTCGGTGGCGCCAACTACCAGATTCCCTTCGAGGTTAAAAGCCAGCGCCAGCAACACCTTACCATAATGTGGTTTGTCGAGGCCGCCCGCGAGCGGAGCGGCATGCCAATGGATGAGCGTATAGCTGCTGAGCTAGTGGATGCCTATAACGAAACTGGTGCGGCTGTTAAGAAAAAAGAAGATGTACACCGGATGGCGGAGGCCAACCGCGCCTTCGCCCACTTCGCCAGGAACTAAAATGACGCTTGATATTGAAAGGTGCGAGGGTTGTAATGGCGAATGCGATGACTTCTATCGCCGAACAGCCACGGATCTTCTTTTCCGGAAAAATATTAACAGTCAACTTTTGGGAGATAAGGAACAGTTGCTAGTTCTACAGGTAAAAGAAATCGGCAAATGTGCGCTGACTGAAGAGCAAATCAGTAACAATTTAGAGGATTTAATCGGACTAACGGAAGAATTAAATGGCAGAGAAGAAGTACGAACTAGGTAAAGTACGTAATATTGGCATCATTGCCCATATTGATGCCGGTAAGACCACAACTACAGAGGGCATACTATATCGTACCGGCCTGAAGCACAAAATCGGCGCGGTGCATGAGGGTGAGACCACTACCGACTGGATGGCCCAGGAAAAAGAGCGCGGTATCACTATCACGGCGGCAGCCGTCACTTGCTACTGGAAAGACCACAAAATCAATATCATCGACACACCGGGCCACATCGACTTCACGGTTGAGGTGGAGCGGTCTTTGCGCGTGCTGGATGGCGCCGTGGTGGTTTTCGACGGCAAAATGGGCGTCGAGAGCCAATCTGAGACCGTCTGGCGTCAGGCCGATAAATATGGGGTGCCCCGCATCTGTTTCATCAACAAAATCAACCAAACCGGCGGCGATTTTTATAAAAGCCTGGACAGCATCCATAACCGCCTGAACAAGCGAGCCTTTCCCATCCACTTGCCGATTGGTTTTGAGCAGTCGGTGAAGGGCGTTGTGGACCTGATCGACATGAAATCATATAGCTATGACGAATATACCGACCATGAACTGAAGGTCGGCGACGTCCCCGCCGACATGATGGACCAGGCCAAGAAGTACCGCAGCCTATTGGTGGAAAACGCCGTCGCAGAGGACGAGAAAGTCCTGGAACGCTACTTCGAAGTCGGCGAAGAAGGCCTGACCGAGGATGAAATCCGGCACGCCATCAGAGCCGCCACGCTAACCGGCAAATTTTTCCCCGTGACTGGCGGCGACGGGCGGGGCGTGATTGTTGAGAAACTGCTTGATGCCGTGAACGACTTTTTGCCAAGCCCTCCCGAAGTTGGTTCGGTTTGGGGGACCAACCCCAAAAACGGCGAGGAGATCGAGCGCAAACCTGACGCCGCCGAGCCGTTCGCTGCCCTAGCCTTTAAAATCGCGGCCGACCCATTCGTCGGCAAGCTAGCATTCTTTAGAGTTTATTCAGGCAAAGTCACAGCCGGAAGTTATATTTTAAATAGCTCAACGGGGGAAAAAGAACGCGTGGGCCGCATCGTCCGCCTGCACGCCGATAAAAGGGAAGACGTGGCAGAGGTTGAAGCCGGCGATATCGCCGCGATTGTCGGCCTAAAGGGAACCACAACCGGCAACACTCTTTGCGAGTCAAATAACCCGATAATACTTGAGAGCATCACCTTTCCGGAGCCACCGGTAAGTATCGCGATTGAGCCCAAAACCAAAGCTGACCAGGAAAAGATGAGCACCGCCCTACAGCGTCTGGCCGAAGAAGACCCCACCTTTAGGATGAAAGTCGACCACGAAACCGGCCAGACAATTATTTCAGGCATGGGCGAGCTGCACCTAGAGATAATCGTCGACCGCATGAAGCGCGAATTCACAGTCGAAGCCAACGTCGGCCAGCCGCAGGTGGCTTATCGAGAGACTATCCGCAAAGACGCCGTCGAATCAGAGGGCAAATATATCCGCCAAACCGGCGGCCGCGGCCAGTACGGCCACGTTTGGCTCCGATTATCCCAGAACGAGGCCGGCGAGGGCTTCGAATTCATAAACAACATTAAGGGCGGGGTGGTACCCCAGGAATACATCCCGGCCGTGCGCTCCGGTGTGGAAGAAGCCATGGCCAATGGCGTGGTCGCCGGCTATCCGGTGGTTGATGTTAAAGCCGAGCTTTACGATGGTTCCTACCACGACGTGGACTCCTCTGAAATGGCGTTCAAAATCGCCGGCTCCATGGCTTTGCAAGATGGCGTCAAGAAGGCTAGTCCGGTCCTGCTGGAACCGGTTATGAAGGTGGTGGTGGTCACACCCGAGGACTTCATGGGAGATGTCATTGGCGACCTGAACTCCAAGCGCGGCCGGGTGGAGAGCATGGAAGATTTGCAAGCCGGAATCAAAGAAATCACCGCGTTCGTGCCGCTGGGGGAGATGTTCGGCTACACCACGAACTTACGAAGTATGACCCAGGGCCGGGCCAGCTCTAGCATGGAGCTCGACCACTATGCTGATGTTCCGCCCAATGTCGCCCAGAATATCATCACCAAATCCGGCAAATAACGCGCAAAGGCTAAGTACATGCCTCGACGGCTAGAAAAAAATGATTTCACGACTCCGCAGGCAATTGCGGCCGAAGCAGTGGCTGCTCTTTTTTTAGCTTGGAAGTTGAAGGATAAATACTACCGGAAGGGAACACCTGAGTACTACCAGAGGGACGATACGCCGAGCGAGCCCGAGCCTAGCCCGTATCCCATGAATGAAAGCATCGGTGATACCGATGTATATCTTTATCCTGGTACGGAAACCGAACCCTTTGTGCTAGGATCCAGGAATCCGTCTGAAGGCTACACTGAGGTTCATGCGATGATAGAAGATAATGGCACTGATAAGCCTAAGGTAACCGTTGATGAAAGTAGGTTAGACTCCGATCCGAGCCGGTTGAAGATACTAAGAGACCGGGTCACTGAAATCCACCAAGCTTGGAGCAGTAGGGTTGGAGACTAGTCCTCTCTTTACAAAACGGTTAATTTCCGCTTATAATATCCGCAGATCGCATAGGTGGCTATTGCTAAATATGCTAAGAATTATTAACTAAAGGAGAACCTCTAAATGGCAGAACAGTTCGACCGCAGCAAGCCGCATGTCAACGTAGGCACCATGGGCCATGTAGACCACGGTAAGACAACTTTAACCGCAGCTATAACCGCTGTCCTGGCTAAGAAACTGCCCAGCAATATTAATAAACCGGTGGCTTATGACCAGATTGACAATGCGCCTGAAGAAAAGGCCCGTGGCATCACTATCGCCACTTCGCACCAAGAGTACGAAAGCGAGAAGCGTCACTATGCCCACGTCGATATGCCCGGCCACGCTGACTACGTTAAGAATATGATCACTGGCGCCGCCCAGATTGATGGAGCTATTTTGGTCGTATCTGCCGCTGACGGCCCGATGCCTCAGACTCGCGAACATGTGCTATTAGCCCGCCAGGTTGGTGTACCTAAGATATTGGTTTTCTTGAACAAAATGGATCTGGCCGATGCTGAGTTGGTCGAGCTGGTCGAAGAAGATGTGCGCGACCTGCTGGCTAAGTACGAGTTTGACCGCGAGGCGCCGATAATCAAGGGTTCCGCCACGAAAGCGTTAGAGGGCGATGGTCCAAACGAAGACGCCATCATGGAGCTGGTCAAGGCCATGGATGACTACATCCCAGAGCCCGTGCGCGACCTCGACAAACCATTTCTTATGCCGATAGAAGATGTCTTTTCTATAAAGGGCCGCGGCACAGTCGCAACCGGCCGGGTGGAGCAAGGCATCGTGAAGGTAAATGACGAAGTAGAAGTGGTTGGTATCCGCAAGACCAGTAAAAGTGTGGTCACTGGTGTCGAGATGTTTAAGAAAAACCTCGACCAGGGGCAAGCCGGCGACAACGTCGGAGTCCTGTTGCGGGGCGTGGAGCGTGATGACATCGAGCGCGGCCAGGTTTTGGCCAAGCCCGGTTCAATCACGCCGCATACCGAGTTTGAATCTGAAGTCTACATCCTGACCAAAGAGGAAGGCGGCCGTCATACCCCGTTCTTCAAGGGCTATAAGCCACAGTTTTACTTCCGCACCACGGATGTGACCGGCGAGGTTGAACTGCCGGCTGACAAAGAAATGGTGATGCCTGGCGACACCATCACCTTTAAGGTCAAATTACTGGCGCCGATCGCCATGGACCAAGGCCTGCGCTTCGCTATCCGCGAAGGCGGCCGTACCGTCGGCGCCGGCGTTGTCACCAAGATCGAGAAATAAAAATGTCACCTGAAGTCAGGCTCCCTCACGAAGATCCAGTCCGATCTAAACTTGAAGAATATTTGGCAGGTATGAGCGCAGTAAGAGGCCAGGTATTAGATGTGTATTTCATAGATGTGCATGACGATCTCAGTGTTAGAATAACTCCTGACAATGTTGATGCCGAAGAAAATAAATTAAGGACCCACTTTGCTGAAAGGTATCCTGATTTAGCACCAATTGGCGAAGAACCAAACATTGAACGAGGTGAAAATTAATGGCAGAGACAAAAGAACACGAAGTCGAGCTCGGGGGGCGTAAAATAAGACCATGAGTTTAACGACCCAAGACTTAAAGCAAATCAGGACTGCAGTCCGCGAGGAGGCGGAATCTGTTATCAGCGCACGTGTCGAGCCACGGTTCGATAACCTGGATGGCCGCATAGAAGCACTGGGTAATGACGTTAAGGATATTTATAAAATGATATCCGAACTTCAAAAATTAACTCGACCAATTGCACATATTGAAAAGTATGATCTAGAGCAAAAAGTACTTAAAACTTATCGAAATGTTTTAGCAATAGCCAAGGACGCCGGAGTAACCTTACCCAGGGAGTAATCATGGCAGAGACTAAAGAGCCGGAAGTCAAGCAACGGATCCGTATACGCCTAAAGGCCTATGACCACAAGGTCATCGACCAGTCAGCCAAGCAGATCGTTGATACCGCATTACGTACAGGAGCAAAAATTTCCGGTCCGATTCCTCTGCCAACCAAAAAAAGCACGTTCACTGTAGTCAAAAGCCCGCATGTTTATAAAAAAGGCCGCGAGCAGTTCGAGATGCGCATCCATAAGCGCTTGATTGATATCAGCGACCCGACGCCAAAGACTATCGATTCATTAATGAATTTAAGTCTGCCCGCCGGCTGCGACGCCGAAATTAAAATGTAGATCATCCATGGAACTCCCAAGTGAATTCAAGCAGGCGCTACAGGCTGCGACGCCGGAAAACTGCATAGGTTGTAAGCGCTTAAAGAGCGTTGCTGAAGCACGCTATGAAGAAGCCAAGAGACGCCGCGCGGATGAAGAGAGCGCCACAATGGCGGGACTGTCCGCAGTTGACTCTGCTTGTATTGGACAGACGGAACTCACTCCAGACGAATTATCGCAGCTTCCCTGCGGGACTCCTAATCCTGGCTGCAGCCGGCGAAAAGAACCCGGGTTTTCAAATAAAGCTGCTTATGCACTTCTGCTTTCGGCTGTTGAATTAGAGTCAATCTGATTCAAATGTAAACAAAATCACAGCTTTTCATATCATTATCACTTAGACTAAATACTACACAGGTGGAAAGCAGGAAGCCGCTAAGGCTTAAGCCCACCCAAAAAGAGCCCAAAAGAGGGCTCTTTTGCATTCCTTGCTGTTTACTTGGCCATGTAAAATTTGCAACGGGTTGACCGAGGTAGAAGTCATATGCTAATCTGTTAAGGACAGTACAGTTTGTGAGCTTGGTTTCGAATAGGTCTGCTCACTGGTAACAGGGGCAGAAACCGGCGGCGCCAGGCCTTTTAAAATGCTGTCGGAATAGAAAGGTAGCGGTTGAAAGCACTCATCACCAGAAAAATCGGCATGACCAGCGTGATTGGCGACAATGGCGAATTGCGGGCTGTTACTTTACTTTCAGCTAATCCGAATGTTATCACCCAGGTCAAAAACGATGAAGACGACGGCTATCAGGCCGTCCAGCTAGGCGCCGAAGAAGCCAAGAAAGAAAAGATTGGTAAAGCGATGGGCGGGCATCTAAAGCCCTCTGGCGCCCTGCCGAAAGTTCTTCGAGAGTTCCGGATTAGCGGCGATTTGGCAGAAAGTATTAAAGTCGGCGGAACAGTTTCCGCCGATATTTTTGAGGTTGGTGACAGCGTGGATGTCACCGGCACCAGCAAAGGCAAAGGTTTTGCTGGAACTATTAAGCGCCATAACTTCCAGCGCGGCCGTAAAACCCACGGCGGCCGCAGCTACCGTCGGCCCGGCTCAATCGGCTCCATGTATCCCCAGCACATATTTAAAGGCAAAAAAATGGCCGGCCACATGGGCCATAAGCAGGTGACCACCCGGCAGCTTAGGGTGGCCCTGGTTGATAAAGATCAAAGCGTGATTGGCGTGGCCGGCGCCGTTCCCGGCCCCCGAAAAGGTATCGTGCTGCTTAAGGAGGCCAAGTAATGGCCGTGGCGACTTATACCAAATCCGGCGCCAAGGCGTCTACGCCCGCCAAGCTCGATAAAGCGGTGTTTGCCGTCGGTGTTAAGGACCACCAGCTGCTTAAGGACGCTTACCTATCCTACTTAGCTAACGGCCGGACCAATAATGCCGTTTCTAAGCGGCGCGGGCAGGTCCGCGGTGGCGGCCGCAAGCCGTGGCGCCAGAAAGGCACCGGCAACGCCCGGGTCGGCTCCATCCGCGCCCCTCTATGGCGTGGCGGCGGCGTGATTTTCGGTCCCACCGGCAATGAGAATTATTCGCGAAGGCTTAATTCGCCAGCTAAGCGCCAGGCCTTGTGCCAGGCTCTCAGCTTGGCTGCCAAAGAAGATAAGGTGGCCGTTATCGAATCACTGGCATTTGACGGCAAAACCAAATCAGCCGATAAGTTGCTGAGGAAGCTGGAACCCGGTCGCAAACTGCTGATAACAGCCGCTAAGGACGAAAAGGTTGTCCGTTCAGTCCGAAACCTAGCGGACGCCAAACTAACAACTGCCGCCTATCTGAATACCTATGACGTGCTTAGCAGCGATCTGGTGATTATAGAAAAGGCTGCGCTGGAACACATCAACCGGCGGCTTAAGGAGCCCAGCTAATGCGGACGATCAGAAGTAAAAAACCGGAAGTCAGGGACAGCAAAAAGTCCCAGCCGACAGCGCCCAAAAAAAAGTCTGTGGCGCAAAAGCACCCTGCTCTCAAACCGCGGGTCAGCGAGAAAGCCTACGCCTTAAGTGAGTCACGCAACACCTATATCTTTGACGTTGATTCCAGAGTTAATAAGCTTGATATCGCCCAGGCCGTAGGCGGCCAGTATGGTGTGGCTGTCGTGAATGTGAGGCTGGCGTCAGCGCCGGGAAAAGCGGTCCGGACTTATCGTCAAAAAGGCCGCCGCTCGGTAGGCGGCAAGCGTTCAGATGTCCGCAAGGCCTACGTGACCCTTAAGGAAGGCGACAAGCTGCCGATTTTTGCGGCCGTAGAAGAGCAGACTGCCCCCAAGGAGGCTAAATAATGGCTGTCAGGGAATATAAGCCGACCACACCGGCCCGGCGCGGCATGACTAGCCAGGATTTTGATGCCATTACGGCTAAAAAACCGCTCAAGAGCTTGACGAAGGCCAGAAAACAGACATCCGGCCGCAATAACCAGGGCCGCATAACTACCCGCCACCGGGGCGGCGGGGCCCGGTGGCATTATCGCCTGGTCAACCACCAGCTGCCGTTTGGCACCAACGCCACAGTCGAGCAGATTGAATACGATCCTAACCGCAGCGCCCATATCGCCCGCGTTAAAGACCAAAACGGCGCTTATCATTATGTTTTGGCGCTCAGGGGTATGCGACCAGGCCGCAAATTCCTAGTCGAAGAAGAAGCCAGCATCGAGCGGGGCAACCGCCTGCCACTCAAGAACATGCCCGCCGGCACCCAGATACACGCCATAGAGCTGCAGCCGGGCCGCGGCGCCCAGCTGGCCCGGACCGCCGGCGCCAGTGCCCAACTGGTGGCCAAAGAAGATGATTATGTCCAAGTCCGACTGCCCAGCGGGGAAGTACGCATGATAAATGCTAATTGCATGGCAACAATAGGAGTTATTGGCAACGAACAGCACCAGAATATAAAGGTCGGCAAAGCCGGCCGAACCCGGCGCAAAGGTATCCGTCCGACTGTACGCGGCGTGGTTATGAACGCTGCCGACCACCCGCACGGCGGCGGCGACGGCGGCCGCCACAAGATGGCCCGTCCGCCTACGACTCCGTGGGGCCAAAAGACCCTTGGATATAAGACCCGCCGCCGTAAGGCATCCAACAAATTTATTGTCAGAACCCGCCACCAAGGAAAGAGGAGATAATTTATGAGCCGTTCACTCAAAAAAGGACCTTATGTCGATTTTAAGCTCGCCAAGAAAGTGGCCGCGTTGGGCGCTGAAGACCGCTCGGTTATCAGAACCTGGGCCCGTGGCAGCACAATTTCGCCGGAGTTCGTCGGCAAAACTATCGCTGTGCACAACGGTAAAGTCCATGTGCCGGTTTTTATCACCGAAAATATGGTCGGTCACAAGCTGGCCGAGTTCGCGCCGACCCGCAAATTCCGCGGCCATGGCGGCAAGTTAGCTAAATCACAGGGGAGCGCGGGGTAAGGTATGGGGGCTGTAGCTAAACAAAACGGAGTCCGGATCAGCCCGCGCAAAGTCAGCGAGGTGGCGGCATTAGTGCGCGGCCGCAGCGTGAACGACGCCTTAACGATCTTGAATTACACGCCGCGCCGGGCCGCCGGCCCGGTGCGGGACGCAGTCAAAAGCGCCGCCGCCAACGCCGAACACAACCATAGCTACATGCCCGGCACGCTAGAGATTATCGAAATCAGCGTCACAGCCGGGCCGCGCCTTAAACGTTACATGCCGGCCGCCCGGGGAAGGGCCAGGCGCTTCCAGCGCAAATCCAGCCACATCAAAGTGGTCGTTGAGGGCGAAAAGCGCGAACCCAAGAAACCAGCAGCCAAATCCCAACAGGAGAAGAAGTAATGGGCCAAAAAGTCAACCCAATCAGTATGCGTTTACAGGTCAATAAAGACTGGCGTTCCAAGTGGTTCGCCGGCAAGCGCGAGTACGCACAATTCCTTAAACAAGACCTTGCCACCCGGGCCCATATTGATAAAAAACTGGGCTCTAAAGCCGCGGTAAGTAAAGTTGATATCGAGCGCTCGCCTAACTTGGTGACAGTCACCATACAGACCGCAAAAGCCGGGGTGGTCATCGGCCGCGGCGGCTCTGGCGCCACCGAGCTCAAAAGCGCCATTGAGAAAATCTACGGCGTCCCGGTCAGGGTCAACATTGAAGAAATCAAACGGCCTGAACTCCAAGCTAAGCTGGTGGCCGAGAATATCGCCCACCAACTGGAGCGCCGCATCGCTTTCCGCCGGGCCGTTAAATCATCAGCCGCCGCGACTATGCGCGCCGGCGCCAAGGGTGTCCGCATTGAGGTCGCGGGCCGGCTGGGCGGCATGGAAATGTCGCGGCGCGAAAAGGAAGTCCAGGGCAGCGTGCCGCTGCACACTTTGCGGGCTGACATCGATTATGCATCCGCCCGCGCCCTTTACCCCGGCGCCGGCATCATTGGCGTGAAGGTCTGGATTTATAAGGGGGAGAGTTAGCATGTTGATGCCCTCACGCACCAAATTCCGCAAGGTCCGCAAAGGCCGCATCCACGGCGGCAAAGCCACGGCTTTATCGACCATCGCTTACGGCCGCTATGCCCTTGTCAGCATGGAGAGCCAACGTATCAGCGCCCGCCAGATTGAAGCCGCCCGCCAGGCCATGACCCGTTATGTTAAGCGCGGCGGCCAGGTATGGATAAGAGTTTTCCCGCATACCCCAGTGACAAAAAAACCGCAGGACGTGAAGATGGGCAGCGGCAAAGGCAACCCCGAACTGTTCGTCGCTAAGGTTAAGCCCGGCACTATCATGTTCGAAATGGACGGTGTCGCCGAAGACGTCGCCCGTGAGGCCATGCGGCTAGCCGGCCATAAACTGCCTGTGAAGACGCTGTTCGCCGTCAAGGAGGAACAGTAGTTATGAAAATCATCGAAGTTAGAAAAATGACTACAGAAGAACTGACAAAACAAGTTCCCGCTTTGCAGGAAGAAATCGCCGATCTGCGCCGCCGCCTTTACAGTGGCGAAATGCAGAATGTCCGGGCTCTGCGGCACAAACGCAAGGACCTCGCCCGGGTTTATACCGTGCTGGGCGAAAAGTTACAGAAAGAGGGAGTCTAAGATGGCCAAGCAATTAACCGGTACTGTCACAAGCGATAAGGTCGACAAAACTATTGTTATCAATGTGCGGGTACGCCGCACCCATCCCCTCTATAAGAAACAATACACCGTTAACACCAAATTCATGGCCCATGACGATAAGAACCAGGCCAAACTCGGCGATCTGGTGGTTATTTCCGAAACGCGGCCGTTCAGTGCCAGAAAGCGCTTCAAACTAGATAAGATTATTGAACGCGGCGGTGTGCGGTTCGAGGAAACCGATGCCGTGGCCGACGTTGCCGAAGAAGTGATTGAGCCGGTAGCCGAAGCTCCGTCCAACGAGCAGAAAACGGCCGAAGTGAAAAAGCCGGCCCGAACCGCCAAAACGGCCGCACCAAAGGAGAAAGTTAAATGATTCAGCAGGAATCAAAGCTAGCCGCGACAGATAACAGCGGCGCCCGGTCGCTGAAGGTCATCCGAGTACTGGGCGGCTCCGGCCGCCGCTACGCCCGGGTTGGCGATGTCGTGGTCGCGTCCGTTAAGACCGCTAACCCTCAGGGGGGAGTCAAACGCAAAAGCGTGGTCAAGGCCGTAGTCGTACGCACCACCAACCCGATTTTGCGTCCGGATGGCTCAACCATCAGTTTTGACGATAACGCGGCAGTGCTACTGGCAGAAGATAGCCGGACTCCGCGCGGCACCCGTATTTTTGGACCGGTCCCGCGCGAACTGCGCGAAAAGGGCTACCAGCGGATTATTTCACTAGCCCCGGAGGTGCTCTAATGAACCAGCCAGTCTATAAAATCCGGATTAAAAA
>JAICWR010000026.1 GCA_025934715.1 Candidatus Saccharimonadota bacterium
CGGCCGCAGCAAGGGTTTTGGGTTCGTTGAATTCGAGAACGCGGATGAAGGCAAAGCCGCCGAGAAGGCGCTGAACGGCTCCGAAGTTGGCGGACGGAATATTTCCGTTGCCGAAGCCCGGCCTAAAGAAGACCGGCCCGCCAATAATTGGTAGGCTTGTTGTAAAATACTGAAAAACTCTCCAGTTTTGGAGGGTTTTTCTTTATCTGTAATGCCTCCTCAGGCCGCCAAAAACAAGGTGTGGATTTCCGCTTGACATATTATTTATTGCCGATAGGATAGACTTTGTGTCTTTATTCCGCATGTGAGGTGGATCGGACACAAATACCATACCGGAAGTCCAAAAACGGCATTAGAATTTAACCGCAAATAAAGATTGACATTGGCTCATCCGGGGGTTCAGGAGGGAATATGAAATTACCAGCCATTATGGCGGGCTTTGTGCTCGCAGTAATAGCTATGTTGGCAGGTGGCCCAGCCGCCCATGCTCAAACTATAACTAAGCACACGGCGCCAGCGCCAAAGATAGTGACTATCCAATCTGGCGATACCCTAGTGCAAATTGCGGACTCAAATCACACGACATATCCGCGTATATATGATGCTAATACTTACATTAAGGATCCGAACCTGATATACCCGGGCAAGAAAGTAAGGATTCCACTAGCAAATGAGAAACTGCCAAACCGGCCGCTTCCCAGCGATGCGCCGGCGCAATCGGCACCTGCTCCAGCAGCCCAACCTGCGCCCGCAGCTGCTGCGCCCGCACAGACGGCGCCGGTAGCTCAAGCTGCCCCAGTATCCGGCTGCGGCGATAACTCTTATGCTAACTTCATCTATTCGCATGAGTCAGGCTGTAGAACCACGGCAATGAGCCCTAACGGCTGTTATGGTATCGGGCAAGCATGTCCGGCAAGTAAGATTTACTATTGCGGCGCGGATTACGCCTGCCAAAACGCCTACTTTACGGCTTATGCCGGTAAATATGGCGGCTGGGCTGGTGCTTACGCCTTCTGGGTCGCCCACGGCTGGTGGTAGGACCGTTTAGGAACTAGGCGACGTTTTCTTCGCTAATCCCAAACTCTGTTCTCAGCTGAGCCAAGCCTCTTGAAGCATGGGATTTCACGGTTCCGACCGGCATTTCCAACTCTTCGGCAATCTGTTCGTATGTCATTCCTTCGAAGTAGAATTTGAAGACTACAACCCGCTGAATTTCAGATAATTCTTTCAGGGCGCTCATCAACTTTTCATGCTCCTCATGGATAATGGTCGATAAATCCGGGCCAATGGCCGGATCTTCTTCAGCCATAAGCTTAGGTTCCGGGTCATTAACTTGATGGGCGCGAAAGGAAAGTTCTTGGCGTCCTAAATCATGTGATGTATTTATCTGGATCCTGTGAAGCCATGTAGACACTTGGGCTTCTTCGCGAAACTTATGGGCTCTCGAAAGAGCTTTAACCACGGTTGAATTCACTAAATCGCCGGCTTCAGTGCCGCGAACATGGAGCCGGCCGTCTTTATATAGGAGCTTATAAGCTAATCCAGTCAAAGCTACCAAGGCCGCGCCTTCTAGAGAATGTTTTACGACTTCCCTCTTACGTTCAAGGTCTTGATTATCCCTTTCTTTCATATTCTAATTATACTCTATGGTCGCTCATAACAGATTGACAATACAGTCTTAACAGATTAGAATAGAATTGCTTTTCTGGAATTAGGGAAAGGTAATATGTTCTCTACAAATTTGTAAATCGGGGCGCTAGTGACCGTTTGCGAATTTGAGAGGAGACGGCTTGATTAGATTGCCGTCGTTGGCCGGCAAACGTGTTTTGTAGCTAACTAGGCAAGCGAATCATTACACGTTGACGACGCGGGGTGGAGCAGCGGCAGCTCGCATGGCTCATAACCATGAGGTCAGAGGTTCGAGTCCTCTCCCCGCTACCATTTTGCTTATGCTTAAAGCCTTGTTATTTAACCGGGCTTTTTTTATTCTTAAGAAATGAGGAAAATATATAAATCACAAGAAGGTTTTGGTCTTATTGAAGCTCTGCTACTTATCATTGCGGTAGCGTTAGTTGCTTTTGTAGGTTATTACGTTTGGCATACCCAAAAACAAACTGATAAAACATTAAGCACAGCAGCAACAGCAAGCACAACCGCTAGCAACGCTATCAGCCAACCCGCCAAACCAAAACACACAGCTAATGAAGCCGTGAGCTTCGCACAGACTACCTATGATAGTTATAAAAAAGCATCAACAAACCCAGCCACAGGCGAACCTACAGGCACAAGCGCATCACTGGAAGCAATTAAGGCCGCTTTAACGCCAACGTTCTATGGTAGTGTTAAAGCTAAGTACGCATTGCCAACTGAAGTAAATGGCAAGATGAATCCTAATCGCCCCGACTACGACCTAATTACGTGCGAACAAAATACCCTTTCGAACCCAGTAGCATCTCTGAAAGCCAGTAATCCCTCTACTGCGAGCGTAAATATAAGCGATAACACAGTCAACTTTACGGTTACGGTAGACCTCAATAGCTTGCTAATTTCAAATGTTACTTGCCCAGGTGCTTAACTCTGGGTTCTAGTCCAAAGCGGTAGAGTGAGATTTCGGATTGATAGCGCTTGAGAGCTGCTTCCATCTGCTCAACTCCGCCGACAGTAGGTTCCAATTCGACTGCACCTCGGCTACCATTTAGCTTATGTTAAAAAGACCCGGATTTAATTCCGGGTCTTTATTTAATCAGTCTGCAAACCGCCTCAACCTTCTAGCCGTACGCCTAAACTTTCGTTTCTCAAAGAAGTTGGTCCTTAATAGTTCAGCGTCTATTTCCGCTAACGTGCCATTAAAGAAGTCTTTTTCCCTCGGTTCACTTTTATGTGATAAATAAGCTTGGTAATGATTCCTGAGTCTGTT
Organism: Candidatus Saccharimonadota bacterium; assembly: GCA_025934715.1. Classification (GTDB taxonomy): domain Bacteria; phylum Patescibacteriota; class Saccharimonadia; order Saccharimonadales; family UBA10212; genus JAIFWC01. The sequence goes on from JAICWR010000026.1 coordinate 2,918, forward strand.
GTTATAGTCGTTTTTAGTGTAGGTATGGGACATTTTTGTTGCCTTTCTTGACTTATACTTAATCGAACAATATCCGGCAATTTAGCAACATCCTCCTTCAAATGACGTCCTTACTCATGTCGACTGGATAAGCTTAAGTATAACTACCAGTTTCCAATAGTATGTGCGAACCATCACATCTTTTGACGTTTATAGAATATATAGTGGATACATGCCCAAAAGTGTGCTGGCGGTTTTGCCAATCCGAAAAACTGACGATGAAAGTATCGTGGCCCACTTTAGCGATGGGTCTCGTTTGAAATTTTCGAAGAACGAGGGCATCATACACGCTTATGAAGAACCTCAAGGGGTGTATCTGATTAAATCGGGGTTTGTAAAAGCATATTCTATATCAAGGACAGGTAACGAGAATTTATTGTTAATTCACCAGGCTGGTGATTTTATACCTTTACCGTGGGCCTTGGACGGGGAGCATACTACGGGCTTGCGGTACGAAGCTATGAGTAATGTTGATATTCTAAGGACATCTAAAGAAAAGCTGCGCGGAGCTATGGGTGACAACCCTTGGTTAGCCCAACAGGTAATGAGCCAAACCGTAAGCATGCTGGGCTTATATACCCAAAGAATTCAAACCCTGGAGTTTAGGTCGGCCCGCGGAAGGGTTATTTCAGAATTGATACACCTGGCAGAGCGGTTTGGAAAAACCCGGGGCCAAGAAGTTCTTATCAATGCTCCCATCACCCATCAAGATATAGCCGATTCAATAAATATGACCCGGGAGACAGCCAGCAGAGCTATAGGATTACTCATTGAAGAAGGCTTGATGGGCCAGGATGAACACCTGTTTACCGTGAAAGATATGCCTAACTTGTATATTGCTCTTGATACTGCATAGTTTGGCAGTTAAGCTACTCGCCGGCAGAGTAAACTAACAGATTGCTCTCTCTAGATAAGCTTTTCCACCTGCTTAACTCTGACAAGAGTGTGTTCCAATTCGAATGGACCAGGGCTACCAAGCTTGAATAACAGATGCGGATTGGCAACAACGCTAATTCGTATTTTTGTTTCACCCCTTTTATTTAGGTTCCAGTCCTGCTTGGTTTATAGGTTTTTACGATATAACTTACTTATTAAAGCAATGAATCAGCGGTTTGTTGCCGTAACTGCAATTAATATTACAACTATACCTATAAAAGTTATAGCAAAACCAATAGCCCTTTTTCTAATATTATTGCCTTCATGGCTCGCCCAAGCTAAATAGCTGCCCCATAAATAACAAGCAATGCCAGGAAGTATCAAAGCGACAAAAATTGGGTCTTGGTACAATTGCTCTTTTTTATAGTTACCGTTCCTGAGCTCATAAATTACTAGCCAAAAGATTAGCCCAATTATAATTGCATTAATTACTGTTAGGGCAAAGGCATTTGCAAATAATAAACCAAGTTGCATTTCGCTCACTTGTTTTCTAAGTCTTTTCGGATGCCAGTCTGCTAATGGAGCGAATATAGTACCGAGGACTCTAACATTCAAGAATAAAATAAAAAATAAAGACAAATAATAGACATAGCTTCGTAGTAAATTATTTGACTCTGGATTTACTTGTAAGTCTTGGCCAGGCTCACTGACTGATACAGTGATTTCATTATGATGGGCTTGATCTATATTATATGACTTTTGAGGGTTAATTGTATCTGTAGGGGGTGTAGACGGCAGAGAAGGCTGGCTTGCATTGTTCGAATTATTTTCCATTTTTATTTCTTATGATTAATTCTATTCTACCAAACATATTGCTTAGTATCTTCACTTTAGCCGAGTAGAGTAACCTAAAGATTGCCCTTTTTTGATAAATTCTTCCATGTGCTTAGTTCTGTCAAGATATTGTTCCAATTCGAATAGACCAGGCTACCATGTATCGCCTTCAATGCCCCTTTTGGAGACTTTTTTAATTGCCGAATAGCTTGCGGCCGAGCAGGAAATCACGCCAATCTTCAAGGTGCCTAACATATGCCGGGCGGCTGTCGGCTTGGGGCTGTTCGGATGAAACTTGGTTTTTTAGCAAAGCCGGGTCAACGTAATTCATAGCGACGGATTTAGGGACCAGTAACACCTTCTCGCCCGGAGCCGCCAATCCCAAGTCCTGGCGAGCCGAGAGGTCCAGATATTCGTTAGTTTTATAAAACTCATTTTGGAGGGCCGTATTGTCATTGTTAAGTCCAAGGACGATATTCTCTTGTTTAAGCTGATCAATCTGTTTTTGCAGCTGGTAGTTGTTCTGGACGGTCTTGGCGCCGCTCCAGGCGATCGCCAGCACCACCACGCCAAAGATATACAGCCCGATGTTACGCACATCGGCCAGCTGTCTGGCCCTCTTACTGTTCAGATAGTTTTTTATTTCATCGATCATCTATAACTATTATATAGATTAAGCTGCGTACTGATATAATTACCTCTGTTGCCGGGGGTGTAGCTCAGTGGTTAGAGCAGTCGGCTCATAACCGATTGGTCCCTGGTTCAAATCCAGGCACCCCCACCACAAAAAATTGTCCCTCCATTGTCAAAGGGACAATTTTTAATTATCCGGCTCGTTTGGCTAGGCTAGGCAGTAGGGCGATGGTACCGGGTATATGACTGGACGTTGGCAAAAGCCAGCACGGCAATAGCAATGCCCGTAGCGAACTGGTTCCATTTAGCCTGTCCCGTAAAGTATGTAAGAATCCAGGGCGAAATTATCAGCCAGATACCCAAGATAAAGTTAATACCGGCCAGCGACCTGGCTTCAGTAACATCAGCGTAATCATGCTCTGTTCTCCGCTCCTCATCCACTCTGTCCCTCTCGATTGCTCTTTCCCTTGTTCTGTTCATCGTAACCTCCTTGAGTTATTTCCCTACATCTATAATGGGGCATCCGGCCTGCGCCGACAGTGAGAAATTACCAACAGGCCTGTGAAAGTATTTACAGCTTTAAGCCAATTGCTCTTTCAGTAGTTTCAGAGCTTGCTCGGGGCTTTTGGTTTCCATGAACTCAGCCCGAAGTTCAGCGGCCCCGTCAAATCCGTTTATATAGGTCTTACAGAATTTTCGCAGCGGCTCGAATTTACGCTCTGCGTTCCTATAGGTCTTGGTAAAAAGTTCAATGTGCTTAACGAAAAGACACAGTTTCTGTCCTTTGTCCCACTGCTGCCAGGGACTTTCCGGATCAAAAACCAGCGGGTCGTGAAAGACGCCGCGGCCGACCATAATCCCGTCTAATCCATGTTTATTAGCCAGCTCCGCGCCTTGCTGCCGGTTTAAAACGTCGCCGTTGCCGACAATCAGCGTGGTAGGGGACAGGGAATCGCGCAGTCCGGCTGCCCGGCCTATCAGTTCCCAGTCAGCCTGGACTTTAGACATTTGCTTAGCTGTGCGGCCGTGAATACTTAACATGTCAAGTTTTTTTGAAAGCAGGAATTCAATCCAGCTCATGTCGACCGTTGTAAATCCGACCCGCGTTTTGACTGAAACGGGCAGGGAATCCCCTGCTCCTTTCCGAGTGGCTTCAATAATTTCAGAAGCCAGTTCCCTGTTGTTTATCAGCGCCGCGCAGGCGCCGTTTTTAACGACTGTCCTTACCGGGCAGCCCATGTTCAGGTCTACCCCGTCAAAGCCCATTCCAGCTAACTCTTTCGTGGTCTTATAGAAGTTTTCCGGCTTTAGGCCCCACAGCTGGGCGATGACCGGCTTTTCTTTATCCGAAACCTTCAGCTTGGGCAGAAGGTGGGGCCTGCCTGGGCTTTGCAGGCCGTCAACGTTGACGAATTCCGTGAAAAATAAATCCGGCTTGGCATAATTGGCCATGACTTGGCGGAAGACGGTATCCGTTACATCGTCCATCGGCGCCAACGCAAAAAACGGCCTGGGCAAGCTCTCCAAAAAAGTCATCAAGTAAAGTATATCTTACTGGTGGCAGCCGGGTTTTAAGAAGTAACCCTTTTCAGTCTTTTTTGTTTGGTGATTTGCTTTTTTAAGTTAGCTTTATACCTGTCCCTGCCCGGCCGGTGCGGCGGTCCGGCGAAGCGCCGGGAAAAGTCCCGCCACATTTGGGCAGCCCTGGCATCAAGTTCGTCTTTTGGCACCAAACCGGAAGCCCGCAGGGCGGCGAAGCCAGTCGCGCTCCAAAATTCCCGCTTGGCGTCTTGCATAAACGATTCTACGTTACTGGTGGCGTGCCTAACCCGGGCGTCTGTTCCCTTTTTATAACGGCCCCTGATTTCGCTAGCATGGGGCTCAATCCTGGAAGCCAAACCGAAGCCTTCGCGCTGATTGGCCTTGCCTATGGCAATTAAAGCTCCGTGAAGGTGATGCGCGCGTGATTCGACATCAACGGCCGGATATACCACGTCCCCTTCTAAATAAGGTGAGTTTAGCGCGGGGTTACTTTCAATTTCTTCCCAAGTATGGAAATTCCCGCCGCTGCCCTCTTGGGTGGTGGGCACGCCGGTAAATAGTTGTCCTTGGTCTTTTGTGATTTCTGGTTGCTTACGAGCCATGGGGGAATTATAGCATAAGAACTTATATTTTACAAGAGGTCAAATACGTTACGCTTTGAGGGCGGCTTTAATCCGGTCTTCCGGCGGCAGTTTAACGTCGACTTTCTTCAGAGCAGCGGCCGCATCTTGGACGGAGAATCCAAGAGCCACAAGCCCCTGGAGGGCTTCGTCGTTGGGGTCGGCGGCCACAGTCAGAAAGTCGGTAGCCGACTCATCGGCGGCCAGGCCGACTTTGTCTTTGAGATCCACCACTACACGCTCAGCCACCCGCTTGCCTACACCTACGGCTTGAGTTATGAATTTAACATCACCGGTAGCGATTGCCTGGCGTACATGCGATAATGTCGCAATACTCAGAATGGATAACGCCATCCGCGGCCCTACGCCATTCACTGTTAATAACAATTCAAACAATGCTTTTGACTGGGAATCCCGGAAGCCGAATAAATCATGGGTGTTTTCGCGGATATGCTCGTAAATATTGAGCTTAACTTCGGCACCCTCTTCGAGTGCTCCGAAGTCCTCGAACGGCACATACACTCCATAGCCAATGCCGCCGCAATCGATTACCACCATATCCAGTGTCTTTTCGGCTACCTTGCCTTTCAGTGTCGCTATCATTCCCCGGAACCCAAACCCGGCATATCGATGACTAGCTGGTGGGCGCGCTCGCGCATTTCGCTGTACGGGAATACTTGTGGGTTAGCATCGATATCTTTTTCGAGCTCATTGAAAAGTTTGTGGCCCATGTCAGTAAGCAGTTTAGCCCTTATTCTGGTTACCATATCTTCGCGGCCGGTTTGATAGCCGTTCCATTCATGCCATTTTTTACCGCCGTCAAGGAAGATCATCCGGCAGGCCATAATTTTATCAATGTCCGATATATACTGAGCTTCCGGAGTATCTTTTCTTTCGTAGCTTTGCCACCTCTCCATCACCCCGCGCAGGTTCGGGTGTGCGGCGACGATCCGGCGCACTGCCAAACGCTCGCGAAGAGA
>JAICWR010000024.1 GCA_025934715.1 Candidatus Saccharimonadota bacterium
GCTATACTAGACGTTGTAAGGGAAACAATATAACGGCTTATGCTTGATACGTTTATAACTAGCCGGGTAAGACGAAAGATCATCGTTGTATATGCCAAATACCCTGATTTTAAGACCCACGTCAGAGGGTTGGCTAAGCTTATTAAAGAAGACGCCGGCAACATCCAGCGCGAACTCAAACGGCTCGAGAAAATCGGCTTTTTAATCAGTGAACGCCAAAGCAATACCAAGATTTATTACACCAACAAGCAATTCCCGATATTCAAAGAACTCCAATCAATTGTGTTGAAGTCACAACGCGTGGCCGCTAATAAACGCGCCGCCCAACAGCAAAACATACCAAAACCACAATAGGGTTATCCCAGCTTATCTTTTGCAAATTCTCATCTGTTAAGATACAATTTTCCTGATGATTCAAGTTACACGCAAAGACAACCGCGAGTCAGTGGAGAACCTGCTGCGGCGGTTCAACCGCAAAGTCCAGCAATCCGGAGTTTTAAGCGCCGCCAAATCGGCGCAGTATTTCGAGAAGCCGCAGAGCAAGCGCGACCGGCGCCAAAAAGCCATCGTCCGCCGCGAGCGCAAAGCCCAGAAAATCCGCAAACTCAAGCTAGGACGATAAGCGCTCATGCAGGACAAAATCGACCAGGACCTGAAAACGGCCATGTTGGCTGGCGATAAGAAAAAGGCTGAAACACTGCGGACGCTCAAGAGCGCCCTGCAAAACGAGGCTATCGCCCAAAACGCCCGTGAGGAGGGGCTGTCTGATGAACAGGCCACCAAAATCCTGCAGCGCGAATCCAAAAAGCGCCAAGAGGCCGCCGAGTTATATAACCGCGGCGGCTCCGAAGAGCGGGCCGACGCCGAGCTGGATGAAAAAACGGTAATCGATTCTTATCTGCCGGAGCAAATCGGCGATGAAGAGCTCGGTAAAATCATTGATGAACTGATAGCCGCCACTGGCGCCGCCGGCCCGCAAGATATGGGTAAAGTCATTGGCGCGGTTAAAGCCCAGGCCGGAGCCGCGGCCGAAGGCGCCACCATCGCCCGGATCGTAAAAGAAAAGCTTAGCCAATGATTATATTCATGGGACTGGCTGGCTCTGGTAAAAGCACCCAGGGCCATCTGCTGGCCGCCCATTTGCATTGCCCGTGGGTCAGCACCGGCAGTTTGCTGCGCGCTAAGATGGACCAAAAGACCCAAGCTGAGATGCTCAAAGGTAAAATTATCAGCGATGAGCAAACACTCGGCGTTCTGGACGAAGAATTCCGCCGCATCGGCGCCGACCAAAACCAATTCGTACTGGATGGCAGCCCGCGCACGATGCGCCAAGCCCGGTGGCTGGTCGAAAAGGACCACGCCGGCGAGCTAAAAATCACCGCTGTCATCCACCTGAACGTTGACAGAGAAGCCGCTAAGCAGCGGCTGTTGGCCCGCCAGCGGCCGGACGACCACAAGCAGGCCATCGAGGAGCGGTTCCGTGAGTACGACGAAGCCACCGTGCCGATTATCAAGTATCTGACTGGCGAGGGTTATAAAGTACACGAGATTGACGCCAACCAGCCGCCAGACAAAGCCTCCGCCGATATCCAGGATGCTCTAGGGCTATGAGAGCTAAAGCCCCGGCTGATTTGGAGAACATGCGCACCGGCGGCAAACTGCTGGCCGGTATCCTTAAAGATCTGGCCGGCAAAGTTAAACCGGGCGTGACGCCAAAAGAGCTGGCCGCCGATGCTGCCGAACAGATTAAAAAGTATAAAATGCAGCCGGTGGTCCTGGGCTACGACGGCTTCCCGGACGTCATCTGCATATCGGTCAATAACGCCATTGTCCACGGCATCCCGCAAAAAGAGCCGATTAAAGTGGGGGATGTGGTAAAGCTGGACCTGACTCTCGGTTATAAAGGCATGATTAACGATTCAGCACTGACTGTGATTGCCGGCCAAAGTACTGATAAAGACGCCGAGCGGTTGGTGGAAGGCACTAAAAAAGCCCTAGAAGCCGGCATCGCGGCAATAAAAGGCGAAGGTACCCGGGTCGGCGACATCAGCCACGCGGTGCAGGATGTTTTGGAGAAAAAATACCAGCTGGGAGTTATACGTGAACTGGTCGGCCACGGCGTTGGTTATGAAATCCACGAAGCGCCCAATATTCCCAACTACGGCGTGGCTGGTACCGGGCCGATGCTCCACCAGGGCATGACCATCGCCGTCGAGCCGATGGCCAGTTTGGGCGATTGGCATATCGCCTTTGCGCCGGATAAAAATAGCATACTTATGAAAGACGGCTCGCTCGGAGCCCACTTCGAACACACCGTCCTGATCACCGAAGACGGCTCCGAAATTTTGACATTGCCTTAGGCCTTCCGCACACATTCCAAAAAAGTGTGCGTTTCGCGCCGGGAAAACCACTGGTTTTCTCGGGCTGCACTACGCTTGACCCACTTTTTTGGAATGGTGCTCGCGGCCAGCGGCTGCAAAAACCTCATTGCCTCTTAAGTTTTATGGATAGGATTATCAAACCTAGAACGGCTACCACACTATTCGTAATCCAAACCGCCGGCAATGACTTATAGCCGCCACAAATAACCCACAATATAGCGGAACTAGACAAAAGGATTAACGTGGGCAGGGAAAGGTCGCGGGCTTTCCGGGTGCGGATCGTCTTAACCGACTGCGGCACATAGGTAAAAAGAGTCAGTAAACCGGCAATAAACCCGACAATCTCCATAATTCAATCTTAGCAAACGGACTGTTCTGGCTGGCTTTTTATTTTATTGCTTGTTTTTACCTCTAGCGTTATAGTGTGGGCAGATACTTATATAATAAAAACACAAAATATATATGGCTGAAGACAAATTACAGTATTACGTAGGGCTGGATATCGGTACGACGGCAGTGCGCTGCGTGGTCGGTGAGCTGGCGCCAGATTCACCGATACCGGCTGTAATTGGATTTTCCCGGGTTGAAAATACCGGTTTGCGTAAGGGCAATGTCGCTCATATCGAAGAAGTAGCAGAGGGGATTGTTAAGGCTGTGCAGGAAGCCGAGCGGATGAGCGGCCGGCAAATCAAATATGCCACAGTTAACGTTAACGGCAGCCATGTCGAAGGCGTTAACAGTAAGGGCGTGGTGGCTATCAGCAGCCCCGACCGCGAAATCAGCGTTGAGGACCGGATGAGGGTAGAAGAAGCTGCCACTGTCGTACAGCTGCCGGCTAATAAAGAAATCATCCAAGTATTCGCTAAAAATTACCGGCTGGACGGCCAGGAAAACATCAAAGACCCCGTCGGCATGCATGGAGTGCGCCTGGAAGTCGATACCCACATCGTGGTGGCCAGCACGCCGGCATTAAAAAGCCTGGAACAAGCCCTGCTGCGGGCTGAAATGCAGCCAAAACACCGCACCGTAACTTCTTTAGCGGCGGCAGAGGCCGTACTGGACCGCCAGCAGAAGGAATCAGGTGTTTGCGTGCTGGATATCGGCGCCGCGACCACCAATCTATTAGTTTTAGAAGACGGTGAAGTCGAGCATATCGCTATTATTCCGATGGGCGGCACCCACATTACGAATGATTTGGCTATCGGCCTAAAGACTGAATTGAATATCGCCGAGTTAGTGAAAATTAAACACGCCACGCTCAGCAAGGCCACCAGCGGCGAGACCAGCTTTGTAGTCAATAAAGAAGAATTGCGGTTTGACAGGGAGATGATGCGGATAATCGTGGGGGCGCGGATGGAAGAAATCCTGGAATTCGCCGACCACGAGCTTAAGAAAATCAAAAAAAGCCGCAAATTGCCCGGCGGGGTGGTACTGACCGGCGGCAGCTCTCGGCTGCCGGGACTTGTGGAGTTCACTAAAGAAGCCATGGAACTGCCAGCCCGGGTTGGCAATTGGAAGCACATCAAGCGGGTGGTGGATGGTATGGACGAGCCTGAATTCGCGCCGGCAGTTGGCCTGATGCTGCTGGATATGTACCTTGGCCCGGCGGCCGAAATCGGCTATGTTGAGCAGAATCACGGCATTTTGTCATCTGTGAATGGCTCAATGAACACAATTTTGGGCCGCTTTAAGCGGCGCGGCTGAACCAGACCAAAAATCGTCTAAATTTATACATATATATAAGTACGCCCAAAAATCCACAAAAATCGCTTGAGTATATATTGCATTCAAAAGCGCCGGCCGGCTATAATTAGCGGGTAATTTATTGGAGTTTTTGGATATGCCCAAAGTCGATCCCGCTGTCGAAACGTTCGCCCGCATCAAAGTAGTCGGAGTGGGGGGCGCCGGCGGCGCGGCCATCAACCGCATGGTGGACGCCGGTATAACAGGGGTGGATTTTGTGGCGGTTAACACCGATGCCCAGGCGCTGCACCACTCCAAAGCCGGCCAAAAAGTGCATATCGGCAACGAGACCACTAAAGGTTTGGGCGCCGGCGCCGACCCCCAGCTCGGCCAGCAATCCGCCGAAGAGAACAAGGACGAGATCGATAAAGCCGTCACCAACGCTGATATGGTGTTTGTCACTTTCGGCGGCGGCGGCGGGACCGGTAGCGGCGCCGGCCCGGTGGTGGCCAAAGCCGCCAAAGACAGTGGCGCCTTGGTGGTTGGTTTCGTGACCCGTCCGTTCGCTTTTGAAGGTGAAAAACGCCGTCGCAACGCTGACGCTTCAATTGACCGCCTGCGCGGCAACGTCGATACGCTTATAACAGTGCCTAACGACCGCCTGCTGCAGACCATCGACCGCCGCACGCCGCTGCTGGAGGCTTTTAAAGTCGCCGATGATGTCCTGCGCCAGGGTGTGCAAGGCATATCCGACCTGATCACCGTCCACGGGCTAGTCAACCTGGACTTCGCCGATGTTAAAACCGTGATGGCCAACGCCGGCTCGGCCCTGATGGGTATCGGCCGGGCCAGCGGCGACAACCGGGCGATGGACGCCGCCCAGCAGGCCATCAGCTCGCCGCTACTAGAAATTTCCATCGATGGCGCCCGGGGTATCCTATTCAACGTCATCGGCGGCCTGGACATGAGCATGCACGAGATTAACACGGTGGCCGAAACCATCACGGCTGCCGCCGACCCTGAAGCCAACATCATTTTCGGCGCCACCATCAACCCCGACCTGGACGGCGAAATCATCGTCACGGTCGTGGCCACCGGCTTTGATGAAAGTTATTATGCCACCCGCGACACAAAGGCAGCTGATTTGATACGACGGGCCAAAACGGAAGAACCAGCCGCGAGCGTCATCGATGAAAAGGCCATGGCCGGTATCGATATGGAGCTTAAAGACGAGGCCGCCAGCCATGCCGAGGACTTCCATTCCGAAGAAACACCCAACATCTGGGCGCTGCCGGATGAAGAGAATGGGGGTTCAGAAGAAATCAAAGCCGATGAAGACGAACTGGAGCGGCCCTCGTTCCTGCGCCGCTTAACGGGCCGTAAGGACAAGGCCGCCGACCTGGAGCATTTCGGCGAGGACATCGAGGAGCCGCAGGTCATAAGCAGCGACAGCGATGACGCCGAAGAAGATAGTGGATCCGGGCCAGGTGAGCCCTCCGATGACGAAACCGATGGCCAAAAAGATGAAGAACCCAAAGATAAAAAATCCGGCAAAAAGTCCAAAAAATAACTCCGAAAGTGTAAAAATCTTGTCAAAATTACTGCGAAATTGCTATTGCGCCAACACTAAGTCTGGCGTTAGTATTAGAGTTACGAACGCTACATATGGTAGTGCTTGTACCTTCAATCAAATCTTAACAGGGGTAGAAAGATGAAATGCCAAAAGTGCGGTTCACTCGATAATAAAGTGGTGGAATCACGCGATGTCGCCGATAACGACGCCATCCGCCGCCGCCGCGAGTGCCTGAACTGCGGCTATCGGTTCACGACCTACGAACGCCTGGAGAGGCCCAGCTTAGTGGTCATCAAGCGCGACGGCACCAGGCAGCTGTTTTCCCGTGACAAACTGCTCAAAGGATTGCAGCACGCCACTGAAAAGACGCCGGTGAGCCATCTGCAGCTGGAAGCCTTCGTGGCCGGCATCGAGCGCGAACTTTACGGCCGGGGCGAGCCCGAAATCAGCTCCACCGACATCGGCGAGCTGGTGATGGCCGGGCTGCCTAAACTCAACGAGGTCGCCTACGTGCGTTTCGCCAGTGTTTACCGCAAGTTCCGCGACATCTCATCTTTTGAACGCGAGCTGTCCAAAATCCGCAAAGATAAGGACAAAGCCGCCAAGCCCCCAAAAAAGCCTGCTACGAAATAAAAGCCCGCAAAAAACCACGGCTGGTTTGTTGCCTTTGCTGCTTTGATGGGTTTATATTTAAAGCACTAAAGGGAGCAAACAGCCTGCAAGTTCGGGTTGGAAGCTAGCTCAAATAAAAATATTAAAAAACCAATAAAAACTAACGGCCGGTTATCTATCGGCGGGCGGCCAAAAGGAGGGTTACGATGGCGCAAGCGACCAAACAAAATTTAAAAAGGATGTTCACTAAGCCCAAGACTAAAGCTTACGGCGAACTTAAGTGGGTCAAGCGGGATAGTTCTATCATCAACCCGATGACCGGCAAGGCCGTGTTCGAACAAAAAGACGTGGAGTTCCCCGATAGCTGGAGCCAGAACGCCATCAACATAGTCGCCCAAAAGTATTTCACTGGCACACCGGGCACTAAAGAGCGCGAAGCTTCACTGAAAACCTTGATTAACCGTGTGGCCGACACCACCACCCGCGCCGGGGTGCAGGGCGGCTATTTTGTGTCTGAGGCCGAAGCCGAAGACTTCCGCGAAGAACTTAAGTACATTCTTGCCACCCAGCGAGCGGCCTTTAACAGCCCGGTCTGGTTTAACATCGGCGTGCCCGAGCGCGCCCAGCAGGCCAGCGCTTGCTTTATTTTGGCGGTCGAAGACACCATGCCGGCCATCCTGAATTGGTACGCCGAAGAGGGCATGATTTTTAAGGGCGGCAGCGGCAGCGGAATCAATGTTTCATCGCTGCGTTCTTCTAAAGAGCGCCTGGGCAAGTCCGCCGGCACCGCCAGCGGCCCCTTGAGCTTTATGCGCGGCGCCGACGCTAACGCCGGGGCTATCAAATCCGGCGGCAAGACGCGCCGGGCGGCTAAGATGGTCATCATGAACGCTGACCACCCTGACGTTGAAGAATTCATCTGGTGCAAAGCCATAGAAGAACGCAAAGCCCGCGTGCTCGAACAAGCCGGTTTTGATATGACGCTCGACGGCAAGGACAGTTACAGCGTCCAGTACCAAAACGCCAATAATTCAGTCCGCGTGACCGATGATTTCATGCGGGCCGTCGAAAACGACCAAGACTGGAACCTGACCGCCGTGACCACCGGAAAAGCCGTGGAGACAGTCAAAGCCCGCGACATCTTCCGCCAGGTCGCCGAGGCGGCCTGGGAGTGCGCCGACCCCGGCATGCAGTTCGACACCACCATCAACCGCTGGCACACCACTCCGGTGGCCGGCCGGATCGAGGCCTCCAACCCTTGCAGCGAATACATGCACCTCAATAACTCGGCCTGCAATTTGGCCAGCATCAACTTGCTCAAATACTTGAACGAAGATAACAGCTTTGACATCGAAGGCTTCAAACATACCGTAGAGGTTATGTTCACAGCCCAGGAAATCCTGGTCGGCTATAGCGAATATCCAACCAAAAATATTACCAAGAACGCCCGGGCTTACCGCGAACTGGGGTTGGGCTACGCCAACTTGGGGGCTTTACTGATGGCCCAGGGCCTGCCGTACGACTCTGATGAGGGCCGCGCCCAGGCCGCCGCCGTCACCTCGCTGATGACCGGCCACGCTTACGCCACCAGCGCCCGCATCGCCAAGGTCGTGGGGCCGTTCGCCGGCTATCACAAAGACCAAGAAGGCATGAATAAAGTCCTGCGCATGCACCGCGATGAAGTCAAACAAATTGACCCGTCACTGGTTTCCGAAGAACTATTGTCGGCCGCCGCGGCGTCCTGGGACGAGGCCGTGGAACTCGGCGAACGACACGGCGTCCGCAACAGCCAGGCCACGCTTTTGGCGCCGACCGGCACCATCGGCCTGATGATGGACTGCGATACCACTGGTATTGAGCCGGATCTCGGCCTGGTCAAATTTAAAAAGCTGGTCGGCGGCGGCACTATGAATATAGTCAACCAGACCGTCCCGCGCGCGCTTAAGGCCCTGGGTTACAGCCGCGGCCAGGTAGAGGACATCGTCAATTACATCGACATCGAAAAGACCATTGTTGGCGCCCCCCACCTCAAGGACGAACACCTGCCGGTGTTTGCCTGCAGCATGGGCGATAACCCCATCCACTATATGGGCCACGTCAAGATGATGGGCGCCGTCCAGCCGTTTTTGTCCGGCGCTATCAGTAAAACCGTCAATATGCCCGAGGAAGTGACCGTCGAGGAAGTTGAGCAGCTGCATATGGAATCCTGGAAACTCGGTCTAAAGGCCGTGGCTATCTACCGCGACAACTGCAAGGTCGCCCAACCACTCAGTATGGCCAAGAAAGAGACTAAAGAAGAAGACCAGCCCGCCCTGGCCGCCCACGTGGCTGAATCGCCGCAAGCCGTGGCCGCGGCCATCAATGAAACCGTGATGCCGCGCGGCGCAGTGCGCCGCGAACTGCCGCGGGTACGCAATTCCAAGACCTTTAAATTCACGGTCGCCGGCAGCCGCGGCTACGCCATAGTCGGTGAATTCGAAGACGGCACGCCCGGCGAGCTGTTCATTAGTATCGCCAAGCAGGGCAGCACCTTGCGCGGCGTCATGGACGCCTTCGCCGTGTCGGTCAGCTACGGTCTGCAGTTTGGTGTGCCGCTCAAGAACTATGTGCGTAACTTTACCAGCGTCAGCTTTCCGCCAGCGGGCCTGACCGATGACCCCGAAATCCAAACGGCCAGCTCTATCATTGACTACATATTCAAAAAAGTCGGCAAAACCTATCTAAGCTTTGACGACCAGCTGGAAGTCGGCCTGGCCCACATAGATGACATGCCCCAGGGCCAAGCCAGCTTGCTGGAAGATGTCCAAGAAGAAGTTATCCAGGCCGAGCAGGAAATCGCCCCAGACCCAGTCACTGTGGCCGCCAGCACCGCTCCGGAGCCAGCCATTTCAGCCGCCACCACAGATGAGCCGGCCAAAAAAGCTGATCCAATGCGCCTAGACGACGCCGCGCCGCTTTGCTATAACTGCGGCAACCAGACGATGCGGGCTGGCACGTGCTACGTCTGCACGGCTTGCGGTAGCACCACCGGCTGCAGCTAAAACCCGCTCGCCTCCTCACTCTCGTAAACGCTCCACTCACTTGAGACCTATAGTTGTAACAGCAGTCTTTGCTCGAAGAACTTATTTGCCAAACAGGCAAACTTCAAACAGCTTCTCGCATCCAAGAACAGACTGTTTTACAACACCGGTCTCAGGTTCGCTCCGCATGTTTACGAGCAGCGAGGCGGCTCGCTTACCAAATTCATCTGTTTTCTCGGGGTTTGCCGCTTGAAGGGCTCGCTTACCAATGTCAGGCTGACGCCCCTGGCGCTTATAGAGTTTGGTTTTTAAGACTATGTCTCGTTGTGGCCAAGTTCGTTTAGCGATAGCCAAATCTTGGCGTCGTACAGTTCTGGGATTTGGCCCAGGACAAATTGGCGGACATTACGGCAAATTTCATCTTGGCGCTCAACTCGCTCAGGAAAGTCAGCAGCTATAATGTCCATCTCAACAGGGGCAAGCATTCCTTTGCCCAGAGCTCTTAGCAATCTGACACTTACTTCATCAGTAGCAAGTTTTATTTCTGGACAGGTTAGCTCTTCTGCGACGCGCTCCTGGAGCGGGCCACCCGCCAGAGCGGATAATGCATTTTCGTGCGCCGAGTTACGATAAAAAACGTTTACAGTTGGCATAATCTCACTATTGTCCTCTCTGTTATGGAAATTGCAAGCGTGAGCGGGAAGGTGGCTGGAAAGGAAAAAGCCTCCGGCTGGCGCCGAAGGCTTCGTCCCTTAATCAATAGGGCAGGCATGGTTAGTCCGAAGAGATCGGAGGAGTGCCTGCCGTCGCTGGCTCATCGGTGAAGGAATCCCACGCGTCGCGAACTTCTTGCATCCAGATGAGAATTTTGTCGAACTCTCCCAACGTGATCACGGTCGCCCCACACTTGGGACAATAGTGAGCTGCGACTGCAGCTCCGCCAATTGCGATGACTTGAATTTTCAGCGGCTGGCCGTCAAAGGTGCACCTGTATTCAGGAGTCCCTGGGGTGGCCGCTTGTCGGTCGCGGAGGCGGCGTGGCACTGGCTTGCGGCTGCGCAAGTCACTAAGCCTCCACACCAGAAACTTGATAGTTGACCAGATGAGCCACAGCAGAAAAAGTCCGACGATAACGATCACCGCATCGAGGATCAGCGTCTGCACCACATCTCCGTGGAGCCGGTAGAGGAGGTTATGCCGCCAATCGTGAGCTTGTCCGCAATGCTGAAGGATGAGGTCACATTGCCACTTCCGGTTCATCTTAGACCCCCGGCCTAGTTGTTAAGGGACTAGCATACAATACAATAAAAATAAAAATAATTCAATTAAAAAAGCGGCCTTTTGGGGCCGCTGTGCCTGGGCCTGCTATTGCCAGCCCAGGTCTTTTTAGATTTGAGGAGGCCTCCCAGACGTCAGGCAAGCCTAGATAAGCCTGCCGGTCCGGCGGATAAGCCGCGAGATTCGGCGTCTAAGACTCTTCTCAGGGTTTAGGCGGTTCAATCGGTGCCTCATGCGCTTGTACTTCAGCTCTTTCGTGAGGCTACCGAAGCCCTTCTTCCTGTGTCCCTTGAGATACTCCACCGCGAACAAACAGACTGCCGCGACGATAATGCCGTCCAAAACTACATTCCGTTCGAGCGTATACCACCACGATTGCAGTTTTTGCTCCTTTCGTGTCAGCGGTTTTTGCAGAGACCGGGCAGGTAGAGCCCGGCCACCAGGCCGGCGATGGCCAGCCCGAACAGGGCCAGCAAACCTATGACGAACCAGAGCGCGACACTCGCTGGCATTTGATGCATTTTTCCTCCTCGGAGAGCAAAGAGCGGATCCGGAACAGTCCGAAAACCGCCCCGAACGACGCAGTTATTCTAAAACAAAAACGAGATTTTAGCAATCTTAAAGCCCGTCTGCTATCATAAGAGCTATGAGAGCCGTCATCCTGTACCATCCAAACCAGGAGTTCGCCGGCATGGCCGAAGACTATGTGAAGGATTTCGAGAGGATTCACGCTGACAGATCCATAGAATTAATCAGCCTGGACACGCCAGCCGGCGCCGACATGGCCCGGCTTTACGACGTGGTCCGCTATCCGGCTATTTTGGCGATTGCCGATGACGGCAGCCTGCAAAAACTCTGGCAGGACCGGCCGTGGCCGCTGATGGACGAAGTCTCCACTTATGCTGGCGACAGCCTCGAAGTCACCGACTTGCTCGAATATCACTCAGTATCACTCACCCCTAGCCATTAAGTGTCGTAGCCTTTCTCGGCC
>JAICWR010000010.1 GCA_025934715.1 Candidatus Saccharimonadota bacterium
GACAGACGACTACACCACCGCTGCCGTTGGCACCTACCACTGGGAGGCCGTCTATAGCGGCGACACTAACAACGTCTCTGTCTCCAGCAACTGCACAGATGAAGCCGTTACGACAACTCAGGCTACGCCTGGTATTTCGACGACTCCTTCGGCTGGCGGTATAATCGGTACTCCGATTTCTGACAACGCGCTGCTCACTGGGGGATTCAACCCCACAGGAACGATTACATTCAAATTGTATGATCCTATGAATACCACCTGTTCTGGTAATCCCACATTTACTAATGCCGTAACGGTTAGTGGTGCTGGAACATACGGTACAAGTGCTAGCTTTCCGAGCAGCGCGGCTGGCACCTGGCGATGGGTGGCAGTCTACAGCGGCGATACTAACAACATATCTGTTAGCAGCGGCTGCCAGGATGAGCAAGTGACAATAACCCAGGTTCTGTTTTGGTGCTCACCGGGCTTCTGGGCTCAGGCAATAAGCCATAGTCGTACTGGGGTTCTAAACTATCTCTCCCAGAACAGAGTTGTTTTGAGCACCCCCTATAGTGTTGCTAAAGCAGCAGTGAACGGTGCCGACTTATCCAAGAAAGCACCTAAAAACCAAAATCCGACAATAAGCCGGGTGCTCCTGGCGCCCAATACATATGGTGGGCCAGCCTTCAACACGGTTGCAGACTATATAGCAAAAGTACTTGGCTGGGGCGGCACTCAAAACACTGGCGAAAACTGCCCGCTGGATGCCCATGGCAACTTCCTAACGATTTCTCAACTAGTATTGTAAAACTAGATAAATAAAAATGGCCCGGGCGGGCGGAAACCCGCCCGGGCTGTTGCCATCGTCGGTCGCCTAGGGCCGTGCCGCTGCGAGCGGCACAAGGACCTGCGTCTCGGACACGGACGGCTCAGGTGCAGCCTCGATGCCGAAACCGTAGGGAACGATCTCTGGGATCTTGATCTCGGAGAGCGTCCTCGCCCACGAGAACTTGTCCATCGCCTCTTGGACGTCTCCGCGCTGCAGGGCGACAAGGCCTTGAAGCTGGATGACTGAGGCGTTGGCCTTGGTCAGGCCCTGGTCGAAATAGATATCGGCGGCTTCCTTGAGAATGTCGTCGATCTTGTCCAGGTGCCTGAGGCCGATGCTGACCTCGGCCAGCGACTTGAGCGTATCGGCCTTGAAGACCGTTTGCTCGCTGGTCTGGGTAACGAGCTTTTGGAGCATCTTCTCCGCGGAGGAGAAGGCCCCCTCGTACTCGCCCATCCGAGCGGTGGCTACTGCCTCGCCCTGGCTGGCAATGTGCTTCCAGCTGAAGTCGATCTTGGTGAGCGCACTAAAGATCGTCTTGGCGTGCAGGTACCGCCCCTCCTTAAGATCGCGGCTGGCGATGCTCAGGAATGTTGCACAGTTAGCTTCCGTTTGACTGGTATCCACTTACCTATCTCCCTTCGGCGAATTGACAACGAACGATGGCTGGTGGAGTGGCGAACTTACAAAACCTCCTTTCGGTAGGATGAGTTTTGCCGCTCCGGGACACCTCACATTGGTGCCATCTAGTATTCTGTTCCGTTTATGATTAATTTCAGTCAAAATTCTGCCCAAAAAGTGTAAGCGCTAGCAATCAAATCAGCTAGCCACCTGTTTGATGGTGTTTCTAATCTGTTATAAAATAACCTAGCGCGGCGCTTTAGCTCAGTTGGTAGAGCAGAGGCCTGAAGAGCCTTGTGTCCCCAGTTCGAGTCTGGGAGGCGCCACCACGTCGCACCTAATATCAACCCCGCTAAAAATTTGGCTAATCAAGTGAGCCAAATTTAGCGGGGTCTTGTATTGTCGCTCCTTACCCCAAAGCTTATCCCCAAGCTTTGGGGACCCCAAAGTGCTAAATTAGTCTTTCAAAGACGCCTAGAGGCAGCTGAGGTCGTAATCGAGGTTTTGCGAAATGAACTGGGTTGTCGTAACCTTGCCGCCGACTGTCAGGGAAGATTGGCTACAGTTGTTTTTGGCTGCGGTTTGCGACTTGGCGCCCGGCAGCCAACTGTCCAGACCATCTAGTGGAGTACCGGTACTGGTCGTGCCGGCTATCTTGCCCCACTGATAAGAGGTAGAGTAAAGCCCGGCCTTTGCACCATAAATATTCAAATACTTGACCATGCCTTGCAGTACTGCGATGTTGCGCTGCTGACCGTCGGAGCCACTTTCCCAACTGTTACCCGTCTCTACGTCTAGCCACCAGGTATAGTGGCCCGGAACGGCGTCGACATGGGCGTTATTCGCGCCGGACTCAAAGCGGTCTTGGACATCCAGGTCGGCTTGATTCCAGCCAAACTGCCAGGCGCAAGCCGTTGGGTTGTTTGAGCTGCAGCTGCCGTAGGGATCAATCGCCGTAGTGTCGTAGTTGTGCGAATCCAAATTATTCTGGGGCCAATCGGTAATGCCGCTGACGCCGTGGGGGTTGGCGGTATTGACATAGAGCTGAGCCGCCGGCTGGATTGTCAGCACGCCAGTCGATAGCTGCGCCCAGGTCAATTCCTTGGGAAAGCAGGGATTGGTGTTGTTAGCCAAACCGCCGTTGACGCCAACTATACCAAAAGCCTGGTTTTTGGGGAGGGCCTTGTTGCACTGCGGCCAAGAAATATCATTGCCCAAAGGACCGTTGTTTGACCGATTACCTTGTTTGTTTGCGAAGTGATGGGAATTGGCGGCCAAAGCCGGGCTGACTGACACAGTCAGGATAGTAATAACAGATAGTAATAAAAATGCCAAACGTCTAAGCATTACCCTACAGTATACCTTATCTGGTGGGATCGGAGGGACTCGAACCCCCGACATCTTCGGTGTAAACGAAGCGCTCTAGCCAACTGAGCTACGATCCCTGGTGGGCGAAAGAGGACTCGAACCCCCGACATCTTCGGTGTAAACGAAGCGCTCTAGCCACCTGAGCTATGCGCCCTAATTGACAGATTATATCACATGAATTGGTATACTATCTGTATATGAGGCGCTATAGTTATAAAAAAAATTACGCTTGGACACCAGAAGTTGCCTACATAACAGGGATTTTCGCTTCGGACGGTTGCCTGTTAAATAACGGTCGCCATCTAAATATCACATCTCGCGACACCGAAATTCTTGAACTCGCAATCAAGACGCTTGGAATAAGAGCAAAGATAGGAACCAAGAAAAACGGATTTGGAGGAACAGGTAGTTATATACAGTTTAGCGATGTCTCTCTATATGATTTCTTGCTGAAGGCGGGACTAACTCCGGCTAAGAGTAAGACTATTGCAAAAGTTGACGTTCCCGATGATCTCTTTGGTGATTTCTTGCGGGGGCTATTTGACGGTGATGGAACCGTGTATGGCTATTGGGACCGCCGATGGCGGAGTAGCTTCATGTATTACGTGGAATTTACAAGCGCTAGTAATACATTTTTAGAGTGGTTGCAGGCTAAGAACAAAGAGTTAATTGGAATTAAGGGTGGTAAAATAAAGCCTGGTGTTCGGGCCTTAAAATTAAGCTATTCCAAGTGTGACTCTCAGATTTTGTTTAGCTACATGTACTATAAAAATTGTCCACCCTCTCTGTCTCGTAAACGAAAAAAATTTACAGAGTTTTTAAATATTGACCCGAATTACAAAGTATTTATTGGGCGAGTGGCGGAACGGTAGACGCTCTAGCTTGAGGGGCTAGTGTCCGCAAGGACGTGGAGGTTCAAATCCTCTCTCGCCCACCAAATCATTTGAAGAACTAGTAGGCGACTAGTCGGACTTGGTGGCGTCGCGGCGCAAGAACAGATACCAGGCTACAGCCCAACCTACAGCCAAGTAGGCCAAGTAGACCAGCGCGCCATGGACTGGTGTCAATGAGCCCAGATTGTTACTGTCGGGATGCGCTGGTTTAGCCCCCGCTAAGACTGGTTGCTGGATAACTTGCTGCAAGGCCATAAACGGCATATAAACAGAGTTGTTTTTGAGCAGCAGTGAAAGCAAGCCCTCGATAGTGTTGGGAAGGATCAACAGGGCAGCGATAGCTCCTATCTGGTTGCGTATAAGAGTGATGAATAGCAACCCAGCCATCGCGAAGGATTCGGTGAAGAACACGGTTTTAGTAAAAAAGGTAAAGTAATTAATATCCTGAGGCGGCAAGCTGTGTCCGGCCACTGCTAGTCCCGCTACCACTAAAGCTAAAAGAATTGCGGTGGAAACCACCGTATAAACGAATACTAGGCAAAAGATAGCGATTATTTTTGAAAGCAGAACCTTGCTGCGGCTATTACTAGCTGTCAAAGTGTAAACAATGGTGTTGTAGCGGTATTCATGGGCTAACAACAGCAGGGCCATTAAAGCCGATGCAACAGATAGGACGTTAGGAATTTGCTCGATTGAACTGGCCAAAAACAGCCCCTTGGCCGGACCGGTTAGCTGGGGAGTGCCGGCTTGCTTGTAGCCGTGAACATAAAACGAGATAAAAGCTCCCAGAAGCAAGAATCCAAGCAGGAGGATATAGGTTGATCGGACAGTCAACAATTTTCTGAACTCGGATTTGAGAGTAGGCATCATTTTTTGTCCGCCTTTTGCTTGCCGGCTTCGTATTCGGCTGTACCCTCAGTCAGCTCTAAGAAAGCTTGTTCGAGCGACGCGGCATGCTGGGTTAATTCCAAAACGGTAGTCTTGGCGTCATGAGCCAGCTTGCCTACTTCATCGGTCTTGGCAGAAGTGATAGTCAAGCCTCTGCCCTCGGCTTCGTATTTTAGACCGGCTTTATCTAGAGCTGCTTGCAAGGCTTTGGTATCACTTGCGCGCACAAAGACTGACGAACTGCTGCCGGCGATAAGCTTACCAATTGAAGTATCGGCAATCAGCTTGCCTTTGCCAATAACCACTACATTATCGGCGAGCTGCGACATTTCACTAAGAAGATGGCTGGAAATAAAAACGCCGCGGTCATCTTTGGCGTAATCACGCAAAAACTGCCGGAGCCAAGCAATCCCTTCAGGATCTAAGCCGTTAGCTGGCTCGTCTAAGATAAGATATTTTGGCTCGCCCAAAATCGCCGCGGCAATTCCGAGCCTTTGGCTCATGCCCAGGCTGAATTTACCGGGTTTTTCCTTGGCCACGTCTTTTAGGCCGACGATATCAATGGCCTCATCCACCCGTTTCTGGGAGATGTTCCCTTCAGCAGCCAACACACTGAGGTGACGGCGGGCAGTACGGGTCGGATGGAAGGCTTTGGCTTCGAGCTGGATTCCGACTACTTTTGAGGGGTTCTCATATTCATTCAGTTTTTTACCGTCAAAGCTGGTGGCGCCACGGCCATTGTCCAGGCCTAGCATAAGGCGCATCGTGGTGGATTTGCCCGCGCCGTTTGGACCTAAAAAGCCAGTTATCTTACCGGTTTCCACCTCGAAAGACAATCCACCGACAGCGGTCTTTTTACCGAAAGATTTGTGGAGGTTTTTTGCTTTTATCACTTAGCTTGTATTATACCGCGCTGTCCGTTAGCTGCGGGGCAGGTGTTCGTGGTGGGGCCGGGAATATTCGCTGCGGATTATGGCTTTGACCTCGTCGGCAGTGGCTGTTTTCACGCCGCGGTTCAATATACCGTGCGGGTCGAAGATCTTTTTGGCCTCCAGCATCAGTTTGCTTCCCTCCGGACCATAAACATGGGCAAGGTAGGGCGCGCGCAGACGGCCGTCGCCGGCGCTGGCGCTGATACTGCCGCCCGCCTCTAAAGCGCTTTTATAAATCGCGTCCGAAACTCTAAAAAGCCGCTGACGGTCACCAACGCGGCCGATATCCAACACCGGGTGCATGCGCACCACCCCGTCGCCGGCCTGTCCCCAAATGGCCGGCACCAGTTCGGCCTGAGAATAAATTTCAATTGCTTTATGCATGAAATCGAGCAGTGAGTCAATTGGGACAGAAACGTCGTCTGCCGCTGGAACTGCTTTGGTGTCGCCCCTGTTTTCCAAGAATAACGTGGCGATAGAGCGGCGAAATTTATTAATTCGGTCACGGTCCTCGGTGCTAGTCGCGACCATTAACGAGCCTCCTGACCGCTGGACTATTTTAGCCAGGCTCTTAAGACTTTTTTTCTGGCCGCCTTCTTTGCTGTCGTCAAATTCGATTATCAGATGGATATCGGCTGCCGGGTTATCTAACAAGCCTTTCAGCTGGTTGGGGCTAAGGCGATTTATTTGCACCACGGCGGCCTTATTGATCATTTCGCATACGCTGGGCTTCAGGTCAAGTATCCGCGGCAGCACATCGTGGAGTTCGGCCAAACTGCCAAGTGACAGTACCGCCAGCTCAGCGATGGGGTTGTGGCGCACCAGTTGCAGAGTGGCTTCTGTGATAATGCCCAGGCTGCCTTGGGATCCTAAGAACAATGGTGTGAGGTCGAAGCCTTTTTTGGTTTTCACATCAAACAGGTTATAGCCGGCCCGGTTATGGGCAGAACGAATGCGGGACTTCTCCTCGGCCAGCAAGGCCTGGTTTTCTTCTATTAGGGCGTCAACACCCCTATAGATATTGCCTTCGAGGGTCGTGAGGCCCATTTTTCGGTTGAGGTCCCGTTTGTTCAACGGCCGGGTTTCAATAACTTCGCCGTTAGCCAGCACGACGCTCAACTTCTCAACATACTTAGCCAAGTCCCCATATTTAACCGACTTTTCGCCGATAGAATTATTAGCCAAACCGCCGCCGATGGTGGCATAAGCGCTGCTTGCCGGGTAGGGCGGCAGGAACAACCCGTGCGTATAGAGGGTCTGCAGCAGGCTGCCGAAAGTGATGCCAGGTTCAACGGTCACGAACTCTTTCTTTGGGTCTAGCGCCAAAATCCGGTTCATGTGGGCGGTGAAGGCCATGACGATTCCGCTGCCGATGGCCGCTCCGGAGGTGTCGCTACCGCCGCCGCGGGCGGTGATAGGCAAGACCTTGCCGCGCTCGGCCAGCTGCCAGCAGAACCGGGCGGTTTTACGCACGTCGCTTTCGCTGGCCGGATAAACGATAACAGATGGGGTTATTTGTAAGATGCTGGCGTCGTGCGAAAAGTAACGCCGCGCCTCCAGCGAATCCGTGACCTCCCCATTCAGATGCTCTTGTAAATAGTGAGCAATTTTAGACATCTTTTAGTTGTATCTGTAACCCTTATGTTTTCTAGCACCCATCATATCATGATATTATTGGCTTTCCTTCGGCTTTTAAGTAGAATTAAGGGGTTAAACGGGCGAATGGCGGAATTGGTAGACGCGCTAGCTTCAGGAGCTAGTGAGCGCAAGCTCGTGGAGGTTCAAGTCCTCTTTCGCCCACCATACGGCTGCAATTAGGAGCCATTTTATTAGTGTGAAATTCGCCACCAAGGAGAAGGCGCTGAAAGATTTTGATTTAGAGTCAGTACGGCGCTAGCAAATTTTGCGCCGCTTAGTACAGTTACGGTTCCGACCTGGCTGCCACCAGACGAGGGTGCCTTAATTAATTGGGGCGAATTTATAATTAGCAATTGTTTGCCCTGCCACGCAAGCAAGCTGACATTTTGGGCGGCAACTATATCGGCTGTCGGCCCCCATGGCGCTTTATAATTGCCCATTTTCTGTCCCTTTTTAATAGCAATTACTTGTTTAAAACCACCATCAGCGGCTTTTATCAGCGGCGGCGCGGCAGACAGGGCATTACTTAAATCTGTCTGGTCTAGCACAGCCCCAATCAGCTCCACCGTCTGCTTGCCGACTTTTTGCATTGATGAAAAGAGGTAACAGCCGCCGGCTTTATCTGTGTTGCCGGTCTTTATGCCGTTAATGCCATCTAAGCCCACGAGAGCATTTACATTGCTGACATTTCCTTCAACCGGAATTTTGGCGGTTTGCTGGTTAACTATACCGGCTATAACCGGGCTGTTGAGGACAACTTCACCCAGCTTTACCAAATCATCCGCGGTGCTCAATGTCTTGTCGCTGAAGCCGCTGGAGCTGCCAACGGTCGTCTGGGTTAAGCCTAAGTTATTCATCAGCTGGTTCGCGTACGCCACATAGGCAGGAATCGAGCCAAAAGCCCAGCGCGCCAGGCTATCCGCCATATTATTGGACGAGGGTAGCAGCATTGCTTGCAGTGCTTGGTACTCGCTGATTTTTTCACCGGCCTTCACATTGGTGTCGGAGCCTCCGTGGGTATAGTAATAATCAAAGTAGCTAAGGTCGGTGCTATCTAAAGTCAGGGTAGGGCCTTGCTGGCCCAAACTAAGCGGCCTTTGGGTAAGGACGGCATAAGCAGTGATGATTTTGGTGATACTGGCGATCGGCACCGGTGTTTGGTCGCCATGGCTAGCTAAAACTCCGTAGCCGACTGCGCCAATAGCCGCTTGGCCGCGGCTGGGCCAGGGAAGTTTAACCGACTGGGGCTTGGGCGCGGCCGGTACGATACTGACAGCCGCTACTTTTGGCACCGGCCGTGAATAGAGGTAAGCCAAACCGGCCGCGGCCAACACCAAAATCATAAAGGTTAATCTTTTCTTCACTTGCCTATTGCCTATAATACTCGTTTATATGTTGTATTATTTTCTGTATACTTAAAGCGAATGGGAGGAAGTGAAAGTAAATGTCAGCAGGCTTAATCGTAATAATTATTATCGTAGTGCTGGGTCTGGTCGCGGTTTGGATTTATAACAGCTTGGTCCGTGCCAAAGTCCGTACCGATGAAGCCTGGAGTGATATCACTGTCCAGTTAAAGAGGCGTTATGACTTGATTCCTAATTTGGTGGAGACGGTCAAAGGCTATGCCGCCCACGAAAAGTCCGTGTTTGAGGATGTCACTGCGGCCCGGGCCAACGCCCTTAACGCCCAGACGGTTAAGCAAGCCGCCGCCGCCGACAACCAGTTCCAGACGGCCCTCAAAAGCTTATTCGCCGTTGCCGAGGCTTATCCTCAGCTGCGGGCCAGCGAGAACTTCCAGCAGCTGCAGGCCGAAGTGACTGACACCGAAGATAAAATCCAGGCCGCCCGCCGGTTTTATAACGGCGCCGCGCGCGATCTGAACGTGAAGATTCAAACTTTCCCCACCAACTTATTCGCGGGCATGCTAGGCTTTAAAGTCCGCGACTTCTTTGAAGTTTCAGGAGCCGAGGCCGAAGCTGTCAACGAGCCAGTGAAGGTCGATTTTTCATCTGATTCTAAGCCAAAAGCCGAATAATTCTGGACAATGTACGAGCAGATAGCCAGCAACAAACGGCGGACAGTTTTTATGATGGTTTTTTTCCTGGCGCTGCTCTGGGGGCTCGGGTACCTTATTGGAAAAGTCTATAACCCCGGAATTTTTTTCTTCATCGGGCTATTTTCAATCGGCTATTCAATACTTAGCTATTACGGGGGCGCCAAAATGGCCCTGGCTATAAACCGGGCCAAGGAAATCCAGAAAAAAGATGACCCCAGGCTTTGGCGGACAGTTGAGAACTTGTCGATAACCGATGGCTTGCCTATGCCGCGGGTTTACATCATGGACGATCCGGCGCCGAATGCATTCGCCACGGGCCGCAATTACAATAACGCCTACGTCTGCGCGACCACCGGCCTGCTGCAGATCATGGA
Source organism: Candidatus Saccharimonadota bacterium (assembly GCA_025934715.1). GTDB lineage: Bacteria > Patescibacteriota > Saccharimonadia > Saccharimonadales > UBA10212 > JAIFWC01. Next base: position 9,579 of record JAICWR010000010.1, read on the forward strand.
CGATAACGAGCTTCAGGGAGTGATTGCCCATGAACTGGGGCACGTCAAAAATTACGATATGCGCGTGAACACGCTGGCGTTCGCTCTGGTGGGTGTTATTTCGATGATCGCAGACTTTTTCTTGCGGATAACTTTCTGGGGCGGCGGCCGGGAGGAAAGGGAAAACAACCAGATGATTTTTATCCTGGCGTTTGGGGCAGCAATCTTAGCACCTTTAGCTGCGACTTTGTTGCAATTAGCCATTAGCCGCCGCCGTGAATATTTGGCTGACGCCACCGGCGCGCTGACCACGCGTTATCCGGAAGGCTTGGCCAGCGCGCTCGAGAAAATCGAGCAAACCGGCAGCGCCACTCGGGTGCAGAACACCTCAACTGCCCACATGTTTTTCGCCAATCCCCTTCGCGGCCACAGCTTTCTCAACTTGTTTAGCACCCACCCGCCTATTGAAGCCCGTATCGCCGCCCTCCGCGAAATGAAGCTATAATGCCGCTCATTTACCCCTGTTTTCGGGTATAATTAGGGTATGGCGAAAGCGGAGAAGAAAAAGCAGCCGAAAAAGACTGCCAGCGCTGCTGGTCGCACCCGCAAATTGACCAAAAAGCAGCAGCGGGTCAAGTCTAAAAAGGAAGCCAGGATTCATAAGCCAGTACCCGGCAGTTTCCGTTTGACGTGGTCGGTGCTCAAGTTGCTGCGGCAGCACTGGAAGCCGCTTGGCGGAATAGTACTGATTTACTTGATTCTTAATATCGTGTTCGCCAGTGGTGTCAGCAATATCAGCTCCAACTTTGACACCATAAAATCCGACTTAAAGGCCAGCGGCGGACAGGGCCTATGGCATGCGGCTGGCGGCTTTGCCAGCTTGGTGGGCAGTAGCGGCGCCAGCAGCAGCGCCACCGGTTCGGCCTTGCAGAGCGTGCTATTCGTACTGGAAAGCTTGGTGATAATCTGGGCGCTTCGTCATCTGTTGTCCGGCCATAATTTCACTATCAAACTGGCTTGGTACCGGGCAATGGCTCCACTTATCCCCTTCTTGTTGATTATTTTTTGGATTATCATCCAGCTGCTGCCGGTCACTATCGGCGGGGTGGTGCTGGCGGCTGTATCATCGAGCGTGTTCACGAACACTGCTTGGGCCACGGTTGTCAGTATTATATTTTTTGCTCTTCTGGCGTTGTGGTCAATCTATATGGTTAGCGCTTCTGTTTTCGCGTTATACATCGTCACATTACCAGACATGGAGCCGCGCCAGGCTTTACGGTCTGCGCGTGAGCTGGTGCGCTTTAGACGGCTGATTGTCATCCGCCGGGTTTTCTTCATGCCGATCTTCATCTTTGTGGTGATGGGCTTGATTATGGTTCCGCTGATTCTTTTCGTATCACGGATAGTCCCTGCCGTGTTTTACGTTTTGAGTATGCTAGCCATCCTTTTCTTTCACTCCTACCTTTATAACCTGTACAGAGGGATGCTTGAATAATGGCTGAGTCACCTGCCAAACGGGCCGCAAAACTGCGCGAGCTGGTGAATGATTATCGCTACAACTATCATGTGCTAGACAAATCGATAATGAGCGAAGCCGCGGCAGATAGCTTGAAACACGAGCTGTCACAAATCGAGGCTGAGCATCCGGACCTTATCACTCCTGATTCGCCAACCCAACGGGTGGCCGGCGAGCCGTTACCGCAGTTCAAGAAAATCCAGCACTCCGGGCGGATGCTCAGCCTCAACGATGTCTTTAACAATGAGGAGTTAGAGGCCTGGCAGTCCCGCGTAGAAAAACTTTCAGGGCAAAAAGACATCGAATACTTTGCCGACCTGAAAATGGACGGACTGGCTTGCGCTCTGGTTTATCAGGACGGCGTATTAGCGCAAGCCGTCACCCGGGGCGACGGCTTCACCGGCGAAGACGTGACCATGAATGTCAGGACAATCGAATCAGTGCCTTTGCGCCTGCGTTCAGCCAAAGGCTACGAGAATTTCTTAAACGGGCGCACCGAGATCCGCGGCGAAATAATTATGTATAAGAAAGCCTTTGAAAAACTGAACCAAGAACAGGAGAAAAAAGGCCTGCCCAAGTTCGCCAACCCCCGGAACACAGCCGCCGGCACTATCCGCCAGCTAGACCCCAAACTGGTCGCGGCCAGGCCTCTGCAATTCCATGCTTACGACCTGCTAAGGCAGGACGGGGCCGAGACCCCCACCAACGACTTTATTTATAAAGCTATCCGTGAACTCGGCCTAATCACTAATAAAGACGCTATGGTTGCCAAGTCAATCAAAGAAGTCGAAGCCTTCGCCAAAAAATGGGAAGACAAGCGCAAAGGCCTGCCTTTTAACACCGACGGGTTGGTGGTAAAAGTCAACGACCGGCGGCTCCAGGCCCGATTAGGGGTTGTCGGCAAAGCGCCGCGCGGGGCGGTGGCTTTCAAATACCCCGCCGAGCAGGCCACCACCAAAGTCAAAGATATTTTTGTCAGCATCGGTCGGACCGGCTCGGCCACGCCGGTGGCCATGCTGGAACCGGTCGTTGTAGCCGGCAGCACGGTGCAGATGGCCACCCTTCATAACGAGGGGGAGGTGCACCGCAAAGACATCCGTATCGGCGACACAGTTATAGTCCAGAAAGCCGGTGATGTCATACCGGAAGTCGTTGCGCCGCTGGTTAAGTTGCGCGGCGGCGCCGAGAAAAAATTTGTGATGCCTAAACGCTGTCCAGTCTGTAACACCAAGCTGGTCAAGGCCAAAGCCGAGGAAGCTGTCTGGCGTTGCCCAAATAACGCCTGTCCATCTCGGGCCTGGAAACAGATACAGCACTACACCAGCAAAGACGCCGTGGATATAGAGGGCATGGGCGAGAAGAACGTCATCGCCCTACTGCAGGCCGGCCTGATTAAAAACGCCGCCGATATTTACTCCATTAAAAAAGAAGACCTGCTTAAGCTGGAGCGGTTCGCCGATATCTCATCGGAAAAGTTGGTTAGGGCCATACAGGATAAGAAACGCCCGCCTCTGGCCCGGTTTATTTATGGCCTGGGCATCCGCCATGTCGGCGTACAGACAGCGATTGATTTAGCTGCCCACTTCAAAACACTTAACAAATTGAGTAATTCCACGATTGATGAGCTGGCGGAAGTGGAAGGTATTGGCGAGGTCGTGGCTGAAGCGATAGTTGAATGGTTTGAAGAACCCCGCAATAAGAAGCTGCTAGAGAAATTTGAGCGGCTAGGCGTACAGCCCGAATCAGCCAAAGAAATAAGGGGGCCATTAACTGGAAAAAGCCTGGTAGTAACGGGCTCTTTGGAAAGCATGAGCCGCGAAGAAGCGGCCGAGCGAATCCGGGCCCTGGGCGGAACTTTCCAAAGCTCGGTCGGCAAGGAAACCGACTATCTGGTAGTTGGCGCGAACGTTGGCGAAAACAAACTCAAAAAAGCCCGCGACTTGGGCACCAAACGGATTGGCGAAGCTGATTTCCTTAAACTGATTGACAGCATAAGATAAGCGGTGTGTAATTAACATAAGCTTCGCGCTACCTGTGGCTCGCGAAGAAGCCAAAACAAACACCCACCGTTTAAGGTTTGCGAGTTGATCTTGGACGGCTAAATAAATGCTCTCATCCGGGCCCGCTGGGTGGGCTGCGCGAAGATTAAAAATATCCGTCAGCTGACGGATATTTTTAATGGTGGAGCTAAGGAGACTCGAACTCCTGACCTCTTGTATGCCATACAAGCGCTCTAGCCAACTGAGCTATAGCCCCGATTTAACCCTAGTGATTATACAAAATTGTCCCTGTTAATTCTAGTGGTGGCTATGCGCGATTCCGCGGCTCATAACGAAACGGTTGACAGGTACGGTGAGCACAAAAGCAATGGCCAGACTTAAAGCCAGGCTCCACCAGAATAGGAAATCATACAGCCTTGCGTTTACTGCCCCAGGAATAAGCCATTCTGTCACGTTGTCGATTATCTCCATCGAGATTATCGAAATAGTATCAACGGCCAAGGCCAGTTTTATTGCATCTTTGGTGGACATCTTGCTCCTAGCCCCCCAAAAAGTCAGCGAATAACCAAAAACGAAAGCCAGAACAATAGCCAGTACCGTCTGCCATACATTAGACCAGTTCTGGCCGATGGCCATTCCGGTGATTTCACCAATGCCGCAGCCGGTCAGACAATGACCTGTGTGCGTAGTGGCTTGTTTCGTTAAATCATCAAACATACAAATGGTGGAGTTGAGGGGAGTCGAACCCCTGACCTCCGCAATGCGAATGCGGCGCTCTAGCCAACTGAGCTACAACCCCATTAACAGAGGTATTATATCCGAATTCTACTACTGCTAAAATACAAGTTAATGAGACTAAATGCATTTTTGGCGAAAGCAGGTGCGGCTTCTAGGCGTGGCGCTGATGAGCTCATTAAAGACGGCAGAGTTCTCGTCAACGGACGTCCAGGGCAGCTAAATGATGAGGTGTCCGAAAATGACAAAGTTAAGCTGAACAACAAACAGGTTAAATTGCGAAAAAGTCGCTATATTTTGCTGTATAAACCAACTGGTTATATCACCACTCTGAAAGATTCCAGAGGACGCCGCAAAGTGGTCGATTTGGTAGAAGTGGCCGAGCGGATAGTTCCAGCGGGGCGCCTGGATTACGATACGACCGGGGCGTTGCTTTTGACTAACGATGGGGATTTGGCGCACAAGTTGGCTCACCCCAGCTTTGAGGTTGAAAAAGTATATGAAGCCGAGGTCGAAGGAGACATAAAGCCCGAGATACTTAACATGTTAAGTATTGGGATTAAGCTGGAAGACGGCATGACCGCCCCAGCCAAAGTGAAAAAAATATCGGAAACCAAAGTTGAGCTTACCATCCATGAAGGGCGCAAACACCAGGTCAAGCGGATGATGGCGGCCGCCGGCCTGCCGGTCAAGACTCTACACCGCAGCCGGTACGCGGGCCTGACTCTAAAAGGACTCAAGCCAGGCGGTTGGCGTGATTTAGAACCGGATGAGGTACAAAAACTACAACAGTTGGTGTATAGTTAAACTTAAGTTCGTGATAGATAAAAAATGGAAAACCAAACAGATAACGATACGCCAGTGTCGGCACATGAGCCGGGCCAGGTGTTTGGCCCTTCGCAGTCAGCTCCGCCGGTCTCGCCAACTTCTCCTGGGCCGCCGGCACCAGCCCTACAACCCTCTGGTGAACGTCCCGTTGGCGTGGCAGCGCCGGCGCCAACAAGCGGCGTCATGGTCAACGGCCAGGCGGTCAGCTACAACGAACAGGCATCTTCATCCACTAACAAAAGCTTCCGCCCCAGTAAAAAGCTGTTAGTGCCAGTGATTGCGGCCCTAGTGCTGCTCGGCGGTAGCACTGCCGCTTACTTTGGGTACGTAGTGCCCAATAAACCACAAAACGTCTTAGCCAAAGCCGTCCAAAATAGCCTGCTTGCCCAATCGTTAACTTCGACGGGAACAATAAACATAACAAGCTCTGGCGTCAGCGGCAAGGTGGATTACACGGCGAAGGTCGATAACAATAGCCATGCCCTCGACCTCAACCTTGACACCACGATAAGCGGCGTGGAAATACCTGTGGAATTAATGAGCGCCAACGGCAATCTGTACTTTAAAATTGGTAACCTGACAACTGTGGAGGGGCTGATTTCGCAATTTGGAGCTGCTTTCGGAGCGAACACCCAACAATTCGAGTCCAAACTCAATAAAGCGGTTTCTAACCAGTGGATAGTAGTGGACAGCACCCTCGTCAAAGAAGCCAAGCTTAGCTGCCTGACCAATTACCCGGCGCGGTTTTCGCAAGCTGATGTGCAAGCGCTTTCTAATTCATATAAGAATGACCAGTTCGTTACAATTAACAGCCATTCGAGCGACATGGTTAATGGTCAATCCGCCACAAAGTATGGTCTTTCGATTGATGATAATAAATTATCGGCCTTCGACCTTAGCGGAGCTGGATATTTTAAGGGCCTAAACAGCTGCCTAAAATCGATCAGCTCGTCCAGCAGCCTCAATCTAAGCTCGCTAAAAGATGGCGACACCACCCAATTGACAGTTTGGGTGGGCAAAGGCAGTGAAAAAATCGTCAAATATGCCAGCCAATCAACTTCCAAGGATAAGGCCAATGGAGTAAACGGCAACTTAACCGGCACGGTGTCTTATGGATCCGTGAATATCCAGCCGCCGGCCAAGGCCAAACCGGTTCTGAACCTGGTTAATGAACTTGGGCTTGGCGATTTGACCCACCTGGCGCTTAACGGGAATGGAGGCGGCTCCAGCTCTGCTTCTTCATCAGCCAACGACACTGAGCGCCAGACTGACCTGAACGCTCTGCAGAGCCAGCTCGAAGCCGCATTCGCAAATAACGGATATTACCCCACGCTAGCGCAGCTAAACAGTTCAAGTTGGCGCTCAGTGAATATGCTAGGCGTTGACTTAAATGCCTTTAAAGACCCCGATGGAACTTCATCGTCATTGGTGGCTTCACCAGCCGCTCACGTTTATGCTTATCAAGTGGCGCCGGCCGGCTGCAGCAACACGTCCATCAAATGTCAGCACTACACCCTAACCGCTACGCTTAGCACCGGTAAAACTTTAGTCAAGCAGTCATTGAACTAATCTGTTGCTATACTCTTAGGTATGAAAAAGCTGGCCAAATCGGCCGTGGCCGCGATCCTTGGCCGTCAAGTCAAACGGCTTTATAAGAAAAATAACATCAAAGTCATCGGCGTCGCCGGCAGCATCGGCAAAACCAGCACCAAGCTGGCCCTGGCCCAGGTACTTAGCGCTGGCTTTAAGGTCCGGTATCAGGAAGGTAACTATAACGATTTGGTCAGCGTGCCGCTGATTTTCTTCGGCGAAGAGCTTCCGAGTTTATATAACCCCCTGGCGTGGCTGGCGGTGTTTAAACGTAATGCCAAACAACTGAAAAAACCGTATCCATACGATGTGGTGGTCGTTGAATTGGGCAGCGATGCACCCGGGCAGATTATCGAATTTAAGCGTTATCTAAAACTGGAGATCGCCGTAGTGACAGCCATCTCTCCTGAACACATGCAGAACTTTGCCTCAATGGAAGATGTAGCCAAAGAGGAGCTATCCGTCAGCCAATTCTCCAGCCTAGTCTTGGCTAACGGGGATTTGTGCGACACTAAGTATCTTAAATCGCTTCCCCAGTTTTTGACCTACGGTCTAAAAAAGACCGCTGACTATGGCCCGTCGGAGATTACCGACACAAAAGATAAAAGTGAAGCCGAACAATATAGCCTGCTGGCCGCGGTGTCCACCGCTAATAAAATGGGCATGGACAAAGATGCTATCAAAAACGGGCTGGCCAAAATCAGCGATGTGCCAGGCAGAATGCGTAAGTTAGCCGGAATCAACGACTCTATCATCATCGATGATTCTTATAATGCTTCGCCAGAGGCCGTCAAGCTGGCCCTTAGATACTTTTACCGGTTGCAGGCGCCGCAAAAAATCGGCCTGTTGGGTAATATGAACGAGCTGGGCGAAACTTCCGCGGCTTCCCATAAAGAAATTGGCGAACTTTGCGACCCCAGGCAGCTTGATCTGGTGGTCACCTTGGGGCCTGATGCTAACAAATACCTGGCGCCGGCAGCCGAGGCCAAAGGCTGCAACGTCAAAACTTTCGACAGCCCCTATGGCGCCGGGGAATACATAAAAGGACAGATTAAAAAAGGCGCGCTGATCCTTATAAAAGGATCCCAGAACGGTGTTTTCGCCGAGGAAGCCATAAAATCCCTGCTGGCCAACCCCGGCGATGCAGATAAATTGGTGCGCCAAACTCCGGAATGGCTAAAAATAAAACAAAAGGCCTTTAAACCATGAAAATATTAGTGCTTGGCGGCGGGACCTCAAATGAAAGAGAAGTTTCTTTACGCTCGGCAAAGGCGGTGGCTATCGCAGCCCGCCGAGCCGGTTTTGATGTGATGGAAGCCGATCACCATGATGAGCCGCTAATCCTGGATAAAATAGGTAGTGATACGATAGTTTTTCCGATCTTGCACGGGGCGTACGGTGAGGACGGAGGCATTCAAACCGAACTCGAAAAACGGCAGTTGCCATTCCTGGGCAGTGCCAGCGCCGCTTCAGCCAAATGTTGGGACAAATGGCAGTCGCTGAATACCATAAGAGCGGCGGGCGTGCCGATTGCCCGAAGCCAATTAGTCGACCGGGAAAACTTCAAAGATAGTCCGCTGGTTAAAAACCCCTATGTACTGAAAGTACGGCGCGGCGGCTCCAGTATCGGAGTGCTTGTGGCCCGAAATGCCCAGTCAATAAAAAACGACGAGATAGCAGCGATCTTTAACATGGAAGAACCGGCGATTCTTGAAGAGTTCGTCCCGGGTATTGAAATAACCGTCGCCATTTTAGACGACCAGCCATTGCCGGTCGTCGAAATCCATCCGCCACAGGGCAAAGAGTTCGATTACGAAAATAAATATAACGGCCAAAGCCAGGAGCTTTCGCCGCCGCCGAACGTCAGCAAGGAAGGGCAGAAGAAGGCCCAGGATTTGGCCATAGCGGCGCACAAAGCACTTGGCTGCCGCCACTTATCACGCACCGACATGATTGTAAAAGATGACGGCGGCGTATTCGTCTTTGACGTCAATACCATGCCAGGCCTAACCGACCAAAGTCTTTATCCAAAAGCGGCGGCCGTCGCCGATATGACGATGCCGCAGCTTGTAACCAAATTCGCCGAGCTAGTCGAGCGCGACTACAACCTCTGAAATGTCTTTGTTAAAATTAAGGGGAGCATGAGGCGGTATAACCCTAAGGAGATTGAGCCTAAGTGGCAGAAGATTTGGCAAGACTCCGAAATTTATAAAGCCACCGAGGACCAAAATCGTACCAAGCGCTATGTATTGGAATATTTTCCGTATCCCAGCGGTGCGGCCATGCATGTCGGGCATGTGCGCAACTACACTATCGGCGACACGTTAAGCCGGTTCAGGCGGATGCAGGGAGAAAACGTGCTGCACCCTATGGGGTGGGACGCCTTTGGCCTGCCGGCTGAAAACTACGCCCTGAAAACCGGCATCAGCCCGCAAAAAGCCGTAGCCGAGAACGTGGCTCGTTTTAAAAAGCAGCTGACCCAGATGGGCTTCAGCTATGATTGGAGCCGCGAGGTCAACAGCACCAACCCGAAGTTCTATAAGTGGACGCAGTGGTTCTTTTTGCTGCTGTATAAGCGCGGCTTGGCTTATCAAAAAGAAGCGCTTGTTAATTGGGACCCGGTCGAAAAAACCGTGCTGGCTAACGAACAGGTCATCGACGGACGGGGGGAGCGCAGCGGCGCGCTGGTCGAGAAAAAATCGCTCAAACAATGGTTTTTTAAGATAACCGAATACGCCGACCGCCTTGACAAAGATCTAAACGACTTGGACTGGTCTGACGCCTTGAAAGCCATGCAGCACAACTGGATTGGAAAGAGCAGTGGAGTCGAGATTGAGTTTGCAGTTTCCAATAGCAAGCTAAAAATACCGGTATTTACAACGCGGGCTGACACTATTTTCGGAGCGGCATTTCTGGTGCTGGCACCCGAGCACCAAATACTTAACAAGTTAAGTATTTCCGACGAAGTCAAGAATTACATCCAAAAGGCCGGGCGCAAAAGCGAAATTGATCGTATGGAAACCGACCGTGAAAAAACCGGCGTTTTCAGCGGACACTATGCGATTAACCCGGCTAACAATAAGAAGATTCCAATCTGGGTAGCTGATTATGTCCTGCCGGGCTATGGTACGGGCGCTATCATGGCCGTACCCGCTCATGACGAACGCGACTACGAATTCGCAAAAAAGTTCAATCTAGCAATCGAGGAAGTTATCGAAAAACCAGAAGGTTATGAAGGAGTATACGCTGGAGAAGGCAAGTTGATTAACTCCGAAAAATATAGTGGTTTAGATTCGGCTGAGGCAAGGAATAGAATTACCAAAGATTTTGGCAAAGAGAAAATTAACTACAAGATTCACGACTGGCTGATTAGCCGGCAGCGGTACTGGGGCGCGCCGATTCCGATTATCCACTGCGAAAAGTGCGGTACGGTTGCTGTGCCCGAAGCAGATTTACCCGTCCTATTGCCGGAGCTGGACAAGTTCAAACCCAGCGGCGACGGACAAGGCCCGCTGGCTAAAGTATCGGAATTCGTTAACGTCAAATGCCCCGAATGCGGCGGTGACGCCAAACGCGAAACCGATACGATGGACGGTTTTGCCTGCAGTAGCTGGTACTTTTTGCGGTTCGCCGATCCGCATAACAATAAAGAACCATTCGCCAAAGGCAAAGCCGAGTTTTGGCTGCCGGTCGATGATTATATCGGCGGCGCCGAGCATGCCGTAATGCACCTTTTATACGCGCGTTTTTGGACGAAAGTCATGTATGACGAGGGCTTGATTAACTTTGACGAACCGTTCAGTAGTTTGCGTAACCACGGCATGATACTGGCTCCGGACGGCTCCAAGATGAGTAAAAGCAAGAACAATACGATAGAGCCGGATGAACTGATTGAACAGGGTTACGGGGCCGACTCAATCCGCCTGATGGAATTATTCATCGGGCCTTGGAACCAAGCGGTCAACTGGAGCGTACAAGGTATTGCCGGCATGTACCGCTTTTTGCAGAGATACTGGACATTAACCGAAGAGCTTCTGGCAACCGAAGATTTTAATACAGCCAAAGATTTGGAAATTACTGCCTTGGCTCACAGGACAATTGAAGAGGTGACTGAAGATCTCTATAACATGAGGTTTAACACAGCTTTGGCATCCATGATGACAATGGTCAACGAGCTTTACCAGTTCAAAGCTCAAGTAGGTATCGGGCCGTCGCCCGGCTGGCGATTCGCCCTCGAGACGCTGACTCAGCTGTTAGCGCCTTTCGCACCTCATATAACAGAGGAGGTCTGGGAAGCCCTAGGGCATGAAAGCTCTGTGCACGTCAGTCAGTGGCCCGTCTGGGACGACAAACTAGTCGCCGAAGAAGTTATAACTTTGGCTGTGCAGATAAACGGCAAAGTCCGGGCTGAAATAGTCGTGGCGGCCGATGTTTCAGAAGAAGAGGCAATAAAAGCCGCTATAGAAGATGAGAAAATCGCCGGTTTAATCAGCGGTAAGCACGTAAAAAAAGCCATCTACGTGCCCGGCCGCATCATTAGTATTGTTGTTTAACACCGTTGACAAATAAACCCGCTTAACAGATAGTTAAGCATAAGAATTTAGGATAGCTATGGCTGTCAAAAATAATAAAGAAAGAAAACAAATGGAAACGAGTGAGACGCAAAACAGTAAAACTACTGTAAGGTCCTATTTCAATAAGTTAAAAAATCCATCACAGTTCTCCAAACCACAGCTGGCTATATTCGTTATTGCCTTTGGCCTAATCGGCTATCTGTTATTTAAGACCTTTGCGGCCGCGCCGTTGGTAGCTTCGATCTAAGCTGAGAATATGCTGCCGCAGGCCAGCTCCAGCCCGCCGCCAACCTCAACCGCTTCCGTCAACCTGGCCCTAAATAGACCAGCTAGCGCTTCCTCGACTCAAACATACAACGGCACCGTACTTAGTCCTTTCAAGGCCTTTGACGGCAACACCAGCACTCGCTGGTCAAGCAATTATACCGACCCCTCCTGGCTGCGGGTCGACCTGGGCTCGACTCAAACCTTTAATAAAGTCGTGCTGCAATGGGAAAAAGCTTACGGCAAATCCTATCAGATTCAGACCTCTAATGACGGCTCTAGCTGGACCACTGTTTACTCTACTACTTCCGGCACGGGAGGCACTGAAACCTTAAATGTCAGCGGTTCCGGACGCTATGTTCGCATGTATGGCACGGTCCGGGGCACAAAATGGGGGTATTCTCTTTATGAGATGCAGGTTTGGAGTGTTCCAAACACCCCAGTTAATCTAGCCCTGAACAAGTCGGCCACAGCTTCATCTACTCAAACATACAACGGCACCATATTGAGTCCCTCCAATGCCTTTGACGGCAATAATACCACCCGCTGGTCCAGCCTCTACACCGATCCTTCCTGGCTGCAGGTTGACCTCGGATCAACCCAATCCTTTAGCCAGGTTGTATTGCAGTGGGAAACAGCTTATGCCAAAGCTTTCCAGATCCAGACTTCTAATGACGGTTCTACTTGGACCAATGTTTACGCCACCACTTCCGGCAGCGGCGGTACTCAGACTTTAAATGTTAACGGCTCCGGCCGCTACGTTAGGATGTACGGTACTGTCCGTGGCACTAAGTGGGGCTACTCACTGTATGAGATGAAGGTTATGGGTACAGGTTCGAGCTCGACTCCGCCGGCCGCCTTTAGCCAAGTGGTTAGCGATCCAGCTGCCTCTAACGGCAAAGAGATGGAATTGGTTAGCAACGGCACAATTACCAGCAGCTTCAACCTGCCTAGCGCTGCTTCGTCTCTAACCGTCGTCGCTAAAGCTACGCTTTGCAGCAGCGTTGGTGCCGCCATGACAGTGTCCGTGGATGGAGGGTCTGTCTTATCTACTACAGTTAACGCTACCAGCTTAAGCAGCTTCTCGGCTAACCTCAACTTAGCCGGCGGCAGCCATAACCTGAGCATTGCCTACACGAACGATACTTCGATAGCTGGCAGCTGTGACCGCAATCTTTACCTAGATGCAACTAACTTCTATGGGACAGCGCCGCCGCCGTCAGTACCGACTGTGGCTTTAAGCGCTTCGCCTACTTCAGTCAGCGCCGGCCAGTCCAGCACTTTAACCTGGGCCTCTACTAATGCCGCCTCCTGTACAGCTTCTGGTTCCTGGAGCGGTACCGAACCAACTTCCGGCTCACTAAGCACTGGCGCCCTTAACCAAAATGCAACCTATACACTAACTTGTACTGGTTCGGGCGGCTCAGCTACAGCTAGCGCGACGGTGACAGTCAGTACTGGCTCTAGCGCATATCTTTTCGACGACGAGTTCAATGGTACCTCGCTTGACACTACCAAGTGGAACGTGAAGATCGGGAACGCGCCTTTCGGCGACCCCGCAACAGCATCCAATGTCTTCCTCGATGGAAGCAATCATCTCGTTGTACGGACAGCCCGCAATAGCTCAGGTGGCTACACAGGCGGCTTTGCGTCAACTTTCAATTATGGGTCAGGCTGGCCCCCCTCAGGCATTAAAGCATCGCTGCCGGTTCCTTTCCGTATCGATATGCGAGCGTTGATGCCAAATACCGCCGGCGCTCACTCTAGCTTATGGATGATGAACGTGGACCGGTCGACCTCACAAAATAACTATGAGCTGGACGCAGCTGAGGAGCGTACAACCCTTGCGACCTCATTCGGCTCTCACCAACACACTTGGCTGAACGGGTCGGACCAGCACCCCGTGGATGGTCAGCTAACTATCTCTTCCATGCGCACCAATTGGCACGTTTACAGCGCCGAGGTCTACTCCGACCATGTCAGTACTTTTTGTGATGGCGTGCACGCATCTACTTTCTACGGGGTCAGTGGCCACTTCGGAATCATCCTAAGCAACGGGATCGCGCCAGCTGGAACTTGGGGTGCGGCTGGCGGTCAGCCCAGCTCGAGCGACCCCGGTCCGTGGGATATGTTAGTTGACTACGTTCGCGTCTCCAAACTGTAATCGAAAGACTGACTAAATTACCAGTATATTAGCCCAATATTCGCTAAGGGGTTTGTTTTTCTGCCTCCCTATAGCTATAATTCTGTCTAAGCTGCAAGTTAAACTAAGTCCTAATAAGGAGTGTTTTTAGTGGGAAAACCCAAGAAACGGACGACATCCCGCCGGACCGGCATGCGTCGCAGTCATCTGGCGCGCAAACTGGCTCGCCGCGTCAATGCCAAAAGCCCGGTCAAAGTCGGGCAGCAACCAAAATCCAAAACCGAAACCAAGGCCTAACTGGCAGCTAAATTAGATAATGTACGGAGTATACTGATAGCAGTGGCTCCTAATACGAACGACAGAAAGATTAACAACACATGAGCGCTAACCGCCATCTTGGCCGCATTGTGGCTCTCCAAACTCTGTATGAGGAAGACTTCCGTAAGGAAGTCGGTGACCCGAGCGTCGACCTTCAAGAGATTTTGGAGCGTAACATTGGGCGTTATGATGAGACGATTGAAGATAAGATCTTCATCGAGGAGTTGGTGCAAGGCATAAAAAAGCGCCAGAACGAACTAGACGACACTATCCGGCCGGTAGCGCCAGAGTGGCCGATCGAACAGATCGCTCGGATGGACCGTGTCATCCTGCGCATCGGCGTCTACGAACTGCTGTTTGAAAAAGGGGTGCCTCCCAAGGTGGCCATAAACGAGGCCGTTGAGCTGGCCAAGGCCTTTGGCGGTGATAATTCCAGCAAGTTCATCAACGGCGTGCTTGGCACAATCTTGCGCCACAGCGAAGAAAAAACCCAGGCCAAACCGGTCAAAAAAGCCGCGAAGACCAAAACCGCCAAGACAAAAGCCGCAAATAAGAAGGAATAAATCGTAGATAATGAAGAGACCCAAGCCGATTTCCGGCTTACGTAATTTTGTCAAGACGCATAGGCCGGCTATTAAAGAAGTCGTGCGCGAACCTACGGCCGGCGGTATCGTCTATCGTTATAACAAAAAAAACCAGCTGGAGATTCTGCTGATTGCCGATTCTAAGAACCGGTGGACAATCCCTAAGGGGCACATCGAAGAAGGCGAAACACCCCGGCAGACAGCGGAGCGGGAAATCCAGGAAGAGACAGGGCTGAAAGAAATGCGGATGCTTGATTGGCTGGGTAAAATCAACTTCCGCTACCGCCGAGTCGATACTCTTGTGCTGATGACCACCGAGATTTTTCTGGTTGAAGCCAAAGGCGACACTGACAAGATCGTGCCCCAGGAATGGATGAAGGGGATCCAATGGTTCACAACCAACGAGGCTCTCGACAAAATCGAGTACGAGGACATCGGCAAGCTAATATTACTTGGATTAAAGAAAATCAGGGATAACCGGAAAAAGGGAATGAGTTAAATCATGGACGTGACCAAATACCAGGACTTCGCACTAAGCCACTTTGGCGGCTTTGGCGATATCAATCTGTTAATAACGGCCTTCACCCATCGTTCTTACCTGAACGAGCATAAAAAAACAGCCCTGGAGCATAACGAAAGGCTGGAGTTTTTGGGGGACGCCGTGCTGGAACTGGTGGTGACGGAGTATCTCTATGGTAATTACAGCGAACCGGAAGGCATATTAACCAACTGGCGCAGCGCTTTGGTGCGGACTGAAAGCATCAGTGCCTCTGGCGCCCGCGAGGGCTTCGAACCATTGCTGCGCTTGAGCCGCGGCGAAAAACGCGGGTCAGAACGGGCCAGGCAACAAATATTGGCCAACGCCTATGAGGCGGTGATTGGTGCGCTATACCTTGAAAAAGGTTATGATGCTGCCCGCAATTACATCACCAAAACACTTTTGCCAACATTCCAGGAAATATTGGAATCGGGCGCATGGCTCGACCCTAAGTCCCGCCTCCAGGAGATGGTCCAGAATAAAGAAGGTTTCACGCCAATTTATAAAGTTTTAAGCGAAGAGGGCCCCGACCACGATAAGTTATTTGTCATCGGTGTATTTGTGAACGGCGAAAAGATGGGCGAAGGCAGCGGACCAAGCAAGCAAGCCGCTCAAGTCGCGGCGGCGACAGATGCTATGAAAAAGTTCGTCTAAATTGACAACAGGGGTAGTTATCTGTAAAATTACTGAGACATGCTAGCCATTAGACTGCAAAGGACAGGGAGGTCTGGGCACGCCCAATTCAGGGTGATTGTCCAGGACAGCCGCTTCAGCCCCAAGCGTGGGCGGGTGGTGAGTTATTTGGGGAATTACAACCCGCACACCAAAACGGCGGTAATTAACAGCGAAAAAGCGTCCCAATATCTACAGAATGGCGCCCAGCCCTCGGACCGTGTGGCCCGCTTGTTTAAAAAAGAAGGTATAAAACTGCCGGATTGGGTGAAGCTCGATGAGCCTAAAAAGCGCGAAATCCGAAACCCGGAGAAGCGCCGCAGTACCGCCCCGGCGCAGCCTGAGGCACCGGCAGAAGCTGCAGCCGCGCCCCAAGCCGCCGAAGATTCAACTGCGGAACCTCCTGATACCGCAGCCGGAGAACCGGCCGCTGAGGAGCCAGCCGCCGAAGCCGATGAAGGAACAAGCGCTCCAGAGCCGGAATCAGAACCAACTAGCGAAGAGGAACCAGCAACTTCAGAAGCGCCGGCTGGACCCGAAGAAGGTAAACCCGAAGAAAAACCCGCCGAGAGCTAGTTTTATCACAGCAGCCGCTAGCCAGGCTGATATAATTGTTGTATCTAGGTAAGGAGAGTCCGTATGGCTGTAAGTATTGACCAGCAATTCATTGAATACATTGTAAAATCGCTCGTCAACAACCCTGACGCGGTTGAAATCAAGCGAACAATTGACGAAAAAGGCGTGCTGTTAGAACTATCGGTGGATCCGGAAGACCTAGGCCGGGTGATCGGCAAGCGCGGCGCCACCGCCCAAAGTTTGCGGACTTTATTACGTGCGCTGGGGACAAAGAACGAAGCCCGCTATAACCTCAAGATAGTAGATACTGGCGAGCCGGAAGGCAAATCCGCGCCTTTAAATGACAAGCCAAAAAAGGCCAAGGCTGAGGATGAAACGCCCGCAGATGAGGCTCCAGCAGATGAAGCGCCCGTCCAGGAAGAGACAGTTGAAGAAGAGCATATCGAAGAAGTTATCAAAGAGGACGAACCGTCTGACGTAGTCAGCCGGACTCGCGCCGAATTAGCCGAACTCGACGACCTAGACGTTTAGACGCTTGCACCGCCTTCAGCCTGTTTCCGGCGTAGCCGGAATCCGCTGAAGGCTTTTGGCGCTGTGCGTTGTTGCCGTCTCCAGTGCTCACTCGCAGTATGTTAAATACAGCTCGTTCCACGCTTCACCGGCGCCTAGCCCAGCATCCAAATGCAAGTGTCTAGCTGGTTTGTGGCAAATTACTCAGTTGTGATTCGTATGATTCGAGCATTTCAGAAGCAAGTGACCTAATTTCTTCTGAAGGATCGTGCACTTTCGCAAATCTTAAAACATGTAAAGCGATTTTGGAGTCATAC
>JAICWR010000003.1 GCA_025934715.1 Candidatus Saccharimonadota bacterium
CGGCCCTGAGGGCCTGGTTAAAGCTATGCGCCAGCTGTTGGTCGAAATCGGTGCCAACGAAGACAACATCCGCACCGAAGAATTCACGGGGTATTAAGATGACGGTATATATTAAACGAGTTTACGACGAACCGGCAGCTGACGACGGCTTCCGGGTGCTGGTGGACCGGCTGTGGCCGCGCGGCATGAGCAAGGATAAGGCTAAGCCAGACGTGTGGCTAAAAGAGGTCGGCCCGAGCAATGAGCTGCGCAAGTGGTTCGGCCATGATCCAGCCAAGTATGAGGAATTTAAAAAACGTTACCAGAAAGAACTGGCACACAATGCAGCCTTCGCTGAGCTTGAGAAAATCGTTAAAGGAAAACAGATCGTGACTCTGCTATACTCGGCGCACGATACAGAGCATAACCAGGCGGTCGTAATCAAAGCCTACCTGGAAAAGTAGTATGGTATGAATGAAACTACGTTTACCGTCTCTACCGCACCGCCGTTCAGATTCGATCTAACTGTATGGGCTCTGCGCCGGCGCGCTAAAAATAACCTAGACCGCTTCAACGGTCGTTCATATAGGCGCGTACTGGTATTAGATAATGCGCCTGTAGAGCTGATAGCACGGCAGATTGGCACCTCAGAAGCAAAGCTTGAGGTCGGTTTGCGCAGTGAACAAAAGGTTGCACCCCGACAGCAGCAAGATGCCAAGCGGCTCGTACTCAGTATGTTCGGGCTAAAGGTTAACTTACAGCCGTTCTATAACATGACAGCTAGCGAACCAGCGCTGAGTGAGTTGGTCGAACAATTTCGCGGCATGCGGCCAACCCGCTACCCAACCATTTTTGAATCCCTGGTCAATGCCATCGCCTGCCAGCAGGTATCGCTGGATGCTGGAATTAGCGTACTTAACCGGCTAAGCGAAAGTTTTGGTTCGGCATTTGAAAGTCATACCGCCAGGCTGTGTGCCTTTCCGAGCCCCGAGCAACTGGTTAAAGTTTCTGAAACAGACCTCAAGCAGCTGGGTTTCAGTTACCAAAAGGCGCGGTCCATAAAAGGCTTGGCATTTGGTGTTGCCAACGGGGACATCGAACTTGAGCAATTAGAATCCGCCAGCAACGAAGAGGCTATAGCTTACCTGCAAACAATTCGTGGTATCGGCCATTGGTCGGCTGAGTACGTGCTGCTACGTGGTTTGGGAAGATTGGATGTCTTCCCAGGTGATGACGTAGGCGGCCAAAATAACATTCAAAATTTGTTACAACTAGATGCGCGGCCGGATTACGAGGAGCTCGGCAGGCTGAAAGCCAAGTGGCATCCTTATGCCGGACTGATATATTTTCATTTGCTGCTTGATAAACTGCACATAAAGGGGTTGATATGACACCGCCACTTAGAGCTACAAACGGAGCCGGAAGGAACGATTCTTCTAAAAAGTTAGGGTATCTGGCGGGCCGGTCCGAAGAGATAATTTTTTGCACAACCACTGTTTTTCGCTTTAGGCCAGAGCGCTACGAACTACTCATTGACAGGGCTAAGATAACAGTCATAAAAAGGCTTTTTCTGCTAGCTGACAATATAACAAGTATTAGATGGGGTGATGTCCTCAGTGTAGATTTGAGCGTTGGCCCGTTCTTTGGAAGTTTGACTCTGAAGGCTCGTTATATGAACCAGCCTATCGTAGTCGCACCTCTGCGGCGCGATAAGGCTTTTAAAGCAAAACGTCTTATCGAGGGTCTTATAGTAGCTTGTAGTAAAGGCATTGCTTTAGATGAAATTCCCACCGAGGAGTTAGTGGAAGAGATTATCAGAATAGGCACCGGGGTAAGGTAAAGGCTATGCTTAGTATGCCAACCAGTACAAACAATACGGTAACACCAGTCATGGAACGCGGCCTCGTTTTTGAGTGCATAATCCGGTTGAGGCTGTCGGTTTCTACCTATTGTGCGACTCAAGTCTTGTTAGCATCGCGACCTTAGAGTTAAGGTGTCTATTTTTCTATAGAATGCTTAGAGCCATCATCGAAAGTTGCTTCAATTTTTAAGAAAACCTCTGTTGGATGTAAATCTTTTTGGTCAAATGCAAGTCTCTTCTCTTCGGGCGTAATAAGAATTTGTGTTTTCGCTGGCGAGCCTTTCTTTCCAGCATAAATCACGGCCTGTAAGCCCCGTTTTGATTCCATTAACTGAGAAGTAAGGAAATGTTTACCGTTCTTTGACTTAATTTTATCTTTTGCTATTGGGGTAGCCTCATCATCGAGGTTCAAGACTTTCATCCCCTTAAAGACCTCTGCGTCAACACGGTCAACAACATACTGTTTTTCATCACTGAAAGTGCGTGGTATAGCAATCTTGTGAGGACCTTCGGCGCATTTTAGTTCAACTGCATCTTCAGAATAACCGTTAACGTATCCCCTCTGTACGGAGTTGTATACCCTTGGTCTAATCGGAGTTAAACGCAAATCATGATCAGGACATAATGGCACGGGATGCCGACTGCCATTCGTGAGCGTGGTCATCCACCATTTGATAGAGTCTATTCTAATTATCTCATGGCCATTCATTACGGTCTCCTTTGGAGTTCAAATTGGCTGGGGAGGAGGGACTCGAACCCCCGAATGCCAGGACCAAAACCTGGTGCCTTACCACTTGGCCACTCCCCATCGTCGGAGCGTAACTGCAATATTACCTTTTTGCCAACAAAATGAATTTGCTTGACAAAAGAGGTAATCTTGCAAGGTCTCTTCCTCTCAGAATCGCGAAATACTGCACTGCGGAATTTCGCGATTTCGGAAAAGACCTACAGAAGCTCTAAATGCTGATCTGTGATTATTATATTAGCAAAAAACGCATCTGTTTTACAGGGGTCGATAAATCTTCTATAATAGGCCACATATGCTTGAATCCGCAAAAGATGCGGCAGCTTATATACTGCCCTTGAATATCAATGGCTTGCGCGGCCGCATGCTTAGGGCGCCAGCTAGCGCTAAGAAATACCAGAGGCGCGAGATCCTGCTGGTCTATGGCCACCACGCCATGCTGGAGCGCTGGTGGAGCCTGGTCCAAAACCTTGAAAAATACGGCAATGTGACGATGCCGGATATGCCCGGTTTTGGTGGAATGGATAGCTTCGCTAAAATTGGCAAAAAGCCGACCATAGACGCGCACGCCGACTATCTGGCTAGTTTCATCAGGCTCCGTTACCGCCGCAAACGGCTGACAATCTATGCTGTTTCGTACGGCTTCATCGTGGTCACCCGCATGCTGCAGCGTTACCCCGAGCTCGCCTCCAAAGTTGAAATGCTGGTTAGCGCCGTCGGATTCATGAATGCCGACGACCTGACATTCAAGCCGTTCAAAAGAAAGCTTTATGGCCGGATAGCCAGGTTATTAGCCACCCGTCCAGTGGCCTTTTTCATACGCTACTTTTTCCTAAACAGGCTGGCGCTGACTTACCTTTATACCAAATTGCCCAGCTCTAAGCGGCGGATGGTCGAGGTTACTCCAGAACAATTCAAAGCCTCCATGGACTTCGAGGTGACTCTCTGGCAAGCGAACGACGTCCGGACGCACTGGCTGACGACCAGCGAGTTTCTACGCTTTGATAACACCCGTGCGCACGTTCCGCTGCAGGTGATGCATGTGGTGTCCAAGCACGATTTTTACATCGATAACGTATCGGTCGAACAGCATATGAGGCAGGTTTTTTCTGGTTATGAACAGTTCGCGTCAAAATCAAAGGCACATGTGCCCAGTGTGATAGCGGATAAGGCCGCCATGAGCGTTCTGCTGCCGCCGGCGCTTCGCCGCCGGCTAATCCAGCGGAAGAATAAAGTATAATGGTCGCTAAGACATGAAGATTGCTTTAGTTTGTCCTTATAACATGCTGGATAGGCCCGGCGGCGTCCCTCAAGTTGTGATTCACCTGCACCAAGGGCTTAAGAAAAAAGGACACCAAGTCAAAGTGATAACTCAGCGACCATCGGGGTTCAAGGGTAAGGTGCCGGAAGATTATATTTTATTCGGGATGACCCGTACCTTTAAGGTCAGCGGTTTTGGCACTGAGGGAAACTGGGGAATGCCGGCCGACAGCGATGAAATCGCCCAGAGGCTTAATATCGAAAAATTCGATGTCATTAATTTCCATGAACCGTGGCTGCCGATGCTGGCCTGGCAGATGCTTAAGCACTCCGAAGCGGCCCACGTGGGCACCTTCCATGCCAATTTGATAGATACGGCCGCCGGTAAATCCTGGACTAGCAGTGTGTTCACGCCATACGGACGTCCTTTACTGCGCAAAATGGACTTGTTCACAGCCACTACGCCGGCGGCTTCGGGCATGTTGATCAGTAAAGCCAGCATGAAGTCCCCGACGGAGAAGCGGCTGATAGAGAATCTTAAATACATCCCCTGCGGAGTCGAGCTAAGTGATTTTAAGCCGGTTAAAAAAAGGTTGCCGCTGAATGGTCCGAACACTAAGACCATTGTTTATGTGGGCCGCCTAGAAAAACGCAAGGGCGTTGATTATCTTTTGTCGGCCTTCGCCGAGCTTGTCAAAGAAATGCCCAAGGCGCACTTGATCATCGCCGGCTCAGGAGTCCGGGCCACGAAACTGCGCCAGCAGGTCGAGCTCGACAATATCCCAAATGTGACATTCCCCGGGTATGTCAGCGAAGAAGAAAAAAGACGGCTGCTATCCAATGCTGACCTGGCATGCTTTCCAGCTATTTTTGGCGAGGGTTTCGGCATTGTACTGCTGGAATCAATGGCTGTGGGCACCCCTTTGGTGGCCGGGAATAACTTGGGCTATATAAATGTGATGAAAGGGGCTGGGCGGATCGGGCTGGTGGAGCCGCAGGCCACCAAGGACTTCGCTAACCGGTTAGCGGTTTTTTTGAGCGACGAGGACCAGCGCCGGTTGATGACCACCTGGGCTCTAAAAGAAGTCAAAAAATATGACTATCCTAAAGTTGTAGGCCAGTACGAAGCCGCTTATAAAGCGGCGATTGATTTTAAGCGGAAAGCTAACCCAAAGACTAGTGATGAAGCGCAGAAACGTCGGGCTGTCCGTCGGATTTTTGTTCGACGACACGCTTGACAGCACCGACGGTGTCGCCCAGCACGTCAAAACCCTGGGCGCCTGGCTGTCCTCGGCTGGCCACGAGGTGAGCTACCTGGTTGGCGAAACCAGCATCGATAGCTGGGCCAGCGGCACAGTCTACAGCCTAGCGCGCAATATCGGCGTGACATTTAACGGAAACAAGTTGTCCATGCCGCTGGTCTCACATAAAGCCGATCTTAGGCGCGTTTTGCAAGAGCGGAATTTTGACGTGCTACACGTCATGGTTCCCTACTCGCCTTTTCTGTCGCATAGGTTAATCAACCTTGCCCCTCCAAACACAACCGTCATCGGCACATTTCACATCTTCCCCGCCGGTTTTTTGTCGCGCGCCGGGGCTAGCCTGCTGCGCGGTGTAAATGCCCGGAGTTTAAAACGGATATCATCTATGATTAGCGTCAGCGGGCCGGCTGCAGAGTTCTGCCGGCAGTCGCTGAAACGTGAATCCGTCATATTTCCCAACCCCGTGAACGTCGCGGCTTATAAGCCGGACGGCCGTCTCTTGAGCGGCCCAAAGAAAGTGGTTTTTCTGGGCCGTTTAGTTAAAAGAAAGGGCTGCGAGCAGCTTATCAGGGCCTTTAGCATACTGGACAATGATTCGCCAGACATCCAGTTAGTGATAGCTGGCGACGGCCCCCAGCGGCTGGAACTCGAGCGGCTGGCCCAAAAACTGGGCATAAAAAACAAAACTAGTTTCTTGGGCCATATCGCAGAGCAGGATAAGCCCAATTTACTGCACGGGGCTGACGTGGCCTGCTTTCCTTCTTTGTACGGCGAGAGCTTCGGCATTGTGCTGGTGGAAGCGATGGCGGCGGGCGCCAAAACCATTCTGGGCGGGGACAACCCAGGGTATCGCAGCGTCCTAAACGAGCAACCAAACTGTCTGGTGAACCCATCGGATATAGAGGCCTTAAGCAGCCGGCTCAAATTATTACTATCGGACAAAGCCCTTAGCCGAAAAATAAGCAAATGGCAGAGGCAAACAGTCAGACAGTACGACATTGAAGTGGTGGGACCGAAAATAGAGTCGCTATACCGCACCGAGATTGCGCGGTTAACTAAAAAAAGCCATAATACTAGGTATGAACAATAAGGTAACGGTTAATGTTACCAACCGTACAATCGTGCGGACGATTTTGTGGGTGATCCTGACAATCATCCTGTTTAAATTCATCGGCCGGATTTCGCATGAGCTCATCTTGATTTTCGCGGCTTTCTTTTTGGCGCTGGCGTTGAACCCGGCGGTGAGCTGGATATCGCGCCACCTTAAAATCAGGAGCCGGGGGTGGGCCACGTCGATAGCGTACCTGGTGGTGATTATCATTCTGGTGGCTTTTTTTGCGCTGGTGTCACCGCCGTTAGTCCGGCAAACCCGGTCATTTATCAGTGATGTCCCGCAGACCGTCCAGAACTTCCAGCAGCAAAACTCCAAACTAGCCAGGTTCGCCCGGCGCTATAACATCGACCAAAAAATCAGCCAGAGCGCCAGTGATTTCGCCTCCCACTACAATAATTTCGGCAGTACGTTATTGGACACCGGAAAGCGGATCATCGCGGCCGTGGCTTCGGTGGCGGTGGTGCTGGTAATGGCGTTTATGATGCTGGTGGAGGGGCCACGCTGGCTTGAACTCATCTTTGGCTCTATGCCGGATAAGAAAAGGGCCCGTTACCAGGCCATGGCCCACCGGATGTACCGCGGGGTGAGCGGCTTTGTCAACGGGCAGGTCATCCTGGCGATAGTCGCCGGCCTGTTCACCTTCTGCGCGCTCGAGATCGGCAACCACATCACCCAAGCAGGCATAAACTCAGTGGCTCTGGCCGGCATTGTGTCGGTGTTTGGCCTGATTCCGCTGTTCGGCAACCCGGCCGCGGCAATCATCGTCGTTTTAGCCTGCCTGATAAATTCGGTCTCGCTTGGAATCGCCATGCTGGCGTACTTTGTGATCTATTTCTTCATCGAGAACCACACCTTCCAGCCTTACATCCAATCGCGGCTAAACGAGCTCACAGCCCTGACTGTTTTCGTCGCGGCTATCATCGGAGTTGGTTTTGGCGGCCTGCTTGGAGCTATCATCGCCATCCCGGCGGCCAGCGCTATCAAAATAATACTTGAAGATTATTTTAGGCGCGGTGCCCGAAAAGAAACGCCCAAAGCTGGTACGGCCTCAGTCTAAAGCCGCTGCCAGATCTGGCCGGCTGGGGTGTCCTTAACCCCGATTTTCTTCTTCGAAAGCTGGTCCCTGAGCTGGTCGGACAGTTGCCAGTTTTGGTCATGCCGGGCCTGTTGGCGCTGTGATAGCAATGATTTTTCGTCTTCATTGACATCCTCGCGGCTCGATAAAGATAGTCCCAGCAAGCAGTCGGCCGCTTCTAGCAGCTCTTGAAAGCCCTCATTGTTGATTCCGTTTTCTTCTGCTTCTGCCACTAAGTCCGATAAAGAGACTAAAGCCGCCGCTGTGTTTAAGTCATCAGCCATCGCCTGCCGCATTTTTCGCAAGACAGGGCCGTATGCCGGGCCGCCGGCGTTTTGGGCCAACGCCGCCGGCTGGAATTTCAAATCCGCCCAGGCCTGCAGCCGGCGCAGAAAACTTTGAGCCGCTTCCAGCCCGCTAAAAGTGAAGTTCATTTGTGAGCGATAATGGGCTTGTAAGAACAACAGTCTAAGGGCAAGCGGGTCAAACCCCTTATCGATGAGACCTTTAAGGGTGTGGTAATTGCTGTCTGATTTGGACATTTTCCGGCCTTCCGCCAGAAGGTGTTCATTATGGACCCAAAAATTGGCCAGCCTGGTGCCAAAAGCGGCCTCGGTTTGGGCAATCTCATTGGTGTGGTGGGTGCCGATGTGGTCGACGCCGCCGGTGTGGATATCTATCGGCTCGCCCAGCGTGGCGTGAATGATGGCGGAGCACTCCAAATGCCATCCTGGAAAGCCTTTACCCCATGGGCTGTCCCAGCCCATGCTGTGGTTAGCGAACCGGCCGGTGTTGAAGAACCAGAGCGCGAAATCCTGGGGATGGCGTTTATCCGTGTCCGTGACGACTTCAGGCCGGGCAGCCACTTCTTTGTCCGCTATGTCTTGGCGTGCCAGCCGCCCATAATCAGGCAGTTTGCCCACGTCAAAATAGATGGCCTGCTCCGCCGGATAAGCATAGCCTTTATCTAGAAGTGTCTGCACCAGTGATTGCTGGTCATCGATGAAATCCGTGGCCCTGGCGTAGGGCGCATGCCGGCCATGATAAGCGTTAGGCGGCAGGATATTCAGCATCGCCGAATCTTTCTCAAATGCATTTATAAAGGTTTCGGCCACCTCCCAGACGGTCTTGTGCTCCCGCGTCGCGCCGCTCTCCAGCTTATCTTCGCCCTCATCCATGTCGCTAGTCATGTGACCTACATCAGTGATATTCATCACATGTTTGACCTGGTAACCCTCGGATTCCAGGGTGCGGCGCAGCACATCGTCAAAGACGAACGACCGTAAATTGCCAATGTGGGCATAGTCGTAAACTGTCGGGCCGCAGGTGTAGAGTTTGACCGCGCCATCATTAATCGGCTGAAACTGTTCGACGGTTCGCGAAAGAGTGTTATATAGCCTCACGGACCCGCCTCGTGCCCGCTCAGCAACTCGCTAGCCACGCTCAGGCACTCTGCTTTTAGCTGGTCGAAGTCGCGGCTATCATTCAGTTTGAAACCGGCAGCGTAGGGGTGGCCGCCGCCGCCAAAGCGCTCAGCCAGCTTATCAGCGACCCCAAAACCATAATTCGCCCGGATCTTAGCGGTTATTTTGCCTTCATCATATAATTTGAAGGCGATTGCCAGCCGGGTTTCTTTTCCCAGGCGCATGTCGTCCAAAACCAACATGGGCGGATTGTACAGTGGGCTGAACTCAACGATCTCGTTATACGGAATAACAACGCTTGCAATCCGGTTTTGGTCGTGGAATTCAACCCGTTCTAGCAGCCGGCCTTTATAATGGATAAGCTCTGGCTCGCGGCGCATTGAATCGCGGCGGGCGCTCTCCAACTCAGCCAGTTTGACGCCTTTTTCGACCAGCTCGGCAAGGATGTGTATGGAGCGGGCGATGGTCGCTTCGGAAGTCAGGCCGAGGCTGTCGCTTAGAATTCCCACCGCCAGGAACTCGGCCGCCGTGCGGTTAAGCTGCCAGCCCAGCTGTGTTGAAAGTTCATAAATCACTTCGGTGGTGGCCACCGCCTTATGGACGCAGGTGATTGACGCGAATTTTATGGTTGGTTCTGTGGCGTGGTGGTCGATTATAATACAGGGTTTGGCCGCCAGCCAGCCCTTCTGGCCGCTTTTTTCGAGCTGCTCCAATAAGCTGTCGCTGCTGGTGTCCACGATTATAGAAAGGTCAAATTGCTTGGGTAGTTCGCTAGTAACTCTTGAGCTTCCAGGTAAGTAACGCAGATAAGCCGGAATGTCCACACCGCAATACAGTGTGACTTGCTTGCCCCAATCACCCATGATTTCCTCTAGGGCTAATGCGCTTGCCAGACTGTCGGCGTCGGGGTTATCAGCCTGCAAAACAACTATATGGCCGGCTTTATCAACGGCCTGTTTAATAGCTGCGGCTTCGGGGTAATCGCTCATCTTGCCCCTATTGTAACAAGTAAAAGGTTGATTAGATGCTCTGGCGGCCTTCCAGCGCCCGAGTCAGTGTTATTTGGTCGGCATACTCTAAATCGACCCCTACCGGCAGTCCCCGGGCCAAACGGGTGACCTTAAGCTTGCGGCCGCCCACTTTCTGGGTGAGCAGCAAAGCTGTGCTTTCCCCTTCCACGCTGGCGTTTGTCGCCAAAATCAGCTCTTTCACCTTGTCATCGTCTATCCGGTGTATCAATTCCTCGATATGCAGCTGCTCCGGGCCGACATTATCGATGGGTGACACCAAGCCCCCCAATACGTGATATGTACCATGGTAGCTGCCGGTTTTTTCAATAGCGACGATGTCAAAAGGGTCGGCGACCACAGCCACTTGCCGCTTATCGCGGGCGGGGTTGTCATATAAAGGGCTGACCTCTAGCTCGGCGTCAATCAGCGCGAAAGTCTTCGGGCAATACCGGATGCTTTTGTGCAGGCTGGCCAAGGCACTAGACAGCTGTCCGGCTTTGGCTTGGTCGGCTTTTAATAAGTAATAGGCGTAACGTTCGGCGGTCCGGGGTCCGACACCCGGAAGTTGCTCCAGAGCCTCGATAAGCTCGCGAAGCGGCTGGGGTATGACAGAGTCCATAAAAGGCTTATAGGCCTAGATTGCCAAGCGATCCCATCAGAGGCTGCATCTTTTCGGCGGCCACTTTCTGGCTCTGGTTGATCGCTTCTTTAACGGCTTCTTCTATCCACATTTCCAACTGGCCGATATCTTCGAGATCGACGCTGTCGCGGTCTATGTGGATTTTTTTGATTTTTTGCTCGCCGGTGATTTCGACGCTGACGGCGCCGTCGCCGGCCTCCACTGTGATGATCTCCCGCTGCAGCTCTTTCTGCATTTTGCGTGCCTGCATAACCAACTTAGCCTGGTCGTATTTACTCACTGCCTGCCTCCTTCCAGTCCTGTTATTTTATCACGTAGGTGTCACGGGTAGCCACGCTGTCAGGCCAAGCTACCAAAGCGTATCTTATTCCAAACAACATCTGCACGGCGCCTATTAGGGCGATGAGCACTATGGCTAAATATTTGGCTGCAGGGTTTCTTGGGAAAACCCCCCGCCATTCCACATATAAATAACGAAGCCCTGTGGCGATAAACAGACCAGCTGCCGGGAAACCTAGCAGCAGCAGGCTGATATTGTCATTTAAGCCCGCAGCCACCGATGCGAAGGCCATAGCGGCCACCAATGCCCAAGCTTTATTTCTAGCGGCCTTAAACAGCGCGTAGGCGCCAAAAACTAGTAAAGCCGCCTGCACGATATTAAATAAAGGCAGACGGTCTATGATAAGCGGGCTGTGGAAAGGCGTTTTCACAAACCAGGCTGACCCCATCCAGCCGATATTTTTCAGCTCGCCAACAATTGATTGCCAGTGGCCCGGAACTAGCGCCAAGGGTTTTATAAGCTGCCAATCCAGGGCAATAGCCAGCACCAATGGCGCCGCGAGTACCACCCCCGCAATAAAACTTATATATAGCTTTGGCGCCGGCACCGATTGGAAGGCTTCCCCTAGTTTTTTCCGCCCGACTATCGCGGCGCCAGCCAACCACCAGACCATACCGGGTATATATAAAGTCAAAGCGCTGAATACTATTAGTGACGGTAAGGCCAAAGAGGTCTCTGATGAAGGCCGGCCCAGCCGTGAGTGAATCGCCATGATAAGGATTGGCGCGGCCAGCATGATTTCAGCCGATGACTGGCGTCCGGCAATCAAAAACAGCGGTGTGGCTGCCCAAATGACTGCGCCGACCAAACCGATAACGTTGCCAAACATGGACCTAGCTAGGCTGAAAAAGGCGGCGACCCAGACCAAGTACCAGATAACTGAGCTGAGCCGGGTCCAAAAGAGATGGGCGCCGACTTTACTAAGCACGAAGCTGAGAATATCATGTGGCGCGCTAAGCGGGTTTTCGCTTATGGAGTGGAAGGAGCGGCTATGGATGACGGCAGCATTCTCTAATGGGCTGGCGCCTCCCGGCTGGCTGCCCAAGTGGATTAATAAGATTACCAATACAATAGTAGCCCCAAGCCAATAGAATAATTTTTGGCGGCTTAAAAGTCGTCCGGCCGATAGGCCAGCTAAGACCCCAGGCATATGTCTAGAGTATATCAAAATCGCTAACGGTCACTATTGAAAGGGTTGTTGGTGGCGGATATCCAAGTCCCGGAACTTTTGCTTGTCACGGTCAAAGAATATTTTTAAGTTTGCGGTGGGCCCATTGCGGTGCTTTTTGATGTGCAGTTCCGTGATGTTAGGATCGGCATTTTCATCGTAATAATTTTGCCGGTAGATGAACGCCACTATGTCGGCGTCTTGTTCGATGGAGCCTGATTCGCGCAGATCGGCAAGCTGGGGTATTGGCGGATTTCGGCTTTCGACTGATCGGCTCAGCTGGCTGGCCGCCACAATCGGCACATTCAATTCGCGGGCTAAAATTTTTAAACTGCGGCTGATTTCCGATATCTCCTGCACGCGGTTAGCCGTGGCCGCAAACCGTGAACCGCCGCTCATCAGCTGCAAGTAATCGACGAAGATAGCGGCTAAGGGGTGGCGGTGATGCAGACGCCGGGCCTTGGTCCTAAGGTCGCTGACCGTTATTCCGGATGTGTCGTCGATAAAAATCGGCGCCTCGGCCAGCTCACCCATGGCGGCACTTAGCCGTTCAAAGTCCTTGTCATTAAGGCCTTCGCCGGTGCGCAGTTTCCAGGCATCCACGCCGGCTTCAGCTGCCAGCAACCTGTCCACAAGCTGTTCCTTGCTCATCTCTAAGCTGAAATATAGCACCGAGCCGTTTTTATTTTCAGTGGCGATATTCAGGGCTATATTAAGCATCAGCGCTGTTTTGCCCATGGACGGCCGGGCGGCTATGACGACCAGATCTGACCGCTGCAGGCCCGCTAAAAGTTTGTCCATGTCCTTAAGCCCTGTAGAGATGCCCCTTATTCCGCCCTTATTGCGATGGAGGTCGTCCAGTCGGTCAAAGCTGTCGCCCAGGATCGACTCCAGGCTGGTGATATCCTGCTTGACATGTTTTTGGCTGACATCAAACAGCCGTGTCTCAGCTTCTTCGATAAGCTCTTGCAGGCTTTTATTCTCGTCGAAACTGACGGTTACGATGTCCTGCGAGGCGTCTATTAGGCGCCGCCTGATGGACTTATCAGCCACAATCTCGGCATATTGCTCAAGGTGGGCCGCCGTGGGGACAGTGTTAGTCAGCTCTGTCAAATAAGCGGCTCCGCCAACCAAGTCTAATCTTGATTCGCTCTTTAGCTGCTCGCTTATGGTCAGGATATCGATTGGGCTATGTTTGTCGTGAAGAGTCCGCATCGAGGCGAAAATCATCGAGTGCTTCTTATCGAAAAAATCCTCGGCCTGCAACACATCGCTGATTTTCAGAAAAGATTCACCGTCAATCAGTAAACTGCCGAGCAGGCTGGCTTCGACATCGATATTTTGCGGTAAGCTGGTGGTGTTTGCTGAATGGGCCATACTTTTATGATTCTAATACTTCGGAGCCGCCAAAGATATTGTTTATGGATGCCAGCTGGCCGCCATTCTCATTATCAGGTCGGATATCTTCTGCCTCAGCTTGGGGAAAGGCCTCTTTGTCGACCACGCAGCGGATAGGCACCTTGAGGCCAAAGATCTCATCTATGATTGATGCCACCAGCTGTTTATTTTCAGCCTTCTCCAACTTCTTCTGGTGTAGGGGAAATTCGAACTTCAGTGTTAAGACGCCATCACTGAATTCCGGTACGGCCAAGCGGAGCGCCGTATAAATAGAGGCGGCTTTATGCTTGGAGCGTTCCACGACTTCAGCCCATCTGCCGGCGGGGAAATCCGCATCTTTGATGGTGTTGGATGGCTTCTCATGATGGCTCGCAGCTTTTTTAACTTCTTTGGGGCCAGTTTCTGGTTTGGTCTCTTGACTCGCCTCTGGCGGCGGGGGCGTATCCGCTGAAGAAGTATCCTGGTGCTTTTGGCCGGCTTCCAGGACGATTATCTCTAAATAATCATAGGGTCTGGAGCTGGCGGGAACTTCCAGCAGTTGTTTTAGCAGGTCTATCGTTGGCTGGTCAGCCTGCCCTTCGGACAATTGAACTCTGATTTTAGCGGCTAAAGCGGCGGCAACCTGGGCAGCGTCAACCCCTTGCTCACGAATAGACCGCAAACAGTCTAAAATGGCGCTTAGATCGCCTGTGCGCATACTGGAAATGAGACGGCTAATCTCGCCCTTAGACGGCAGGCCGAGTAAGGTACGGACATCCGCGGCGGTGATAGTGCCCCCATTGGAACTCAATTGGTCAAGATAGCTGATGCTGTCTCGGAAGCTGCCCTGACCGAAATCGGCCAGCAGTTCCAGAGCGCTGGTTTCAATATTGATTTTTTCACGCTTGGCGAGGCTGCCAAGGTGCGCAGCTGCCTCCGATGGGCCGATGGGCTTGAACTCAAACCGCTGGGTGCGGCTGACGATGGTCTCGGGTAATTTATGGGCTTCTGTAGTGGCTAAAATAAATATGCAATGGGCGGGCGGTTCCTCAAGCGTCTTGAGTAAAGCATTGAAGGCTTCGCGTGTCAGCATGTGCACCTCGTCGATGATATAAACCTTATATCTGGCGCTGGACGGTGCCACCCGGACCCTCTCCCGTAACTCGCGGATTTCATCTATCCGGCGGTTGCTAGCGGCATCGATCTCAATAATGTCAAGGTGGATGGATTCGTCCTTATAGGGCAGCTGGTTCACCTCGTGGGCTAAAATCCGCGCCACGCTGGTTTTGCCGACCCCCCGCGGGCCAGTGAATAGATAGGCGTGGCTAATCCGGCCGCTTTTAATAGCCGACTTGAGCGTTTTGGTGATATGCTCCTGCCCGACCACCTCATCGAACGACCTGGAGCGGTATTTCCTATATAGCGCTTGCCTCATCCCTACACCAATTATACCGCCAGACGATGCCAGAGCCCTGTTGTGATTTAACCTATCGGGTGGGCTAAAGAGCCGCCTCTAAAGCGGCCCATTCAGCTTCCACTGAGTCATCCGCTGGAATATTGACGCTAACTTGGTCGCCTGGTTTGGCTTTAAAGTAGGTGACGCTTGCCAGCAGCACGCGGTACTGCTTATCGTCGACCTCCACGTAATAGTGTCCGTCTTTTTGATTAAGCACGCCCACGACTTGCTTGCGCGGGATCGGGCCGATCTGCTTATACATGAAGGCGCCGTCATCGGCTATAGTCAGCTTTAAGATATCGCCCTGGACCAGCTTTGATTTGCTGGCGTAGTTAGCGGGCACAGGGTAGGTTTTAGCGTCCGAGCCGACCATGTTTTGGCCGTCAAAAACCCCCTCGATGACCTTACCCAAGGCCTTATCTTTGACTTTCTCCGTCAAAACCGGGTCTTCACCCACTAAACTGATGAGCAGCTCTTTGGTAGCTGCTAAAGCTGTTTCAGCCTCAGCAATTAAAGCCCTAAGCCGTTTTATCTGTTTCTCTGGTATATCTGCCATTTATTTTGCTTTCCTCAACCTCTCTATAGGTATTTGTTTGCCCTATATTCTTTCCAAAACGTACCACAGTGCGCCTGATAAGTCAAAGCGGGCTTTTAAACGCTTGTGGAAAAAACTCTTAAGATAGCTCTACGGTCGCGCCAGCGGCCTCAAGAGCCTTCTGGGCTTCCTCGGCTTCTTCTTTGCTAACCTTCTCTTTGACGGCCTTGGGCGCGCTGTCAACGATAGCCTTGGCTTCACCTAAGCCTAAGCCGGTGATGTCCTTGACCGCTTTGATGACGGCTACCTTCTGGGCGCCGGCGTCTTTAAGCATGACGTCGTATTCGCTTTTCTCTTCAGCGGCTTCACCGCCTTCGGTGCCGCCAGCAGCCGGACCAGCGACGGCTGCCACTGCGGCGGCCGGCTCAATACCGTACTCGTCTTTTAGGACGGTCTTTAGTTCGTTTACTTCCAAAACCGTGAGCTTGGTCAGCTCTTCGGCCAGTTTCTTTACATCTGCCATGAATATTCTCCTTAGTTATTTAAGATGCTTTGGCGCTTACAGCGTCCAGCAAGCCGTGCAGGTTGCCCGAAAGCGCGTTGGTAACTTCGTTAACGGGACCTAGCAGCATTGCTACCGTTTCAGCGATAAGCTGGTTCTTGCCCGGCAGGCTTGCCAGGACTTTTACTTCTTCGGCTGACAGCAGCTGGCCTTCTTTGGTCAGCGCGCCTACGAATTCTATCTGCGGCTCGGTTTTGGCAAACTGGGCCAGGCTTTGGGCCGGGGCGACTTCGTCTTCACTGCTGAAGGCGTAAATCAGCTGGCCGCTCAAAGCGGACAGATCAGTGTCTTTAAAGCGTTCATCGCCGCTGGCCGCCTTTTTAAACAGGCGGTTTTTGACGACCATCACTTTAGTGTCGTTATCGCGCGAATCTTTGCGCAGCTGCTGCATAGATTTAACCGATGTGCCCTGGTATTTGGCCACGACCGTCAGTTTGCTGTCTTTTAGCAGCTCTGCAACTTCGTCAACGACTTCGGCTTTCTTATCTTTACTTAGAGCCATAAAACTCCCTTATTTACTTGTATCGACCTTGCTTGAGCTAATAAAAACGGCCCATTTGGGCCAAGAGATTCAGAAATCCTAAAATAGACTTCTTTCACCTAGGTAGCAGATTAAGCAACTTTCGTCGCGGCTACTGTCTCCGGCTCAAGTTCCAGATTATAATAGCAAAATCTACCCTGTTAATCAATAGACTGACTTTGACTTTTAATATTTGACGCGTTGAATTAAGTATTTTTCTTCTGCTTAGAGTGGGAGAGTCTTGCCACCACGCCCTCGACGAAAGTTGGCGTGATAGTTGTTACTAAGGGCACATAGTCTTCAGGAAGCGATATTTTAAGTGTTCTCTCGGGAGAACCTTCGTGCTTGTCAGAGCTGCGGCTGAAGACCATTATTTTATATTCTCCAAGATCCCACCGAGCGTGTCCAAATGTATGAAGCGTGGGTTTATCATTGCTTTCGACATACTCGACATTGAAGTTTATGTTTTGGTCTCGTGGGACAGCGATGACATCTATGACACAGCCGGTCATATTAGACAGATACTCAATTTTTAAGTCACGCTTTCTGTTTGCGGAATCTTCTTCGAATTTCGATATGTCAGGAAGAACAAGAGTCCATAGATGACGTGCTTTTTGTAAGCCTTTCAATGGAGTCCATTGAGACCTGTCAATCACGTCGCCTTCTTTAACTCGACTATGCCCTATGCCTGAGCCGTGAATTGAAAAATGGTCGTAATCAACGTCCTCTTCGAATGTCTTAATATCTATACGGAACTTTGATCCCGGCTGAGACGACATCTCGGTTATGCCACGCTTGCCGGGCGCATTCTTCCTGTTCGGGACAAAAAGATAAATACTTGCGTCCTTTGGATTGTAGTCAAGGTTAGCTACCTTATAAGATCTGTCATCTCTCGTGACGAAAACTCGAGCGACCATAAATCTATAATAAGCGGCTAGGATTTTTTTGGTTTGCGGCTGCGGCGCTTGGATGGGCGGTGGGCCGGCTTAATCTTGTTTTTGGGCATTTTAGCTTCCATTGGCAGACCGTGGAGGATGTCCCACA
The DNA here is from genome assembly GCA_025934715.1 of Candidatus Saccharimonadota bacterium. Classification (GTDB taxonomy): domain Bacteria; phylum Patescibacteriota; class Saccharimonadia; order Saccharimonadales; family UBA10212; genus JAIFWC01. The sequence goes on from JAICWR010000003.1 coordinate 17,373, forward strand.
GCAGCGGATGGGCTTCGCTGACCCTTTCGGAAATAGCGGATGATAAAGGTCGGAGATTCGCGTCCGCGTGGTAAATAACCTGTTTTAGCGAGGCGGCATCAACGCTCAGCTGCCAGCGGACCCTGTGGCCCAGCAACGTCGCGTAAGCGGCTGTCTGGTCTAGCCCGGCGCCCTGCATCAAACTGAACAATTTTAAGCTCTCATCAAAACACTCGGCATAAAGATCGTCGGCACCGGCCTCTTCGATAATTGAAGGCGTATCAAACCCGTACCGGGCAGTGAATGATTGCACCCGGAAAGCCGGTGATTTACTGATTTCGACAATTTTATCCAAAGCCAACTGGTCGGATAGGATATCCAGTTTATACCGTACTTGCTTGAGAATACTGCTGCGGCCAGCCGCTTCCTTGAGGCCTTGGTACTTCTGGCTGTAAGACCAGTTAGAGACGCCTTCGACTATATCTTCCAGCGGCAAATCGGTGTGCGGGTATAAGGACTCCGCCAGCAAATCGAATTCCAATTTTGGATAAGCCGCAGCAACATTTACGACATCATCGGACCCCAGCTTGGAGAGTTCGTTATAAGGAAGCTGGCTGATTATGCTGCTGATGGAGTCCATGCCATCTGTTTCCAGCGGCCGCTTGAAATCTTCGGGCCATTTTTTCCTGGCGGCCAGGTACAGCTGCTGGGCTGTCCACTGGGCCTCATCGCCGTCACTGGAGAGCAGATTCTCGGATAATTGCCTTAGTCCCTCTTTCCGGACACCGAATTCAAAGCTGACAAGCGCGCTGAGCGGCGTTAGAGGCAACAACAGCCCCTCGACACTATTTTGCGGGTTGGATTTCACGCTCTCTGGTTGGTCTTCCAGATACCTCTCGAGCTTGTCTGCTATCTGCCGGTGTTTTCCAGCCAGTAGCTCCATAGTCGCCCGGTAATGTTCAGCAATATTCTTTGGCATCCCCTGGGGCGTGTAATAACTGTAGTCGCTCGCTTGCCAGCCACGGTAAGACGGACTGATCGAGGTTTTTTCATTCCGCTGCAGGAGCAGCCTGAGTAGCAGGCTGACGTCCTTAAAGATATGCCGCAGCTCGCCGTCCGGCGCGTCCACTGAGCCCGCAGGTTCTTTAGCAGGCGCGCCTAGCTTGACCACCACACTATGCGAGGGGTGAGGGCGCTCAGCCGGCAGCAGAGGCTTAAGCTTCTTCCAAATAAGGTCATTGACCTTGGCGACCGTCATCAGCTTGTCATTTTTGGCGCACTCTATGGCTTTATAATCTTTGGGAAACAGCCGGCACAGGATGTCATAGGTCTCTAATGATTTAATCAGGAATTTGGCGTTCTTTTCGTGGTCGTCGAGCTTAGCACCGGTTTTAGCCGCCCTTTCCTCAATTAGTTTCAGAGAGATGTCAGCTGGCACCCGCAGGAAAAAGGAAACATCCGGCCTCGGTATGCCCAACAGCTCAAACTCAAGGTTATCTTCCCAGATAAAAAAGCCCCGCTGCTCGACCGGATCTTCGAATTTCGCCCCCTGGTGGGCCATATTGGAACCGACGTAACGGTTCGCCAGTACAATCTTGCCATCGCCCAGGGCTTTTTTGATCGCTTTGGAGGCCTCAAACCTGTCCAGAGCGTAAAACAGAGAGGCGGTGTAGGGGCTGAGCTTAGTCGCTTGCCCGTAGGCGCCGGCCAGATATCGCCGGACGAAATAGCTGGACTCCTCGTCATAGCGTGGAAAATCGAACTCCTCGACATCGTAGCCGATGGCCTTCAGCCTCTCCTTTAACAGGTTTAGCTGGGTGGCTTTGCCGGACCCATCAGATCCTTCTATGACGATGAACAAGCCGCGGTGTCTCATAAGCTTCTACAAAGTTTTAAGGCCTTTTATGGGCTTGGGCATCGAACGTCTGTCCAGGTAAGCTTTTGGCAGCATCAATTCCGGCCGCCAACTTTTAATCAGCTGGTTTAAATCAGTGCCGGATTGGTACTTACCGCTGAAACCGCGGTGCCTGCCCTGGCCGTAATTCCCCTCCACCGGGCCAGTTTCATGGAAAACGATTTGGCCGATACGCTCGCCGACCGGCAGAAGGATGATTTCACTGTGGTTGAGGTTGAAAACCTCGAGCGTCAACCGGTTTATATAGCCGGGGTCGATCCATCCGGCGTCGAAACTGACAGCCACGCCGTTACGACCCCAACTGGAGCGCGATCGGACTTCGCAGGCGCCGGGCGGCAAGATGCCAAAAAACTCATGGGTGTGGGCCAAAATGCGCTCTCCTGGACGGACCGGAATAACCGGATGGTTGGGTGGGATCCCCCTGAGCTGCTTTATACCATTTTCTTCGCACCACTGCTTATGCGGCGTAGCCGTCAGGGCGCCTTCAAAGTATCTTTGCACATCCCCTTCATCAAAAGGGTTGTAGACCGGGTGGTCGGCCGAGCGCTCGGTGCGGTAGTAATTGTGGCCTAAAGTGACGTCTAGGCTGGCATGGGCCACGTGGCGCAGATTGAAGGGCGTACACAAAATATGACCGTCCTTGACGGCGGCTATAATCTGCTTGTTACTAAAGACTGCCATTCCCTGTTCAACTCCTTACCCATTAAGTCTAGTTTGATTGATATACGCCCGCAAGCATAAGCTCTAAAGCTCCAACTTGATACTTGGCCCCATCGTTGTGCTCACGTAGGCGCTCTTGATGTATATCCCCTTTAAGCTGGAGGGCTTGGCCGCCCTGACACTGGCCAGCACAGCCTCGGCGTTATCGGTTAGCTTTGAGGGTCCGAAACTAGCCTTACCAACGCTTAAATGAATAATCCCGGCCTGGTCTACACGGTATTCCACCCGGCCGGCTTTGGCTTCTTGTACGGCTTGCTTAACATCTTTAGTCACTGTACCGCTCTTGGGGTTGGGCATCAGCCCGCGTGGGCCTAGCAGACGGGCATATTTACCGAGTTTGGGCATCATATCGGGAGTCGCGATCAGCACGTCAAAATCGATGTCTTCTTTATCCAATTTGGCGAATAGCTTTTCAGCCTCCGGTTCATCTGCAACCGTCGCCACTCGGACATCTTTGCCGGTCCCGGCCGGCAGCACCACCGTGCCGCGGACATTCTGGTCAGCCTGGCGGGGGTCGACACCTAGGTTCACATGCAACTCTATGGCGGCATCAAATTTCGTATTAGCGGTCTTGGTCGCCAGATCTATCGCCTCGGCCAAAGGATAACTCTTGGCCTTGTCTATTAGTTTCGCGGCCTCTTTATACCGTTTGCCGGTTCTTTCTGCGCGGCTGCGCGGAGCTTTGGCGGCCGGCTTGGCAGCTGGTTTAACCGGCTTTTTATCAATGGTGTTTTTCCGGGCTTCTTTATCCTGCCTTTCTTCAGCATCAGCCACGGCTTTAGCGCTCCTTTTGCCGGCTTTGGCAAGTGGTTTATCAGGCTTTTCCTCGATGACCTCCATTTTCTTTTCGGGGGCAGCATCGGCCGGAGTGGTCTCTGCGACGACTTCCGCCCGTTTCATCTTCTTTTGCTTGGTTTCGTCCTCGGCCTTAGCTTTTGAACTTTTGGCTTGCTTGGCTTGTGCCATGATTCCTCCTTTGTGGTCCAAACGGCCTTATCAGCCTCCCACAAAAATGCTTAACTTGTTAAGTTTCCACTTCTACGCCCATGCTGCGGGCGGTGCCGGCCACCATTTTTTTAACCGCTTCGATATCATCAGTGTTCATGTCATCCGCTTTAGCCTCGGCAATCTCGGCCAGCTGCCCTTGGCTCAGCTTTTTATCAAGCTTGGTTTTATTGGGCTCGCCTGAGCCTTTATCAACTTTCAGAGCTGATAAGATCATTTCGTCTGTCGGTGTCCCAACCACCCGCCACTGCATGCTCCGGTCCTCAAAAATCGTGATATGTACCGTCAGGCTTTGCCCCATCCGGTCTTTAGTTTCTTCGTTAAAGGGATTGATGAAGTCCATCATGCTGACGCCGTATTGGCCGAGCGTGGAGCCGACCGGCGGTGCGGCGCTGGCTTGGCCCCCCCGAACTTTCATCTTAAGTGTCGCTCTGGCTTGCTTTGCTTCAGCCATTTTCACCTCCTGCCTCAAGCCTGACGGCCTGTGGCAGCATTCTTCTGGATGCTTCTATGCCACCAAAAACGCGCTTGTCCCAATCTACACTCTGCTCACCATCTTCGATGGGAGGCAAATCCAGCATTTCAAGCCACGCGTTGGTTTCATCGAAAGAGTACGGCTCCGCCATCACGGATTCTCGCCCGCGCATACCCTGAGGTCCTTCCCAGTCTTGTTTAGCTACTGCCACTTTAAACTCTTTTCACCTGCAGGCCGTCCAGCTCCACTGGTGTTTCCCGGCCGAACATGCTGACTAGCACCTTTAATTTGCCTTTCTGCGCATCTATCTCATTGATAGCCCCGTCGAAGCCTTTGAAAGGACCATCGACTATGTTGACGACTTCGCCGACCCGGTAGTCAAACTTATGTTTAGGCTCTTCGCGCCCCATCCGCTTCATGATTTTTGTGATTTCGTCATCACTGACCGGAGTTGGCTCTGTCCCGGTGCCCACGAAGCCAGTCACGTTAGGCGTGTTCCTCACGATATACCAGGCATCTTCGCTCAGTTTCATCTCGACCAGAACATAGCCCTGGAAAATCCGCTTCTCAACCACTTTACGTTTACCATTCTTAATCTCGATCATTTTTTCCTTTGGCACTAAGACCTGGAAAATTTTGTCGCCCATATCAAGGCTCTCCGCCCGCTGGCGGATGCTCTCGGCGACCTTTTCTTCATAACCACTATAAGTGTGAATGGCATACCATTGCTTGGTTGAGTCGTAACGCTTGTTCATGGGTCCTTTACTTTAAAATCACCTTCTTAAACACTTCATCTAGGCCCTTATCCACACCTGCCACTAAGGCGCCGAAAATAACGGAAAAGATAAAGACAGCCAGGGTGAGGCGCCAGGTTTCGCGGCGTTTGGGCCATTGCACCTGCCGCAGCTCCCTCCAGGCATTAATGAAATAGCTTGGCACGATCCAGGCGAGCCCTCTTTTAACGTGACGGAGAGGTGTTTTAGCTGCTTTCACCGGTTTACGCTCTCCCAGCCGCAATCGCTGGACCGGCTTTGCCGGAACCGCTAAAACTCTTCGCGCCCGGCCGCTTTTAGCCAGACTTTCTTTGGCTTTGGCGGTCTCTTCAACTTTTTCACGGATTGTCGGTGCGCTTTTACGGATCCTTGGCTTGCGCCTGGATCCCGGTGCTTCTGCCACTCCAAGCTCCCTGTCAGTTAAATAAAGCCTACTTTATGAGTAGGCCGTCACTGTCAATACTAGCGCAAGTTAGCATCTTTGACAACTGTTTCATACCGGCGCCAAGACCGGGCGGTGTTGTTTGATTTCGCGCCGGAGCTGTTTGGCGTCTGGCAAGATTTCCGCCACCAACTGCCAAAACTGAGGGCTATGGTTTAAGTGTTTGGTGTGCGCCAGCTCGTGGATGATAACGTAATCGATCAAATGCCAAGGGAGCTGGACCAGATAATAATTGAGGGTTATTAATTTTCTGTCTGAGCAGCTTCCCCACCTGGAGGTTAGCCGCTTGATTTTCAGCCGGTCGTATGCAAGCCCATGTGCAGCTGATAGCCGGCTAAGCCTACGGGTCAGCAGTTCTTCCGCCTCACGCTTAAGGGCCCTTTCGCAGGCTGTTTGTGCGGCCCGCTGCACCGGTTGGCTGGCTGGATGGTGGGGGCTGGTGATGCTGATGAGATTGGCGGCGACCCTGGTCCGGGTTCGGCCCACAGTGGAAGAATTACGGAACGACAGCCTGTACGATTTGCCAATCCGCTGCCCATCCGCTAGCAACATAGGCTGGCTGGCTGCCAAATGTGAGTTTATCCACCCCTTGCGCTTCACGGCGAAAGCCACACCAGCTGAGTAAGGCGCCCAGTGAGGAATGCCGACGCGGACGGACCCGTCGGGACGGATGCTCAGTCTCAGATTCCGGCTGCCGCGGCGCTTGGCCAGCACGACCTGGCCGATGCCCTCGACTTCCACGATTTTTTGCGACATTTTTAATTTATAGAAATATTACGGCGGGCTAGGTCGACTCTGCCGGCCCTCGGATTAGGTATCAGGTTGATGAGACCGGGTTTGGCCACCCGGTGCTGCACGGTCTCGCTGCCTATCAATCCCAATTGGTACATCCGGTTTATGATCGTATTCTTTTGGGTGGTGAATGTATGTTTGCCGCTGATAACTATATATTCTTCGCCCTCAGGGTTTTGCATGCCGGACGCTTGGCGGTCGAAAGTCGACCGGGTTTGGGGTTCGGCGAATTTATCGTCTGATGTGCGGCGGTCTCGCTGCTGGGTCCGGCCGAAAGCCGTCTCTAAATCAATCTGGATCCATATCAACATGTAAGCCGCGCTGTGCTTCCGCGCTAGTTCGCGCAGGCGGCGGCGCTGGGCGATGCGTAAAGCGTTGGTGTCATAGACAATGCTCACGCCAGCGCTTAAAAATTCTTCGCTCATGTAGTCCATAAGGTGGCTGACAATCGCGTTTTCCTGGGCGTCATAACGGGGCTCCTGGAAGAGCTCACTTCTGATCCGGTCGGAATTAACATGCGCCAGCTGGACTTCCTCGGCTAAATTGCGCGCCACATAAGTTTTCCCGGAGCCCGGGTAACCGTAGAGGCAGATTAAAGCTGGTTTATTGGGGATTATCTTCGGCATCGCTTCTGCTATGATACTACCACTGTCGCAGCTGGTTTTTAAAGTGTTTGCGTTTAGTAATTTAAATCGTTTTATCTTAAAATAGTACTGGCCGTGAAGGGGTGTAGCTCAGTTGGCTAGAGCGACGGTCTCCAAAACCGTAGGCCGGGGGTTCAAATCCCTCCACCCCTGCCAAGTATCGGCCAACATCGGCCGCCCTAGAAATTTGTACAAAACCAGTGGCCCAAATTTAGCGGGCCTTTGTATTACCGCTGCCCTTCCTCGGGCTTTATCCCAAAAGCTCGCGGGCAGAAAAAAATCCACCAATAGCGGTTGTGTTTATAGTGGTGGTAGTATATAATTTACAACAGAAACCATTAGCACTTAAAAGAGAAACAAACAGGGAGCTATAAACATCCATGAAAGTCCTGATGCTGGGCTGGGAGCTTCCGCCTAATAATAGCGGCGGCCTTGGTGTTGCTTGTTTGCAGCTGTCTAAAGCTTTGACGGCCGCCGGCGCGGACATTGATTTCATCCTGCCATGCCGGCACGAACCAAACTATGACTTCATGAGGGTGGTTTCTGCCTTCGGAACCAAGTCTTTTCCTGGATGGGACGTTAAAGCTTATGAGAGTTTTCGGTATTTATCCGAAGGTGGAGATTTTATCGATTTCGATATGAACGACCAACAAGCGGTTTACGCTAAGCGAGTCGGGCAGCTGGTAGAGCATATGGAGTTTGACATCATCCACGCCCACGACTGGCTGACTTTCAGGGCGGCTTTATTGGTACGCCAGAAGCGCTCAGTGCCGTTGGTTTTGCATGTCCATTCGATTGAGCGCGACAGGGCTGGGGGACAACCCGGTAACCCCTGGGTGAGGGAGGTCGAAGCCACGGCTATGCTCTTGGCGGACCATATCCTAGCCGTCAGCCACCGGACCAAAAGGATGATTTGCGAAGAATACGGAGTTCCGGCAGACAAAGTCGAGGTGGTCCATAACGCTGTGGACATCAACGAGCTCGCGCCAATAGAAGGCCGCAACTCATTCTCATATCTTGAGTCTCTCAAAGCCGACGGCTGGAAAGTGGTCGCCAGCGTGGGCCGCTTAACTGTACAAAAAGGGCTGCCCCATCTAGTTTCCGCGGCCGCGGAAGTTGTCAAACGGCTACCCAAGACCATATTTCTGTTCGTCGGCGATGGCGAACAAAGGGATGAGCTATTAGAACAGGCTGCTGCCTCTGGCATAGCCTCGAATGTTGTTTTTGCCGGATTTCAGCGGGGCAAGCGCTGGCGTGACGCTTATTCCATCGCCGATTTATTCGTTTTGCCCTCGGTGTCGGAACCTTTCGGCCTGACCCCATATGAAGCAGCGGCGTATAGTACGCCTTCCCTGGTTAGTAAACAGTCCGGGGTCGCCGAAGCTTTCCAAAATTGTCTGAAAGTCGACTACTGGGATACCAATGAAATGGCCAACAAAATAGTGGCGGTTCTACGGGAAGACCCTTTGCAGCATGAATTGAGCCGTAGCGCCAATCATGAGTTCCAGCGTTTAGCTTGGAGCGGCGCCGCCAGCCGGATCATACGGCGCTACAACCAGTTAGCCGAAAAGGTGTCGGCATGAGTAAGTCCATAATTTTATATCTGCACGCCCACCAACCCTGGCGGCTGCGCCACTACACCATCTTTGACGCCGCCGAGCAGCATAATTACTTTGACACTGACCCCAAAAACCAGAACTCCAACCAGCAGGTTCTGCAAAAAGTCACCGCTAAATCGTACTTGCCCACCATCAATAGACTAAAAAATCTGATTGACAAACATTACGATTTTAAGCTGAACCTGTCAATCACCGGTTTGCTGATTGAGCAGCTGGAGCGGTGGGCGCCAGAGGCGCTCGCGGGGTTCCAGGACCTGGCCGCCACCGGGCGGGTGGAAATCGCCGCTGAGACTTATTACCACAGCTTGGCTTTCTTTTATGACCGCCCGGAGTTTGAGCGCCAGGTCAAACAGCACACCGAAAAAATCCAACAGCTCTTTGGCCAGACGCCAACGGTTTTCCGTAACACCGAACTGGCCTACAACAACGAGTTGGCGGGGTGGGCCGAGCAAGCCGGCTACACAGGTGTTCTAGCCGAAGGCTGGGATCCGGCCCTTGGCTGGCGGAGCCCTAACTTCATGTACAGGCCCGCGGGCACGCACCACATCAAATTACTGCTCAAGAACTATAAGCTCAGTGACGACCTGGCTTTTCGTTTTGGCGATGAGAAATGGTCGGAATGGCCACTGACCGCGGATAAGTTCTGCCATTGGTTGAACGAGACCCACGACGCTGACATTTTCAACCTCTTCATGGATTATGAGACTTTCGGCGAGCACCAATGGGAAGATAAAGGCATTTTTGAATTCCTGGAAAGCCTGCCCGAGCAGTGGCTGGCTCACCCGGGCAATAACTTTTTGACATTCTCAGAAGCCATCGACAGGTACGAGCCAAAAGATGAGGTCGATATGCCCAACACCACAACTTGGGCTGACACTGACCGCGATTTGACCGCCTGGACGGGAAACCAGATGCAGCAATCAGCCATCGCGGCGCTTTATGAGCTAGCGGATGACGTGATGTCCAGCAATGACCTGAAGCTGATAGATGACTGGCGCCGCCTGCAAACCAGCGACCATTTCTATTACATGTGCACCAAGTGGTTCAACGACGGTGATGTCCACGCCTATTTCAGCCCGTACGATTCTCCATACGAAGCTTTCATCAACTTCATGAACGTCTACCACGACCTTAAATGGCGCTCCATGAAAGCGGAGTTCGCCTAAGTGGAGAAAAGGGGGTGGGAAGATGGCTAGGCCGGTGATGCTGAGTAACGGCAGCATGATGGTCGGACTGAACGAGTTCGGCCTGGTCCACGACTTTTACTTCCCCTTCGTAGGACAGGAGAACTTGACGAACGCCAGAAGCCTCCAGCACCTGGTTGGGGTGTGGACAGACGATAAGTTCGCTTGGCTCGATAATGGTGAATGGCAGATTAGCGTCGACTTTGAGACTGACTCGCTGGTTTCCATAATCACGGCCGAGCATCCCGGGCTCCACTTGCGCCTTGAGTTCACAGACTTTGTTGATAGCGAATACACGGCTTTCTGCCGGCAGATTAAAATCACGAATCTGGCTGAGCAGCAGCGGGAAGTGCGCATATTCATGCACCAGGTCTTCACTATCTCGCGGCGCGGCCGCACCGATACGGCTCTTTTTGTACCGGGAAAGAACTATCTATACGACTATAAGGGCCGCTGCGCGCTATTGATCAGCGCCTGCGATGGCCAGAATAAGCCTTTTGACCAGTTCGCTATTGGCAATTACGGGATTGAGGGCAAAGAAGGCACCTATAAAGACGCCGAGGACGGCCAGCTTGAAGGCAACCTGGTTGAGCACGGCAGCGTGGATTCGGTAATCCGGAATGTTCTGAACCTGGAGCCAGGAGCGTCCGGCCAGCTTGATTACATCGTAGTCGCCTCTTTTTCCCAGCTTGACGCCGAGTCCATCCATGACACCATATTTGAACACGGGCTTCACGCTAGGCTGGATTCCACTCGGGACTATTGGCGCGAATGGCTGAAAGTCGGCGAGTCCGCCACTGATAAGATCGACGAGAAACACCGGCCCGTTTTTAAAAAATCAATGATGCTGATAAAGGCCCATATCGATAAACGCGGCGGCATCATCGCCAGCGGTGACTCTTCGATTTATAATTACGGCCGGGATTATTACAGCTATGTTTGGCCTCGCGACGGCGCCCTCACAATGATGACTCTTATTAGATTAGGTTATAGCCATGAACCAAGGCGTTTTTTTGAGTTTTGCATAGACACTGTCAATCCGGCCGGCTATATGATGCACAAGTACCAGGTTGACCGCTCCATCGGCAGCACATGGCACCCACTGATGCACCGCCACCACCCCGAGCTGGCTATACAGGAAGATGAAACGGCCTTAGTCATTTGCGCGCTGTATGAATACCTCCAGAAGTTTCCAGATGATAAATTCCGGCAGTTCGCTTACGACAGCCTGGTGCGCCCAGCCGCCAACTTCATGTCCCGGTTCATAGACGAACAGACAAACCTGCCCCACGCCAGTTATGATCTTTGGGAAGAGCGGTTCGGCACTCATACGTTCACAGTTGTGGTGACAAAATCCGCCTTGTCCCGCGCTGCTGAGATTGCCAGGCAGCTGGGTAATTCCGAGAGCGCCGAGACCTGGCAGGCCGCAGCTGACAGGATAAGTGGCGCTATCCATCAGCTTTATAACCAAGAACTCGGCCGTTATCGGAAGGGGCAATACCTCAACCTCGAAAGCCAACTGGAATACGACGACACCGCCGACACCTCGACTTTGCTTGGTTTTATGGAGTTCGATCCACAAAGTCTGTCGGCCACTGAAGTGCTAAAGACGGCCGAGACGGTTGAGTCCGTACTTTATAACAGCAGCCCCTCTGGCGGTGTGGTCCGCTATGAGCATGACAATTACTTCCTATCCCGCCAGGAATATCTGGGAAACCCCTGGATTATCTGTACTTTATGGCTGGCGCAATTCTATCTGAAAGCCGGCCAAAAAGACAAAGCCGGAGGGCTTATTGACTGGTGCCTTTCAACGGCGCTGCCTAGCAGCGTGCTGGCCGAACAAGTCGACCCGGTCGACAAAAACCAGGTGGGGGTTTCGCCCTTGGTTTGGAGCCACGCCGAGCTGGTTAATACGCTGCTGGAATTTTACTCGGCTGGCTAGCGGCGGGGTTTGACTTCATTTCGTCCGAGACTTTTCTTAGTCTCCACCTGCTTTGATTGCAACCGCTTCACAGGGCAATACTTGATAAGCTCCACCTTTTCAGGCGTGTTCACGGTGTTTTTGGTCGTGTAATAATGGCGCTGCTTGCAGGCATCGCAGGTCAGACCGATGATTTTCCGCTTGTCGCCTTTTTTAGCCATAAAAAATAACCTTCCCAAAGATTCTAACAGATGAGCTTTATCTGTTCAAGAGGAAGGCCTTATAAAAAGAAGAGAGCCTGCGTCTCCACATCCCGCGGGCTCCATTCTTACGTATGCTTGTGCCTAAAATTGGTCCGGGCTAATCAAGCATGAGTACATTTAATACTAATACTAGTAAGCCTGCTGTACTCTATGTCACGCTTTTTTTGTATTTTTTCTCACAAAAAAATGGAGCCGTCGACGAGACTTGAACTCGTGACCCCCTCCTTACCATGGAGGTGCTCTACCACTGAGCTACGACGGCGATCACAGACGTATTTTACAGGATATAATTTGGCTGTCCTAGATGGCGTTTCTGACTTTATTGATTGCTTCTTCCGCAGACATCGCCTCAAACTTGGCGCCAGCTGATGGTTTATGCCCGCCGCCCCCGACTTTACGCGCAATTTCGGCAACGTCTTTTACATCTCCAAGCGCCCTGAACGACGCCGAGTATCTGCCCTCGCCAGCGGATAAATCGGGATAGACTATAAAACCCCACTTATTATTGCCGATATTCCTGATAAAACCGCTTACGAAAAGTTCACAGCCTTGCTTGAAGTCATCCGCAGTTTTGCCGGCCTCCAGCCACCGGCGGGTAAATACGTCTCCCACATAACTATAGGTATAGCCTGTTTCGATCCGAAGGTTTTTAGCCAGCTCACCAAGCACCGTTATCTCGTCGGCCGTGTACCTCCTGGCGCGGTTTTCCAGGTGCTCTATACTAACGCCGCTATCTATCAAGTTGCTGACAATCCTGAAAGTTTCACGATGCCTGGGGTTGTCATAAAGGAAGCGGGCTGAGTCACTGAGGATGCCTGTCATGGCCGTCTCTCCCGAACCATCGGGCTGCTCATATCCCAAATTCTCAAACAGCACTTCGTAGACATCCTGCGCGGCGGCCGGACTTTTTTGGTTTATGTAAACTTCGTTGTCAGCAACATCTACCGGCTCGTGATGGTCAATTATCGCTAGCTTGGATCTGGATTCTTTAACTTTCTCGGCTACTTTGGCCGCGTCGCCGCGCGTGCAGCGGCTGTAGTTCATAGCATCCACCATGATAATCAGCTCCGGTTTAAGCTGGGCTATCGCGGTGTCGAGCGGCTGTAGTTGGATTAACTCATAGCCCTTTAGAAAACCGAGGCCTTCGGTGAGTTCTTCTGAATTCATCGCTATATGTTTTTCAGGATAGTTAAGCGCCAGCGTCGTACCGCAAAGCAGCATAGAGCATATGGCGTCCGGGTCCGGAGAAATATGCGAGATTACCAGTATCCGCTCACTCGCCTCAATCAAGCCCCTTAGCTTTTTTGCCGCTTCATTCATAAAAAACCAGTATCAACTACTTAGCCTGCTTATTAAGCACCCTTTGTACCGAAGGGCTTATCGCCTTGTCGGTCCGGTGGATACAGCCTATCCAGCAACAAGGCCGGCACATACCCTCTATCAGCTCCTTCACCACGCGCCTGATGTGGTCATCCCTTGTTTTCTCTTGCTTGACGTTTATGGTCCAGCAGATCCATTCATTGCGCGCCAGAGGTGTTAGGCTCTCCCACTTATCCAGGGCTGCCTTATTAGACGATAGGGCTTTATGCAAATCAGCCGGCAATTCGTGGACTGTGCCGCCAGGTATCACTCTTTTGGACATGAGTTCATTATACCTGTTTGAGACTAGTTAACCGATGCGTGGTGCTGGGGGAGGGATTCGAACCCCCGTAGGCAAATGCCAGATGATTTACAGTCACCCCTCGTTGACCGCTTGAGTACCCCAGCAGGTACGTGGAGCCACCTATCGGACTCGAACCGATGACCCACGGTTTACAAAACCGTTGCTCTAGCCAGCTGAGCTAAGGTGGCGTAACAGAGGTAATTCTAGCAAAATCGATACTATATTACAACGCGCTTGGGGCGGAGGATGCGCTTGGGCTTGCCGGCCGGCAAGGCGGCTTTATCCAGCCTTTTTTGAATTTTATTGGCCTCGGTGTTCATGCCCTGTTGCTCATAGGCTTTGGCCAACAGAGTGAATGATTCGCGGTTAGGCTCCAATTCGGCGGCGGTTTCCAGTTCTTGAAGCGTCAGTTTGTCATTGCCTAGTTTCTCCTGCACTTTGGCATAAGCGATGTGGCGGGCCGCCAGATTATCTTCAATCTTTAATGATTCCTCGAATGCGGTGGCGGCTTTTTCGTAGTTTTCGGTCTCGTAATAAATCAAGCCTAGATTATGGAAGCTAGAGGCGCTGGGCTCTATGCTGCTGGCGATTTCAAAGCAGTCAATGGCGTCTTTGTATTCATGCTGCTTGGCATATAAAATCCCGAGTCGATTGTAGGCGGCTGCGTTTTTTTCATCGATTTTAAGTATGGTCAGCAAAGCCTTCTCGGCTCTGAGGAAACGGTTCTCGCGCATACCATGATGGGCGATTTCCCACAGGCGTGTCAGGCGGTCTCCAATGCGGCGTGGCACGATGGCCATTTCCAGTTCGCTGATTTTACCGTGCCGATACACGATGTAAGCGAAAATTATAAGCAGCGCAATGGCGTACATTTCATAGGACATTATACCAGTAACGGCTTAAACCGGCAGGCTAAGGGCCAAGTGGAGACATACGAGCCTTGGCGAAGCATTATGGTTTAGCGAGTCGGCCGCGGTGCTCGCCAGACGCCTTGCCGCCGATATTTTCTTTTGCTGGCTGGAACTACCTGTTTTCACAGATGCGGCGTGGAGGGCAGCCAAAACAATCCCCAAAGCCCTTAAAAACTCTTTCAGCTCCGCTTTATTGGAACTTAGGCTATCAAGATATAAAGCCCGCTGATATTTGTCCATTCTTAGAAATTTTTTAGCCTCCTGCACGGCCTGCTTGAGCGGGTGCTCCGCCTCGTCCTTTAAAAGGGCGCTAAGTAAACCGGCGGCCCCCTGGCTGAGCTGCCAGGCGCTATCGATGTCCTTAGCGGAATATGATTCTTTGAAGTGTTCTAAAGCTAGAGCCGCGCCCACCGGCGCGACAGCCAGCTTCTGCACGCGAGAAACGATGGTCGGCAACAGCGCCGCTTCCCTTTCCACTGTCAGCATGAACACCGTGTCATCTGCCGGCTCTTCCAGCGACTTCAGTAGCGCGTTTTGGGCTTCTTCGCTGAGGTTATCGGCATTCTCTATCAAAATCACCCTTTTAGCTCGCTTTTGTCCGGTAATGACTGGCTTGAGCCGCATGTCTTTTATAACTTGCCTGACGGACTCGATGGAAATTTCTCTTTTATCCCGGGGTGTTTGCAAATGATTGAAATAGGGGTAGTCTGGCAGTTTTTCCACTTTTATGTCCAAAACTTCCGCGGCCAGTTGCCTGGCGAGCGACAGTTTTCCGCTGCCGGATGGGCCGGCTATCAAAATGGCCGGCGCCGGCTCCAGCGCGAATTTTTCAATTCGGGCCTTTGTTCGGGGGTGTAGCAGCAGGCTACCGGGCATTTTTAATGAATTCCTTGAATCTTGGCGGCAGCGTGGATTTAAAATTTTGCCGTTGGCCTCCAGGTAACGCGAGTTCCAACTCAGAGGCGTGCAGCACCAGTCCACCGCTTCTGTGGCCATAAACAACGTCCCCGACGATGGGATGGCCTATATATGCCATGTGGACCCGTATTTGGTGGGTCCGGCCCGTCAAAGGCTTAAGCTCGAGGCGTGCCGCTCTTTTTTTAGCAAAAAGGCCTTCTGCCAGGACTTTATACTCTGTTTGAGACGGTTTGCCGTTCGCTATGACGGTGAAGGTCTGGGGTTTTTTGGGATTGCGACCAATCGGAGCGTCGATAATGGCCGCCACTGGGTTAGGCACGCCCTCTGTAATAGCGATATAAGTTTTTTTAACTTTACGCTGCGAAAATTGTTTTTGCAGGAAATGCTGGGCTTTGGCCGTTTTGGCGACGATCATAACACCGCTTGTGTCCCTGTCCAAGCGGTGGACGATGCCGGCCCGGTTGCCAGACAACGATTTGTCTGTGATTTTGGGCTGGATAAAGCTGGCCACGGTGGCCTCGAAGTTAAGCGCGCCTTTGGAGTGTGTCAGAACCCCTGCCGGCTTATCAAGCACAATGACATTTTCGTCCTCATACAAAACAGGCAGGTCAATTTTGGGCGGCTCTTGCCTAAGATAAGCCTCGTCTATCATTATTTTTTCGCCTTCATGTAATTTATGCGAGGCCTTGGCCCGGCGGCCTCCCACACTCACAAAACCCCTTTTAAATAAGGGTTCGAGTGAAGAACGAGTCAGCTTCGGATAGAGCTCCGCCACCACCACATCCAGCCGCCGCCCAACATTTTTGGGGGTTGCCGAAAATTTCTTCATCAATCTCTATTTTACCTAAGTTTTGGGTCTTAAACCCACCGCTTGCTGGACTTTCAAAAGTGTGATGTCGGCGGTATGCGACATAGCCGTTTCATCAGATTCTAGTTTACGTAGTATCGTTTCATCATCAACGATCTTCAGGCTATCATGAAAACCTATTAGGAAATCGCGCACCGTGCCGGCAACTTTGGTCTTAAGGTCCTGGTAGCTGCCCATTGCCATGATCTGGTCGTGCTCGTCGGGCTTGAGTAAATCGTGTATCTGCACTAAGTTGGTGATTCCGGCCCGTTCATTCATGTCCAGTTTGATGCCGTCCGTGAAGCTATCGGTTGTCGCGCTCATAACCTTTTGGGCGGCTTCATCGGGGTCATCACCCAGAAAGATAACTCCCTTGTCGCTTTCCTCGCTTTTACTCATTTTCTTGGTGGGATCCGCCAGGTCCCTGATTCTCAAGCCCTGGTCCTTACCAAAAAACTCATGCTGCTTGGCGGCCGGCTCGGGCAATAAGAATAGCTCGCCAAACTGCTTGTTCAACCTGCCGGCGATATCGCGGGTGAATTCAAGATGCTGGGTCTGGTCGTCGCCGACGGGCACGTATTTGGCGCCGTATAAAAGGATATCCGCAGCCATTAGCACCGGGTAATTGAACAGGCCGACAGTGACGCGCTCATTGCCAAGTTTAGCGCTGCGGTCTTTGAACTGGGTCATCCGGCTCATCTCACCATAGACGGTGAAGCAATCCAGTATCCACGTCAGCTCGGAGTGGGCCGGAATGTAGCTTTGGCGGTAGATATAAATATTCGGGTTATCCAGCGGCAGCCCAGCGGCCACGAACAGCTTCAAATTATGCATGATTTGATTTTGCAGTTTGTCGTGTTCAATCGGGGTTGTGAAGCTATGTAAATCAGGGATGAACAAATTTATCTGATAGTCAGCGGAGCGGGTTTTCGCCATATCGACCATAGGTAGCAGAGCCCCGAAATAGTTGCCTATATGGAGGTCATTATTCGCCCTAATGCCGGTTAAAATGACGTCTTTTGCCATCAGATAGATTATATCTTAAATCCGTCTCGGCTAGGAGTGATTATGAGCTATCGCTTGGTGAACTGCCGTTTTTTGCGGGCGCCCTTAAGACCGAATTTTTTGCGCTCTTTTTCACGCGGATTGCGGCCAAGCAGTTCGGCCCGGCGCAGTGTTCCGCGGTAGTCTTCATTTAGTTCCACCAAGGCCTTTGCGATGCCCAGGCTAATTGCGTCAATTTGGCTGGCGTGTCCGCCTCCAGCAACTTTGGCGCTGATAGTGAACTTCTCAGGATCGAGCTCCAGAGCGTTGAAGGGCCGTGTCAGCCTGGAGGTCAAGTATTTACTGTTATCAAAGTAGTCGACCGCCGGCTTTTCGTTGACGGTGATATCTCCTTTCCCCGAAATCAGGCGAACCCGCGCTGTGGAGCTCTTGCGCCGTCCTAATCCGTAAAAATAGTTGCTTGAGGCCATTAGTTAGCGCCTTTCATACTGATTTCGTGTGGTTTTTGGGCGGTATGGTCGTGCTCGGCACCGGCATAGACTTTCAAGCGCTGCAGGCGCTGGCGGCGCAGCTTGTTGTCGGGCAGCATGCCTCGGACAGCTTTTTGAATCAAGACAGCCGGGTCTTTTTGGCGCTGCTCTTCCAATGAGCGCGAATATAAACCTCCGGGGTAGCCGCTGTGGCGATGGTATATTTTTTTACGATCTTTGCCAGCCGTGGCCACCAGCTTTTCGGCGTTGATCACCACAACGTGGTCGCCGCCGTCAGTATGTGGCGTG
Source organism: Candidatus Saccharimonadota bacterium (assembly GCA_025934715.1). GTDB lineage: Bacteria > Patescibacteriota > Saccharimonadia > Saccharimonadales > UBA10212 > JAIFWC01. Next base: position 35,228 of record JAICWR010000003.1, read on the forward strand.
ACCGTCGGTTTGCCTTTGCCGATCAATAAGCTGGCCGCCATAGTGGCTAACCGGCCAAACGGAGCCTTGGAAGCGTCAATCAAATACCATTGGCGCTCCACCTGCGCCGGTTTTTGGCTATAAGTTTTCACTATTTCTTCTCCTTGGCAGTTGTTTTCACCGCCGGCTTGCGGGCCGGGGCGCGCTTAGCAGCCTGTTTTGGCGCCGGCTTCCCGGCCTTTGGCGCGGGAGCCTTTTTGTCCAAATCATCGACAAAGCTGACCCGGGCCAGCTGGGCGTTATCACCGCGGCGTAAGCCCGTTTTTTTAACTCTTAAATGGCCGCTGTTGCGGGCATTAAGTTTAGGGGCCAGTTCGTCAACCAGCTTATGGGCGGCGGCTTTTGTTTGCAGCCCGGAAATAATCTGGCGCCGGTTGTGTAGGCCGCCTTTTTTGGCCCTGGTGATCAGCTTTTCGGTGTAGCTCATAACCTCTTTCGCCTTAGGTAAGGTGGTTTCGATTGATTCACGCAGCACCAAGGAATCGGCCAAGCCCTTTATCAGAGCTTCGCGCTGGTCGGTCTTACGGCCGAATTTCCTACCTTGATATCCGTGGCGATGCATCTTTTCCCTATAACTCCAGTTCGGCAAGCTTTTCTTTGACTTCGTCGAGCGCCTTGTTGCCAAAGCCCTTCAGGTCGCGTAATTCGGCTTCGGACAGGCTTAGCAAGTCTTTGATGGTGTGGATATCGTTGTTAACCAGCGCGTTGGTGGTGCGGGCGCTAAGGTTCAGGTCCTCGATTGAGGTCATCAGCTCGGCTGGCTCTTCCCCGTCAGCTTCGCGTCCATTTTCATCAGCACCGGCACGCGGGCTCGGCATGGCTTCCACGCGGGTCTGGCCAGCTAAAGCAGTATATTGGTTGACCAATATAGCCGAGGCTTCCTCGAAAGCGTCACGCGGCGTAATGGAGCCGTCGGTGTCTATAGTGACCAGCAGGCGGTCCAGATCGGTCCGCTGGCCGACACGGGTGTTCTCCACGCGGTAACGGACCCGCAGCACCGGAGTGAAAAGCGCGTCTAACATAATCATGTCACTAACGACCTTGCCGCTGGCGGTTTCGTCCAACGCCCGGTAGCCGCGGCCGGTCTCCACTGTAAGCTCCATGCTCACGTTGGCCTTATCGTCATCGACGGTGCAGATCAGTTGGTCGGGATTCACTATTTCAGTGTCTGCATTCAATTCCAGGTTCTTTGCCCGGATAGGGCCTTTGCCCTTTTTATTGAGCGTTATGATCTGTGGCTCTTCAGAATAGACTTTGAAGCGGATGCTCTTTAAATTAAGCATGATTTGCACCACATCTTCTTTGACGCCTTTAATTGTGGTGAACTCGTGGCTGATCCCGCCAATACGGAACCCGGTCACTGCGGCGCCAGCGATGCTGCTGAGCAGCACCCGGCGCAGGCTATTGCCAAGCGTCATGCCATAGCCTGGGTGCAGCGGCTCAATCACGAAAGTTGCGCTGGTTGGACTGTGATCTGTGACACTGGCCAGGGCTGGTGTGTGGATTAATTTGTCATTATTCATTGCTGCCTATCTCCTTCTACTAGCGCGAGTAATACTCGACGATTAATTGCTCTTTAATGTCCGGTTCCGCGTCATCACGGGTAGGCACTCCGGTAACTGTGAACTCAAACTGCTTGCGGTTGACTTTCAGCCAGGCGGGGATGGCCGATGGGGCCGGTGATACTTCATCGATCTGCTTGAAATACTCGGTTTTCTTACTGGCTGGGCGTATAGAGACTTTGTCTCCGACTTTCAAACGGAGTGACGGGACGTCCACGCGCCGGCCATCCAGCATAAAGTGGCCGTGGGTGGCTAGCTGGCGGGCCGCCCGCCGGCTCGGCGCGAAGCCGACCCGGTAAATGGCATTATCTAACCTCTGTTCCAAAAACTGCAGTAAAGTGGCGCCTGATTGGCCCTTGGTGCGGCTGGCTTCGGCCATCAGCTTAGAGAATTGGCGTTCCAGCAGGCCATATAGCCGCTTAACCTTCTGCTTTTCGCGCAGCTGCAGAGCGTATTGGCTCTGCTTGATCCGGCCGCCATAATTGCCCGGTTGGCCTGGCGGCCCAGGCCGCTTGACCAGAGCTTTATGGGCTTTGGGATGCAGCGCATATCCTTCGCGCCGGGACATTTTGACTATTGGTCGGGTTTCTCTAGCCATGACTAATTCCTTTTTGGCCTCCGTGGCCTCACGCCGCCGTGCGGGATGCCTGTCACGTCTTTGACGTTATCTATTGTTATCTTTTGGTTGATAAGCGTGCGCACTGCGGCGTCCCGTCCCATGCCAACTCCTTTAACCAATACATCAGCCTTACTAAGGCCGTAATTCTGCCGGGCAGTGCTGATGGCCTTCTCGGCCGCTATTTGGGCGGCGTAGGCAGTACCCTTTTTGCTACCACGGAAGCCGCTGGCGCCGGCGCTGGCGGTGGTTAAGGTATTACCTTTGGTGTCTGTAACTGTGATAATCGTATTATTAAAGGTGGCCAGCACGTGGATTTGGCCTTCGGAAACATTCCGCTTGGCTTTGCGCTTGCGCGGTTTGGCGGCCGGCTTGGCCTCGGCCTCCGGCTGTTCGGCCGCTTGCCCGTTGACAGGAGTTTGATCCTCCAATTTCTCCTCTACCATTTCCTCAGCCATAAATACCTTAGGTCTTAGACGGCGCCTTCTTCGCCGTGCCGCCGACTGTCACTTTCTTGCCGCGCTTGGTGCGGGCATTGGTACGGGTGCGCTGGCCACGCGCCGGCAGGCTAGCTTTGTGGCGCAGGCCGCGGTAGCTGTTAATGTCACGCAGGCGCTTGATATTGGCCGTCACGACCCTTTGCAACTCACCCTCAATCGTATAGTTGGCGTTAATGATGTCCTGGATCCGGCTGATTTCACCGTCGTTTAGGTTTTTAACCCTCACGGCTGGGTCTATTTTAGCCTCGGCTAGGATGTCGTGGCTGGTTTTGGGCCCAATGCCTAAGATGTAGGTCAGACCGACCCAGGCCTGCTTGTTATCCGGAATAGTCACACCGCTGATTCTAGCCATAAGTTAACCTTGCCTCTGCTTATGCTTGGGCTTCATCTTATTGATGACGTAAACCCTCCCTTTTCGGCGGACAATTTTATCATCGGGGCTGATTTTCTTGACGCTGGCACGGACTTTCATCCGGATCTTCTCCTTTCAAAAGAGAGACACACTGCTCTTTAATTGAATTAGTTCTCGCGGTAAGTTATCCGACCCTTCGTAAGATCGTAAGGTGTCAATTCTACCTTAACGCGGTCGCCCGGCACCAAACGGATGTAGTTTTTCCGCATCCGCCCGGCGACATGAGCTATGATTTGATGGCCGTTCTCAAGTTCCACCCGAAATTGTGTGCCGGGCAGCGCCTCAACCACAACTCCGGTGAGCTCGATAACCTCTTTCGCCATAAATCTAACCTGACAATTGTAGCAAATTCTACAAGGGTATGTAAAGGGTTATTTTCTGCTGGCACCTATCTGCCGGGGTATGGCTCCGATGCTGTTGCCGTAGGCGCTGAAAGCAACCAGTAAGCCAAGGGCCATCAGAAAGACAGCAACGTCGTTGGCGTTGGCGGCCGCAATGCCGCCGGAGATAAGCGCGCCAATAATGGCCAATAAACCCACAAGCGAATGTATGGCCAAGAAATTCCATTTTAGTGAAGTGATCAGTCTGGCTAATGCTAGTCCAAAAAGCAAAGCCGCCACAATTATATGCAGTACCAGGAATATGGACTGGACCGCGCTGTGCTTGTGGGGGTCATAATTAATAATTGTGGTCAACAAAACGCCGATAATGAACTGTAATGAAAGTAGGCCCATCAAAGCCTGCACCTGCTTTTGGGCCAGCTCAAACCGCCTCTTCTCCATGCATTAATAATACTCCGGTTCACAGAACCAGCTGAAATTAAATTATTTTTTGCGGCTGGGAAGCGAGGGGCGAGGGATAAAACGCAGGCGACGGGCGCCGAGAGCCCCTGTGCCGGCTGGCCCTGGTTCATAGAAATACTCCGGCGCTTCATACTGGTCGTAGGTGATCATCAGCGCGCGGGACTCGACCTGGCGAAGGGTTTCTAGAGATACGGACACCAAGATCAGGATGCTGGTGCCGCCGATGGCGATATTTTGGTTCAGCTTGACTTGTCCCAATATCGGCAAAACCGCCAACAAACCCAGCGCGATACCTCCGAACAAAGTTAACCGGTTAACGATCCTACTTAGATACTTTTCGGTCTGCTTGCCGGAGCGGACATCCGCGATAAAACCGCCCTGCTTTTGCAGGTTCTCGGCTATCTCTTTCGAATTGAATGTCACGCTAGTGTAGAAATAGGTGAATATAAACACTAAGAAGAAGTAAGTGATTGGATAAACCCATGGCTTCCAGCCGCCGGCCGCGAAGGTCTGGGCGCTGGGGTTAGCGAAAACTGTCGACAAAGAAACGCCGATTTTGCCCCAGTGGCTGTGCGGCACATACTGGGCGCCCTGGCCGTGCGTAAGCAGCTGGCCGACGAAGCTTGGAACTGACAAAAACGCCACGGCAAAGATAATCGGTATGACACCGGCCGTGATTAACTTGACCGGCAGCGTGGTGGTCACGCCACCGTAAGTCCGGTTACCTTGCACCCGTTTAGCGTAATTGACCGTCAGGCGCCTGGAGGCTTCGTTGAGTTTGACGACCGCCCACGTCACAAAGATAATGACCAGACAGACTATGCCAAAAACAAGTAGTCCGTGTTTACTGAAACTACGGTGGAATAAATAGGCCTTGTCGTTCGCTGCCATACTGGTGGTCCAATAGGCTCCGCTCCACAGCGAAGTGAACAAAGTGGGCAGGCGGCTGACAATGCCGACTGTGATCAACAGGGAAATACCATTTCCGATAGACCGTTCGGTAATAAGCTCGCCGAGCCACATCAGCACCATAGAGCCACCCGTCAGCGCGGCAATCATCACAACCCACTGCATAAATGACGTGTGCGCCGTTATATCACCCAAACCACCGATACTTGAGGCCTCCTGCCTAATCAGATAAATCGTGCCAATGCCCTGGATGATAGCTAGGGGGAATGTCAGCATGCGGGTGTACTGGTTGATTTTCTTGCGGCCGTATTCGCCCTCTTTGTTCATGGCCTCGAGCTTAGGCACGGCTTTGGTTAAAAGCTGCATGATTATGCTGGCGTTAATGTACGGACCAAGGCCGACCAGCATGATGGAAAAGTTAGCCAGGGCGCCGCCGGAGAGGACATTAAGGTAGCCAAATAAACCGGCGGTATTGGACTGCTGGAAGAGGTTCTGGAGGATTTGCTTAAGCGTGTGGGAATCGCCAAGCGGCACAGGGATATGGGCCAGGATACGAAAGACCAGCAGCATAAGCAGAACGGCGCCGATGCGCTTGCGCATCTCGCCATGTCCTAAAGATTTGAGTATTATTCCCCAGTTCACTTTATGTTTAAGTATACCAGCCCTCCTGCTGGCAGTTTACTTTTCGGATTTAGCGCTAGTTTTCTTGGGGCGTGGCACTCTGGCGACTTTGGCAAAGCTGCCACCGGCTTTTTCGACGGCATCAATGGCATTAGCGCTGGCGGCCTGCAACTGGACGATTTTCTTTGTTTTCAGCTCCCCTTTTAGTAGCAGCTTCACGCTCATATGCGGGCTGGAAATCAGGCCGGCTTCAAATAAAACCTTAGTGTCGATGGCCGGTTTCTTAATCTGTTCCAGCTGGCCCGTGTAAATATTTTCAACGCCGTATCTATGGCTCTTAAAGCCACGAAGTTTGGGCAAGCGCATATAAAGTGGCATTTGGCCGCCTTCGAAGCCGGCTCTAACAGGGCTCTTTCGGGCTCCTTGGCCTTTGGTGCCGCGCCCCGCAGTCTTGCCCCGGCCGGCGCTGATTCCCCGCCCGGACCGGATAGGCTTAGCCTGGCGCTTCATCGTCAGCTCGTTGTACTTCACGCTTTGGCCTCCACTTGCTTGGCTGGAGTCTTTTTGGGTTTGTTGCTGCTTGGTTTAATGACCCATTTTTTGGTTGGCTCCATGGTCTTGAGCGCTTGTAGGGTGGCGTAGGCCATATTCACGCGGTTGCTGGAACCCAGCGACTTACTCAGGGCATTCTCAATGCCGGCGACCTCTAAGATGGTACGGATAACACCCCCGGCAATTAAACCGGTGCCGGGCGCCGCCGGCATAATAAGCACATTAGCTCCGCCGACTCTGCCTCTGACTTCGTGCGTCAGTGTCGAGTTATATAGCGAGATTGTTAAAAGGTTCTTTTTAGCGACATCGGTAGCTTTACTGACCGCGGCAGCGACATCAGCGCCTTTACTGATGCCGACGCCGACCTTGCCTTTATGGTCCCCAGCGACGACCAACGCTTGGAAACGGAAACGACGGCCGCCTTTAACTACGCGGGCCACGCGGTTAACGTAAATCACCCGTTCGTCGTACTGCTTTTCTTCGGTATTCGAAGGGTCCCTATGACGCGGTCTTCTTGCTTGTGCCATATTAAAACTCCAATCCTTCCTTGCGGGCGGCGTCTGCCAATGCTTTGATGCGGCCATGGTACTGGCGGGCGCCCCTGTCAAATGCTACTTTCTTGACTTTGGCCTTCTTGGCTTTGACGGCGATATCTTTGCCGACCGCCTCGGCTTTATCTGTCCGGCTGCCGCTTAAGCTCTTGCCGACAGTGGTGGCGTAAGCCAAAGTTTTGCCTTGGGAATCATCAACTATCTGCGCTGTTATGTGTAGGTTGCTGATGTGCACGCTCAGCCGGGGGCGCTTGGGTGTGCCCTGCACGACTGTCCGCACCCGGTGGGCCCGGCGGCTGGTGTTCTTTCTCTTAGATGCTAACCGGTCCATATGCTATTCCTTACCGCTTTTTCCGCTCTTGCGGATAATCCGCTCATCAGCGTACTTAATACCTTTGCCCTTATAAGGTTCGGGTTTCTTAAGCGACCGGATTTCGGCCGCGGCCTGCCCGACCTTTTGCTTGTCGATTCCGGACAGCGTTATAACGTTCTGCTCAATCGCCGCCTGCACCCCTTCGGGGACTTTATAGGTGACGTCATGCGAAAAACCAAGGTTGAACTTAAGATCAGCGCCCTGCTGCTGCACCCGGTAGCCAACGCCGTTGATCTCGAGTTTCTTTTCAAAGCCTTGGCTGACACCCGTCACCATGTTGTTGACCAGCGACCGCATCAAACCATGCTTAGAACGCGTGAAACGGTCTTCACTAGTGCGCTCAACAGTCACCGTGTCTTCATTCTGGTTAAGCCTGATGCCAGGCATCGTGAATTGGGTCAGGCTGCCTTTCGGACCATTGACGGTGATAACATCATTGCCAGCTGTCACGGTGACCCCGCTGGGGACTGTGATGGGCATTTTTCCTACTCGGCTCATAAAATACTCCTAATAGACCTCGCAAATTAATTCACCGCCCAAGCGCTGGCTGGCGGCCTGATGCCCGGTCATGATTCCGCGGGATGTGGAAATGACCACTATGCCGCGGCCGCTGCGCACTTTTGGAATGGCCGTGGCTTTGACATACATACGCCGGCCCGGGCGGCTCAGGCGGGAAATCGAGCTTATTTTAGCCGGCTCGTCTTCGTTATTAATCTTAATAACTAGCGTCTTTTTACCGTTTTCGTCTTTAGCCTGGACGCCAGCTAAAAAACCACTGTCGACTAGGATTTTGGCGAGGGTTTCCTTATTTTTGGAATGCGGAAATGACACCTCTGTGTGATTCACGATTGCGGCGTTGCGGATACGGCTAAGCATATCGGCGATTGGATCGGTTGTGATGGCGGTTGCTCTACTCATATTCACCTACCAGCTACTCTTAGTCACACCCGGAATTTCACCTTTGGAAGCATGCCTACGGAATGAGAGACGGCTAAGGCCGAAACGGCGCATATAAGCCCTGGGGCGGCCGGTCTCGAAATCCCTGTTGGTGTGACGGGTCGGGCTAGAGTTGCGGGGCAGTTTAGCCAAGCCTTCCCAGTCACCGGCGGCTTTAAGCTCAGCCCGTTTGGCGGCGTATCTGGCGATCATTTTATCGCGCTTGGCATCTCGTGCCAGAATCGATTTTTTGGCCATCAGCTTCTCCTTTCGAACGGCATGCCAAGCTTTTCTAACAAAACTCTGGCCTGCTCGTGGTCCTTAGCTTTAATGTTGAATACGACCTGTAGGCCGTGGGGTGCGGCGGTGTCTTCGTAGCTCAGCTCGGGGAAGACTGACTGGTCGGTTAGTCCGATGCTGTAGTTGCCCTGGTTATCAAACGAGCCGGCGGATACGCCGTGAAAGTCACGCAGCCGAGGCAAAATGATGTTTATGAACCGATCGGCAAATTCGTACATTCGCTGTCCCCGCAAGGTGACTTTGAGGCCGATTTTATTGCCCTCGCGCAGCTTGAAACTGGCTATAGACAACCGGGCGACAGTTTCCACCGGCTGCTGGCCGGTGATTTTGCGCAGGGTGTTGGCTCCGACTTCCAGCAGCCGCTTTTCGTCCTTGGCCCTTCCCAATCCGATGTTGATGACGATTTTCTCGAGCCGGGGGACCTCGCTGACATTTTTGAGGCCCAGCTCCTTCATCAACTCTTTGCTGTATGTGCTATTATACAACTTTTTGAGCCGGGCTTCATATTTGGCTGGCGGGGCGGCTGTTGATTTAGCCATCACTTGACCTCCTTGCCAGACGACTTCAGGTATCGGACTTTATCGCCTTTGGCGTTTAACTTCAAACCTATACGGGAGGGCTTTTTGGCGGCGCTGTCCAACAGGCCGACATTGCTCACCCAGATCGGCTTTGTCAGCTCAATGATGCCGCCTTGAGGCTGCTGCTGAGTGGGCTTGCGGTGGCGCTTCACGATATTGATACCCTCGACAGTCACTTTATTGAGCGCGGGGTGCAACTGGATAACTTTGCCGGTTTTACCCTTGTATTTGCCGGAGCGAACCATAACCAAATCGCCCTTTTTAAGGCGGATTTTGTACGGTTTGCGGCTGTTAACGTTAGATTTTGCGCTCATTACAATACCTCCGGGGCGAGGCTGATTATC
>JAICWR010000027.1 GCA_025934715.1 Candidatus Saccharimonadota bacterium
GGTAATTTTCCTTGAACCAGCCGCGGTTATCACCGTGTACGGCTAAGTCTATCTCATAAAATCCAGGTATATCAGTTTCCCGGACTGCCAAATCGCTCATCGGCCTAACTCCTTGTATTTAGCTTCAGTTTCGGCTTTCTGCGGCTGCCACCAACCTTCGTTATTTCTGTACCAATCAATAGTTTGCTGTAAGCCGCCGCGAAAGTCTGTATATTTTGGCTGCCACCCCAGTTCATTATGCAACTTTGTCGCATCTATAGCGTAGCGCAAATCATGGCCGGGACGATCTGGAACCGAATCGTACTCTTCTGGCGCCTTACCCATTAGTTCAAGAACCAGCTCCAATACTTCTTTATTGGTTTTTTCACCGTTGGCGCCGACCATGTAAGTGTCGCCAATCTTGCCTTTTTCCAAAATAGTTAAGATTGCTGAACTGTGGTCTTCGGCATGTATCCAGTCACGGATATTCTTGCCCTCGCCATAGAGTTTTGGCCGCCGGCCCCCTAGTATTTCGGTTATCTGGCGCGGGATGAATTTCTCCACGTGCTGGTATGGGCCGTAGTTATTAGAACAATTGGAAAGCGTGGCCTGGACATCAAAACTGCGCACCCACGCGCGTACCAGATGGTCTGAGCCGGCTTTGGTCGCAGAGTAGGGGCTGGAAGGATTATAAGGAGTTGTTTCACTGAATTTAGGGTCGCTAGGCTCTAAATCCCCATATACTTCATCCGTAGAAATATGGTGCAGGCGCTTGTTGTGCTTACGGACTGCTTCAAGCAAGCGATAAGTGCCGACGATATTAGTGTTTACGAACGCCCATGGCCCGTGCAGGGAATTATCAACATGTGATTCGGCGGCAAAGTGCACAACCGCGTCGCAATCGGCTACAGCTTGCTCGATATCACTCTCACTGCAAATGTCGCCTTTTATGAATGTGTAGCGGCTTTCGTCCAGACCTTCCAGGTTCTTGGTGTTGCCGGCATAGGTAAGCGCATCAAAGACAGTGACGTGCCAATCCGGGCGCTCACGGCAAGCGTAGTGGACAAAATTGGAGCCAATGAACCCGGCGCCGCCCGTGACTAGAATCTTCATCAGTAACTAGTATAACAGTTCTAATGCCGGCTTATATGGCTGGAAAAACTCACTTAATAAGGGAGCGTTAGAATCATTTTCCGTTAACGGGCTTAGCCTCCATGAAGCTTCAATAGTATGCAGTAGTGAATAATGGCTATAATTCTTGGAGGATTGGTAACTTTCTTTCACTGCGGGGCCGATTAGCAAGAGAGGCACCTGGTTACTCCCTGTGCCGTCCTCCGCCTCATCCCAGGTAATTACTAAAAGGGAGTTCTGAGAAGTGAAAGCCGGGGAGTGGAGAAGATTTGGAACTTCGCTAGCTAGCCACCGGTCACCAGTCCTGACTGAACAATTATGCATATCGTCGCACATGTTCGGAGTGATGAAGCTAAGGTTAGCCAGACTCTGCGGGTTCTGCAAATCTGAAGAGAACTGAATATAGGGCACCACGTGGGAGCGGCACCTGCTTGGGTTATCAACAACATCTCTATAGTGCACAAAAGGATTCACCCCTAAATCGTAAAGGTTGGTGCTCGAAGTGGCGCAGGCTCCAGGTATATCTTCATAATATGCTTTCCAAGTAAGCCCCGCCTGGTCTAGCCTATCAGCGATATTCTGATTATCCGACACGCATGTCTGCGTAAGATGCTCGCAGTCACGTTTTTCTAAGCCACCATTACTACCGCCGGTGATGTCCATATAATTAGGCAGGCTTGGATGTTCAATCGCGTGGTAATTATTCGCCGAAGAATATTTTTGTTTAAGGCTGTTCAGATAAGGCGCCTGGGGATCACCCAAGATGTTACTTGAGTCCTTATTTTCCTCAATAATTACAAAAACATGGTCGAAGACCGGTATTTGAGGGGTTGCTGCGGTAGAAAAATTGGGGCTAGGAATGACATTCCCCGAGGTTGAAGTATAGTTGGCCGTTTGGGCCGAGGCATAAGAAGCAAAAAGCCAGATTGGCACCATAACGATACCGGCTAGATATATAAACCTTCTTATCATATTTAAACTATCGGAACGAATCCTTCCTAGGTAACTATATTGTGTCAATTCTGGAAGATTAAGAATATGTGTTTTTTCGCAACACTTGATATAGTTAAGACTTTATTATGGAGGACAGTTTTTTAATTAGATCACTCAACTGTGACTGATTTTTAGCTTCTAGATTTAACCGCACTACGGGCTCTGTGTTGCTGGTCCTTAAATTGAACCAGAAGTCGGGGTAATTTATCGTCAGCCCGTCTAGTTCATCCACCTGGCCGTCAGGAAACGCAACCTTTAGCTCACTAAAAACTTCCCGTGGGTCGGCTACTGAGAAATTAATCTCAGGCGACATAGCATACAACCGGTACTCGTCCACCAGTTCAGACATTTTTTTATCGGCTTCACTTAGTGCCTGCATGATAACAAGCGCCGCGATCAGCCCGGAATCCGCATAGAAATTTTCTTTGAAGAACAGATGGCCAGTGGTCTCGCCGCCGAACGGGGCATCACGTTCTCGCATCACTGTCCCAATCACCACGCGGCCGGCTTTTGTGCGCACCGGCTTGCCGCCCCATTTCTTGATCAGCTCAATTGTCGCCCGGCTGGTCCGTACTTCGTGCACTATTTCGCTGCCGGGGAATTTATCCAAATAAAGCTTGGCGCCGATAGTGATCAGGTCGGTGCCCAGCACCGGGCGGCCTTTGTCATCGACAAAACCGGCCCGGTCTCCGTCGCCGTCGAAGGCGATTCCAAAATCCAATTTTTGCTTGGTGACTTTAGCTGCCAAATCTTTGATATTTTCGGGCTTCTGCGGGTTTGCTTCATGGTTTGGGAAAGTGCCATCCAGCTCGAAATACATCTCCTGCGCTTTGACTGGCAACTGGGGCAAAATATGGGGCAAAATAGCGCCGGCCATACCATTGCCGGCATCAATGGCTATGTGGAATGGCTTAAGTCTTGGCGCGAAAGCCAGGCAATGCTCCACCCAGTCTCTGGTGATTGACTTGGGTGTGATATCACCAGGCCGTTGGGCAGCTGGTTTATATTTCTTTGCCAAGACTTGGTCGCGGATATCGCCAAGGCCAGTGTCTAGCCCGACGGCGATGACTTGGTCTCTGTAAAGCTTTATCCCATTATCTGCGCCGGGGTTATGGCTGGCCGTTATGACTGCGCCACCAGCCAAATCATATTTACCGACGGCGAAAAAAATCATATCGCTGGTCACCAGGCCGATATCCCAGACGTCACGCCCTTGCCCGCGCAAACCATCGATAAAAGCCTCGGCGAGCTCAGCCGAATCCGGCCGCATGTCCCTGCCCACGGCCACTACACCCTCTGTAGGCAGCCAATCAGCGAAAGCCCGGCCGATGTCGCGTGCCACCGCCGCAGTTAACTCAGAGCCGACCTTTCCCCGAACATCATAGGCTTTAAAAATACCGGGTTTAACTTCCATACAACTAAACTCTATCAGAACATGTCGAAAATGGCTTTGCCTATGCTTGATAAATGCGGCACAGTTCGTATCCTATAAGGGATGAGAGAGACAAACCACGATGCATCCCGGCAAGAGCAGGAGCTTTCTAGCGAACAAGCCTATGAATTAGCTGTTTTTGGCAAATTGTCCGATCAAATCGGCAGAATGCTAGATGACCACTATAGCCATGAGCTCACGCTCGGGACCCACTACACGCCGGAACTTGTTTTGGCGGAAACAGACGAAGCCTTGGATCTTCTGAAGCTGTCACTTTTCTTAGGAGGCAACCAGCCCGGCTATAGCCCAATCATAGGCTTCTACCGGATAATTAGGAGCAAAGAATCCCAGAAATCTTTGCAGGAACCAGAGGTTAGGCAATTGGATATGGGTTTAGTGAAAAGGAGCGATCTTATCCGCCACGATAGGCCCAAATCAATGGAATCAGCTAGGAGTGATTTGATTAGACTAGAACTGGCTGTGTCCCAGTTCTCTGGCCTAGCTGACAGTTTATCCAACACTAGTGCGAGAAAACTAGGCTTTAGCGAAACATATATCCAGTCTCGAAACAAGCCAGATTAGTGGTTATCTAAGTGACGCTTCAACGTTTTTCTCGATTTTTTCTTGGAAAATTTTTGGAGAGAAATTAGCGGCATGTCTGGCAATTTGGGTGTGGTCAAAACTTTTTGAATTGAAATCCTGTAAGGCCTTGGCGAGGCTGGCGGCGGTTGGTTCTATGAAGAACAGGCCGGTGTCTTGGGTGACATAATCCAGGGCGCCGCCGGCCTTGTAGGCTATAACCGGCGTGCCGGCGGCCAGGGCTTCGACAGCCACGATGCCGAAGTCGTCTGCGCCGGGGAAGATAAAGGCCTTTGCCGACTGGAAATATTTGACGACTTCGGCATCAGAAGCGCCTGTGACGAATTTAACGCTGGGCCCGGCCATCTTGACCAGTTTTTTATGGTCGGGCCCATCACCAACCACAGTCAGGGGCAAACCCAGCTCTGTGCAAGCCGCTACCGCTAAACCAATCCGTTTATAGGGTGTTTGCCGCCCGACCACCAAGAAACCGTTCCGCGAATTACTTAACTTGTTAAGTATTTTCTTAACGGGGTTGCTCGTCTGGAACCGCTCTATATCCACGGGCGGGTGGATCACCGTGGAATCTCGGCCGTAGTATTTCTTGATTTGGCCCTTGGTGAAGTTGGAGTTAGCAATTAGATAATCCGGGCGCTGGGCGGCTTTGCGGTCCCAGCGGCGCATCGGCCCTACTAGCAGCCAAAGTCCCAGCCGGGCCAACGGGTCGAGCCAACCAAAGCCAGGGTTCTTCATGTATTCGTCGTAGCGGGCCCAGTAATAATGGGTCGGAGCGTGACAGTAATTTATATGAACAGTGGGATGTTTTGCTTTAATCCCTTTTGCCTCAGCCCCGGAACTGCTGATCACTAGATCAAAGCTATTCAATTTAAGCCGCGAGAACCATAAAGCACGCAAAGGAGGTAAAAATTTTCTAATCTTTCCAAAGTGCTGCAAATAGCCAGTGACAACCTTGCCATCTAATCGCTGCCGCCACTCATCTGTACAATATGAGGTGTAAATCGGCGCGTCCGGGTACATTTTGTGCAGCTCCTCGACCACTCTCTCAGCCCCGCCGCCGATTAGCCAATCAGAAACGATTGCAACCCTTAGTTGCTTATTTTTCATTAGTCATTAATCATTAGCCAAATTATTTGCCATTTTTCATTGTAGAGATGATTTTTTGGAGGATCAGGTTTAGCTCAAGAGCCTCCTGCTGTAAATGGCTGAAATCCTCATCTGGGAAGACTCGAGCCAGAACATCTAGCCAATACCTAGTTTCCGCCGCCTCTTTTTTGGCAATGTGGATCTTGTTCTTAAAATCAGCTTTTGAGCTAGCGTTATTCGCCTCTGTATAATTCGCGCCTATACTTGTCGCCGATTTTAGTAATTGGTTCACTGCTGAGTGATGCGCCGGGGAGTTGCTGTATTTGTCAAAAGTTTGGATTACAGCAACGCTAAAATCTATCATCCGCTGCTCTAGTTGCCGTAGTTTCGTCTGGTAAATGCTCATTGGTAAATAATTGTGAATTGGAAAATGATAAATGTAAAATGCTTGCCCTTGGCAAGCTAGGCTGCGCCTTCGCCACGGAAAACCACCCTGATAGTTTTGACTAAAATCATAATGTCCATCCATAGGCTCCAATTCTGCACATAGTAGATATCGAGCTTGCGGCGCTCGTCGACCGAAATATCCCGGCGGCCCGAAACCTGCGCCAGCCCCGTTATGCCGGATTTGACGCTTAAAATGGCGTGTTTCTTTTCGAATTCGCTAAGCTCCTGCGGAATTAGAGCCCGCGGTCCCACCAGGCTTAAATCACCCTTGACGACGTTGATAAGCTGGGGCAGCTCATCAAGGCTGCTGCGCCGCAAAAAGCGGCCGATGGCGGTATAACGCGGGTCGTTAGGTAAGTATTCGCCGTTTTCATAAAAAGTTTTTAACAGTTCAGGGCGACCGAGTTTTTGAAAAGCCTGCTCGTGAGTCATGCCGTTGAACTCTGCCCTGGCGGTACGCAACTTGTAAACACGGAACGGATGGTTGAACCGCGTGAGGCGGGTCTGCCGGAAGAAGATGCCTCCCCGGCCACCAAGCAAGATTATCAGCAGAGCGCTTACCAATATAAATGGCGTGGCAATGATGAGCAGGATAGTCCCCATAACCAGATCAAATATTCTCTTAATAATCCTTCCCCAGCCAAGCAGGGCAGTCTGGTGCACAGCGATAACCGGCACCGAGGAGCGGAACAGTTCGACCTCAATGTTGCCGGCGAACAGCTCGCTATTGCCTGGCACGAAACGGTAGGAAATGTGATGGGTCTGGGCGAATTCCAAAATCTCGTTGTTCTGTTCATTGCTAGCGAATAATTCGGTTTGGACGATGCTGTGGATGTGGCTGGGATTCAGGGTATGGACGGCATCGCTAAAACTATCGAAAACTTTCAGCCGGGGGAAACGCTTTGAGGCCTGGCTTTTGTCGGCTACAACGCCCACGATACGATAGCCCGAAATCTTATAATCATGAA
This sequence comes from Candidatus Saccharimonadota bacterium, assembly GCA_025934715.1. GTDB lineage: Bacteria > Patescibacteriota > Saccharimonadia > Saccharimonadales > UBA10212 > JAIFWC01. Next base: position 6,634 of record JAICWR010000027.1, read on the forward strand.
GCATCTCCACCAAATCGACCGTGAAACGCGTGTTACCGACAAGCAGAATATTAGTGATTCCGAAACCGTAAGCGAACAGCTTGGCGCGGATCGCGCGGGCGGAGTTACGAAAAGCCAGCAGGAATACGAAAGCCAAACTGAAGCCGTAGACCGGAACTAATTTAGCCGGAAAAACCGGTTTGTTATCAAAATATGCGAAAGCCGTTACAAAGGCCAGGCCGATGAACGAGCCGATGAACAGCCGGCTGGCTTCAGTGAAACGCTTTTCCTGGATATAGCTGCTGTAAAGTCCCATTAGTGCGAAGATCAAGATCCAAAACGGAAGCAGCACCAGAAAAAGCTTAAGGTATGTGGTGCCGTGGATAGGGTGGGCGACTGGCACCTTGCTGAGCGGTCCGCGCAAAAAATAAGCGAAAGCAAATGCGGCGAC
>JAICWR010000021.1 GCA_025934715.1 Candidatus Saccharimonadota bacterium
GATCCCCGAGTTGTAGAGCCCGATGAAGGCGATGAACAGGCCAATGCCGATCGCGATCGCCTTCTTCAGCTCGAGGGGGATCGCCTTGAAGATCAGCTCGCGTAGGCCGGTCACGGCGAGTAGCACCATGGCGACGCCCTCGAGCACGACGAGTCCCATGGCTTCCGGGAAGCTCGCCTTGCCGCTCGCGACGAGGCCGTAAGCGACCACCGCGTTCAAGCCCATTCCCGGTGCGTTGGCGTAGGCGTAGTTCGTCGTCAGGCCCATCAGGATCGACATCACTCCCGCGACTAGGCAGGTGCTCGTCAGGACCGCCCCGAAAGCGAGCGGTGAGCCGAGCGGTGGATGCGTCACTCCTGTGAGGATGATCGGGTTGACGAAGATGATGTAGCTCATCACGACGAACGTCGTGACCCCGGCCATCGTGTCCCGCACGAAAGTGGTACCCCGCGCAGCAAAGCCGAAGTAGCGCTCCAGCCACCCCTCTCCACGGAGTGTTGCAGCTATGGTAGACACGGCTTGTGCCCTCCTGGTAGGATTGCCAATAAATGAATGTTCCCCGCCTATCGAGCCGGCGGCGAACGCGAAAGCCCCCAATAACTCCACGGGCTTTATGCCATCATTGTAACATTAGCTTCCCGGCTCTCAAGCCCGGAATCTATAGTGTTTATGACTACATCCCGTTGATGATATTCAGGATGTTCCCGTCAGGATCTTTGAACCAGACCGAGCTCATATCGCCCATTTTATGAATATCGCCTTCGCGGGTCATCTCGGGCAAATCATACTGCTCGAACTTCACGCCCTTGGACTTTAAGCCATCCACGATCGCGTCAAAGTCTCCACCCACCGACCATGTCAAAGCCGTGGCCTGGTTTGTACCGGCATACTCTGAGGGATAGAGGAAAACTACGGAATTCCCGCTTTTGTATAGAGCGCCCCCTGGAGTGTCATCCGCGGCTTTAGTTAGCCCCAGTGTTTGTTCGTAGAATTTTTTTGCCGCGTTTAAATCCTTGACCGCCAGCACGGCGGCGGCATCTTTATCTCCCAACATAACGCCCTCCTTATTACCTCCCTAGTATACTCCGCTTATTCAGGAAGTTCTGTGATCTACCTTTTGGTTTTTAGGGCGGCGGTCGTGGTAGGCCAGCTCCCGGCGGTGGTTATCAAGGCGCTCAATATAATTCTCAAACTGATGGAACAGGCTGGAATATTGCCCTGTCGGAGTCAGCAGTTTTAAAAGTTTATCTTCCTGGTTTAGGTACTCGACCAGGCCGAAGAAATCACCGTCGCCGCTGACAATCACAGCCTTGTCGTAATTTCTCATCTCTTTCATAGCCCACAGGACCATGTCGGCGTCGATATTGCCCTTAACCGGCTTATCGGATTTGGCTTTGCCGGCTTCTTCGGGGCGTGGCCGGCTCATGTCAAAAGTCGGTTTGAGCACCACGGCATAACCAGCCTGGTGCATCTTCTCATAAATATCCTCGAACTCCGGCACGTAGCCGATGAACATGTAAGCCTTGGTCACGCCGTACTTTTCGCTTAGAAATTCCCGGAATTTCTTCCAATTCATTTTCCAGCCGAACTTCTGGACACTGACGTTCAGGTTCTGGCTGTCGATGAAGGCATAATTGCCTTTCCGGCCTCTCCTCATATCTAAGGCTTATTTTACTTTAAGACAGCCGGTTTGACGAATTAAAGCTCAACCGATTCGCCTTGCTTGAGGGCGTGGGTCTCCATGCCGTGCTGGCTGGCCGTTGAAGCGAAAAAGTCCGGGTTGCCGCCCAAAAAATCATAGTGGATTGGTATAAGCTGTTTAGCCTGGGACTGCTTGCCGAACATGAAGGCATCATGCGGCGAGATATCTGGCCCGTTGAGCGGCACGGCTAGTATTTCGGCCTTGAGTCCTGCCAGTTCTTTCCCGTCGCCGGGGTGGAAGAGCATACCAGCCACCAGATAACCGGTGTTTTGGACGCTGGTGCTGCCATCGACCATCAAACAGTGCGGTAGCTCCATAGCTTTGACTTTCAGGCCTTTGACCTCTATTTCGTCGCCCTCGTTGACTGTGGCTTTGGGCTGGTTTTTCAGCTGTTTGGCGGTGCTGGCGTTGGCATAAATATCCGCGCCTCCGCCGCTAAATTTTTCGGCCATTTCGGCGTCGAAGTGGTCCATATGCTCGTGCGTGTAAAAGACCGCGTCGGGTTTGCCGAATTTTTCAATATCCTTATCCTGGGCGCACGGATCGATCAGTATACGAACTCCGCTATCTTCAATTAATAAACAACTTTGGAAATATCTTGTCACTTTCATAGAAACCTCCTTGTCTTTCTTTATAATTGTAGCACTTGAAAAATACTTGACTTGTTAAGTATCCTCTGCCGGTTTCCTTTAGTTTGAGCGGGTGCTCCGGCTTGATTGCCGGAGCACCCTGATTCTTAGGGCGTTATATCGCCCTTTCCGCTAGTTGTTCCCGTGCCGGGCGTTATATGACGCCATCGCCCGGTAGGCCGGGGTCGGTTCTCCCGCCGAAGTCAGTAGCCCCAGCCCGCACGCCCAGTCGTGGGGAATCGCGCAGGTGTCCTGCGCCTGGTACCAGAAGGCCGCCTGGACGTATTTCTCATGCAGAGCCAGGAACGAATACGACTTCGTTAGCAGCCTGGCTTGCTCTTGCGGGCTTACCGCCGAACGGCTCCAGCCGAATTCGGTCAGCCAAATGGGCTTGGCCGAATCGCCATGGGCGACCATGACGGCCCGCGCCTTGCTGACCGAGCTGAGTGCCTGCCCCCAGCGTCCCGCCGCCTTATGCGGCGGATAGGGGTGGTCGGAGAACACGTCAAAGTAGCCGCGGGCTCCGGCCTTGTAGCAACGTTTAAGCCAGCCGGCCCCGTTGTGCTCGGTGCCGCCAAAGACGACGAGCGCCGTGGGATTTGCCTGCTTAACCGCCGTATAGGCGGCCCGCAGAAGCCGCACGTATTGGCGCGCGGTCCCCTGCCAGCTCTTGTGCATGTTCTCTTCGTTCCAGATCTCCCAGGCCGATACCTCAGGAAGGGCAGCGGCGAGAGCGCCCACGGCCGAGCCGTAGGCTGCGGGGTCAGGCACGCCATCGGCGCTGAGCGCCCACGGCGGGGCGCTGTGGAACACGACCAGCACTTTCATGCCATTGTCTATGGCCTGGTCCACGCACCGCTTGAACGCTCCCAGGAGGGTCTGGTCGAGCACTCTCCCCTGATAGGCCGGCGGTTGGCTACTGGGGTCGTATGGCTGAATGTCGTACCACGGCAGTGTAATCCGCGCCCACCCGACACGCGCTGTTTGCAGCGCAGGGTACACGCTGTTCCCGCAATTGGAGTTCACGCCCACCGCCTCGTGGTGGCGGAATGGACCTGCGGCGGTGCTCGGCTTGGCACCGCCAAGAGCGAGCGCGCTAGGTATCACGAGCGCTGCCAGGCATTTTGCCCGCCAGCCCGTACAAACTACGTTGTTCATCTTGACCCCTTTGGTCCGAGGTGAAATATTCTAGCGGTTTGTTAAGCCCTGGTTTAAACCGGGGCGACACTAAAAGCTCTTCCCGTTTCCAGGAAGAACCCTTCTACAGATAATTTAACACACTTTTTGTGAGATATCTCACAAAAAGCTTATTTCACAGTGGTTTTTAGTTCTTCAATCTTTATACGCTGCTGTTCAGTTGTGTCGCGGTCGCGGACAGTAACAGTGCCGTCTTCGAGAGTCTGGAAATCGATGGTGACGCAGTAGGGAGTGCCGATTTCGTCCTGGCGGCGGTAGCGTTTGCCGATATTGCCGTTGTCGTCCCACATCACTTGGCTTTGCATTTCTTTTCGCAGTGTCTTATGAACTTCTTTGGCTTTGGCGACAAGCTCCGGCTTGTTTTTGAGCAGCGGAAAGACAGCCACCTTGACGGGTGCCAGTTTGGCCGGCAGCTTTAAGAAAACCCGTTTTTCTCCGCCCTGCTCGTCATGGCTGTAGGCACTGCTTAATACAGCCAGAATTAACCTGTCGATACCGAGTGAGGGTTCAATAACGTGCGGAATAAACGGCTCTGAGCCGTCTTTGGGCCGGTAGCTCATATCTTTGCCGCTGGCCTGCTGGTGGGCTTTCAGGTCGTAATCCGTTCGGTAGGCCAATCCGCATAACTCACGGCGGCCAAAGGGAAAGTCAAACTCAAAATCTATCGTGCGGTGGCTATAGTGGGCCCGATCTGCTTCGGGCACTTCCAGCTCGTGGACTTGTCCTTCCGGAAGGCCCAGTCTTTTAAAGTAAGCGTGGAGGTCATCGCGCCATTTTTCAAAGCTTTCTTCCCACTTGTCGGGTTGTACGAAATACTCGATTTCCATCATCTCTAATTCGCGCAAACGGAACAGGAATTCGCGGGGGCTGATTTCGTTTCGGAACCCTTTGCCAATCTGAGCTATGCCGAACGGCAGATCCGGTGAAAAACTGTCAACAACGTTCTTGAAGTTAACAAAAATACCCTGGGCCGTCTCCGGCCGCAGATAAGTCACTGATTCATCTGAATCAATCGGGCCGATATGGGTCTTAAACATGGTGTTGAACTGCCTAGCTTCTCCATATGAATCTTTTTTTCCGCAAACTGGGCACGGCTTTGAATAATCAACATGGTCTTCACGAAAACGTGAGTGACAATAATGGCATTCGACCATCGGATCGTTAAAGCCGGCTTCGTGGCCGGAAGCCTGCCAGACCTTGCGGTTCATCAAAATCGCCGAGTCTATCTGGTACATATCGTCCTGCCCATCCACGAAAAACCGCAGCCATTCGCTGACGATATTTCGCTTAAGCAAAGTTCCGAGCGGGCCGTAATCGTAGGTGCCGGCCAGGCCGCCGTATATGTCGCTGCCCTGGTAAATAAAGCCGCGCCGCTTGCATAAGCTGACAACTTCCTCAAGGGTCGGTTTTGACTCCATCTTAACTACAGATTATAGCTGGTTTACCTTTTTTCGGCGACTTCGACCCTGGCTGGCTGGCGCAATAATTTTATAAATTTGTATCTGTAATCGCCTTTTAGCGCCTCTACGATTCTTTGGGCCACCCATTCTTTATCAAGCATCTTATCCATGTCGTCTCTTTTCACTCCGTCCCAAAAACCAGTCCGCATGCCTGCCGGGCCGGCCACCAGAATTTTACTTATACGCCCGTCCTCCGCCAGACCATTGCTTAAATGGCCGCCGCCGGCCTTTATAAAATTATAGACCGGTTCGAGCTTGCGGGGCGTCCACTGGGAAGTGGATGTGATGGTGACCAGTTCGCTAAGGCTGCCCTGCTTTTCTAAAAGATATTTAACAAAGTATATCAGCCCCCTTCCGCCCACGCTCAGCATGTCTTCGATCTGCCGCTCAGACAGATCCGTCAGGGTGCCCTCCTGGTAAAAACCGGCGGCATAGGCAAGCCTGTCGATTGCTGCAAGGCCGTTGACGAATTTTTTGATTTTGCTTGCCAAGTCGGCCTGGGACAAATCAAGCTCTTTAAATTCAGCGAAGTCCACATCCGGATCTTTCCGGCCAGTGATAAAAACACTGCCGCTTGTGCCGGCCAATTCTTTCGCCAATGCCAAACCCAAACCGGAGCTGCCGCCAACGATCAGTGTGTTCATTGCAGGAAATTATAACCTTATGTGAGCCTGAAGCATAGCCTGCACAACCGCCGTCACATCTATGGCTAAGGACTGGCCTCCTTTGACGCGACTCAGAGCTTTGGCGGAGTTGGGGCTGAAGCCCAAGCGCATGAATTTAATGTGGTCGGTGTTGAATTCTCCCCTGTCAGAAGGCGCGAAACGCATTCTGTCGGTTTCGAAACGATATTTAAGGCCGGCTTGCAATCTTTGGCCGGCCGTGTCTGTGCGTAAATCCGGCGTGTGGCCGGCCAGCCGCAGCAGCTGCATGTTGAACCAAAGCTCCAACATCGCTAGGTCTATAGATGGATCATTTAAAGCCTCAAAGGCGGCCTCCAATAAATAAAAGTAATCGCTTTCGGGCGAATCTTCGGTGGCTTTATCAAGCCGTTTGATGAGAGCATAGCCGGTGTTGGTCCGGTTCAGGTCCTCCACTATTTTGCCGTAATGCTTGATGAGGCGGGTGCTGACCAATGTACTGATGTCTTTACGTCCTGGTATGAAGCTGATATCACTGACGCTGAACAGTTCAATGCCGCCTGCCAGTTTGCTTTGGGCTTTGCGGACTCCTTTGGCAATGGCCTTGAGCTTGCCGTGGTCTGGTGTCAGAAAACCCATAATTCGGTCGGCTTCACCGTAGTCTGTCCGGTTCAAAATAATGGCGTGGGTGCGAAACCGCCTCATCGGCTGGCTGGCTGGAGCAGTTGTCCGGCTACGTATGATAATTCGCTCAGCGAAAGATTCTCCTTAGGCACATAATTGGAGACGTTAAGCTGTGAAAAAGCCTGGGAGTATGCCGACTGCTCTGCCGGGTCCAGCCGGCTGGTGACAATAACTGGAATTCCCTGCCACTCCGGGTAGCTGCGCAGCTCATATAAGAACTCAACTCCCGACCTAAAGGCCAGCGATAAGTTTAAGACTATAAGGTCCGGCTGGCTGGCATCTGTGACTGAGATGGCCGTCTGCGGGTTGGCGCAACAAACAACGTCATGGCCTTGGACTCCTAAGAAACTGGCAGCGTATTTAGCCAGTTGGCGATCAGCTTCGATAATTAATATCCGGGCCATTTCACTTAAACGATTCTTAGCTGCTTACTAATAGGAACGGTGGTGACCAGCCCGGCAAGGTTGTTGTGGGCAGCCGCCCTACGCGGCTGCCACAGCGCCGCGCACAGCATATCTGCCACCAGGACGCCCGCGGCAGCTCCGGCCGGCACGGCCGGCAGTGGCTGGCGGGCCTTGCCCACTAGGCTGCGGGCGGCCCGTAAGGTCTTATCGCTCAATCCTTGTGTCCCGCTGAAGGCCCCGGCGGCAATCGAGTTCTCGGCGGCCCGGTGGGCACCGAGCACCAGGCGGAAGGATTTATCGTCCGACTGCGCCGCCTGAGCCCTGACAAGGCTGGAACTGAGTACTTCCAGGGCGGAACGCAGGCTGGTTTGATGGGCCAGGACGGGTGCCAGCTTGGGCTGGACGCTGACCTCCAGCTTAGTGTCATAACGCTTGGCATAGGGTGTTAATTTGTGGGCGATGTCTTCCAGCAAGACGCTGATAGCCATCGGCTCTAAAGGCAGCCTGTCCAGTTGGGTTGAGTCCAGCAACAGCCGGTAAACTTCGACCAGCTGCAACCCGGCGTCGATGTTGAGCCGGGCCTCAGCGGCGTGCTGGCGGGCAGCTGATTTAGAAAAGCCCTGGTCCTCCAGCAGCTCCAACGAGCCCTTGATTTGCACTAGAGGTAAGGCCAAATCCTCACTCAAAGTCCGTAGCAAGGCTTTTTGTCTGGCGATTTCTTCATGCTCGCGCGAATATGTTGATCTTCTCGTAGAGCCCCCTCGTATGGCTAAGATTATACCACCGCCGCTTCATGTGATCCCGTTGTAAAATCCAGTAAAATCAGGGCGAGAACTTCAGACTGGCTAAGATGATATTGTTGAAATCATTCACATAACGGTCTGATTCACTGTAGATTTCCAGCGTCTTGTCCCGAACCTTAATAATTACCATCGCCCCATTTTGGGACTGGTCCGACTGGTTTATTTGGCCGGTCATATAGGTGCCCGGGGTGACATTGGCAACCCCCTTCATTTTCGGCGGCACATAAGCCCGGGCCGTGGCAGCACCTTGGCTGATGACGCTGCTGAATTGCTGTTGGATCTGGCTGTAGTCAGTGTCCACCAGCTCCACGCGCAGAGCGAAAGCCGTATTATCCTGTACCGATGGCACCACATCAGGGAAGAAGTAGCCGTTTATGGGTTCGCTGGAATTTGAACTGTCAACATAAGCGCTCCAGGTTTTTGGATAATTAAAGCTGACACTGCCGTAAGTTGGCGAGCCGTGGTAGGCCTTGATATTTTGTTTGTCGAAATTATCCTGGATCTGCTGGGCCTGGGATTTTATCTGCTGAGCCGCCGCTGTGGCTATCTTAGCGTCGCTGATATTTTTATAATCACCCATCTTCTTATAAGCCCAGCTTCCGAAAACCAGGGCCGCAACCAGTAGGATGCCCAAAACGACCACCAGGACGGTTTTGCCGAGCCCGCCGCGGGAGGCATAGGATTGGGAGGCTGGCTGCTGCGGGTTCATACTACGCTTATGTTAAATCAGATTGGGCCGGCGGGCAAGGAGCTAGTATTTATAGAGGTGGACGGCGTTGGCCTGGGCCGCTGGCTTTTTGCCAGGGATTTTAAAAGTGTAGCTGGCCACTTTAACACCCTTTTTGGCTTTAGATTTGACTAATCCGTCGAACTTAACCATGTATTTTGTCAGCAAAAAAACGTAAATGCCGTCGGCATCGGTTAAATCGGCCCGCCAATAGTTGCCCCACCGCACTTCGACTTGGCGCCGGTAGTGCCAATTATTGATCCAGGCTAAAAACGCCAGCAGCGGGCTAAGCTCGTAACCGACGGCATTAAGCCCTTTTTGGGCAGCTGCTTTAAGCATCCGGCCGTCGCCGCAGCCCAGGTCGAACAGCGTCTGTCCAGGCTTCAGGTCGAGCAGTTCCAGTGCTGTCTGGCGCTGATCGTTCATAGTGGGTAAATATGGCGCTCCGAAAATTATGCCGACGATGAAGCTGTAGATCAGCACCAGGATCAAGATGGCCAGGATTGCCAGCAGGATGGTTGATAAGATTATCATTCGTACTTGGTTTGGATTTTGGTGATCTTATTTTGGGCGGTTTTAAGGTAAGCTTCCATTTGTTCAAGCAGTTCCATAGCCTGTTCGTATTTTTTGATAGCGTCGTCCAAGTTGACCTCATCGCCCTCAAACCATTCAATATAGCCGGCCAGTTCCTGGGCCATCTCCTGGTAAGTCATTGGTGCCTGGGATTTTTTAGCCATCTGTGACTTTCGCCCCAATTGTACCATCGGCCAGCTGGACACCTAGCCGGTCGCCAGCTTTGAGGCCCTTAACGCTGCTGATATGGTACCCTCCCCTGCTGACAATGGCGTAACCCCGCCTAAGCGCCGCCCGCGGGTCGAAAAGACTTACCAGCTTGCGCGCTGCTCTAAGCTCATTGTCAGAATTTCTAAGATGCAGGATCACTTGACTTGTTAAGTGATCCCGGCCGTTTTTCACCTGACCGGCTGCTGTTTGGAGATTGCGCTTCAGTGAATCGCCAAGGCTCAGCCGGGCCGCCTCCAGCCCCGCCTCGGCTTGGCTGCGGCTTGGCACCGCTAGCTGGGCAGCGTTAGTAGGTGTGCTGGCCCGGACATCGGCCGCCAGTTCCGCTAGGCTGATATCGACTTCGTGGCCTATGGCCACCAGGGTTGGTATTCGGCTGGCGGCCACTGCACGCACCACCCTTTCGTCATTAAACGGGGCCAGGTCTTCGGCGCTGCCGCCGCCGCGCGTCAGCACCACCACGTCGGCCAGTTCCGACTGCCGGCTAAAATATTCCAGAGCTTTGACTATTTGAACCGGCGCCTGAGAACCTTGAACATAAACATCGGCTAGTGCCACCTCCACCCCACCCCACCGCTCATCCAAGATTTTAATGAAATCCTTATAAGCGGCTGAGTTAGAAGCGGTGACCAGCCCGATAACCAGCGGAAAGGCGGGTAAGGGGCGCTTGCGCTCCGGCGCGAACAAGCCTTCGCCTTCGAGCTTTGCGCGTAATAAGTCAGCGGCCTTTTTGATCGACCCTTCGCCCTGGGGCGATAAGCTATGGATATTGACACTGAAACCGAAACGCGGATGCATGCGTGGCGCGCCAACGACCTGCACGACCATGCCATCCTGGAGAGGTCCCGGCAGGCTAAAGACCGTACCAAAGAACTTGACCGATGAAGCATCATCCTGCAAGTCAAAATAAACCCACTTATGCTTGGAGATCCGGAAATTGGACAATTCACCTTCTATGATTACCAGCGGGTAGGTAAGTTCCAGCGCCTGGTTGAGCAGCGCCACAAAATCCGACGGACTAAGTATCACACCGTCCATCAGTCCCTGTGGGTCAAACCGGCTTTAAGCGCCCGCTGGTAAAAGTAATAGCCTGGGGTCAACTGGATAGCCATGTTCAGCACGCGGTACATAATCGTCACCGGAATACTGACGCCAGCTGAAATGCCGGTGGCCGCCAAGACAGCGGTCATCAGGCCTTCGTAAATACCGATGCCGGCCGGCAAAACCGAAATAAGACCGGCGAAATTAGCCACGGCGTAGGCCAAAATGACCGCGCCAACGTTAACCAGTTCGCCGAAGGCTATGTAGACGACGTACACCGCGGCCACCTCCGTGGCGTTGGCGACCACCATATATATGAAGGGCAGCTTGAGGTCCCGCCAGTTCTCTTTAAATAGCTTGTAGTTATCGTGTAGTTCACCGAATGCCCTCTGGGCGCCTTCGATATTAATAGTCTCCGGTTTACGGCGGAAGATGCTCAATAACTTGTTAAGGACTTTGGTCATGGCCGTCAGGAAAGTGTTGATCCGCTGGCGGCTCTCAATCATATAAATAAAGCCGAATGTGCCCACCACCAGAAGCGTCACTAGCGAGCTGGCGACCGCGATGATGATGTTGTTAACGTGCCCGCGCGCTACTAAGAAGATGACGCCGAGAATCAAAATCGGCTGGTAGCTGATATAGAGCAGCAGTAGTTTCATGAGCTGGCTGAGGGTGGCTTTTGGGCCGCTAACCCCGAAAGCCCGCATCCTGAGCGTGAAATAACTGATACCGCTGACTCCGCCGCTTGGTAAGATATGATTGACGAAATTAAGCTCTAGATTCTGCCGGTACATATCCCAATAACCAACCTTTTTGTCGAGAATTTTGAACAGCCTGATATAAAGCCGGGCGTACATGTCGTAGTTAATGGCTTCGATCGGAATTATGAATATCAGGGCGAAGGCGTTGACTTTTTTGAGATTCTCTATGACGCCTCCGATGTCTCTGCGCACACCATAAATCAAGACTATCAGTGCGGCAAACGTCACTACCGTTAAGGCACCCCGCCATTTGGACCGCTTCACCAGATGTGGCTCTTCGTGTCTCTCCATCTCTTTTAGATTATACTGGATAAGCGATGAGTGAGTTTAGGGCCAAAGCCGTTTGTATTTTGGGCCGGCAACCTGAGCTGGGCCTGGCTGAGCTGGAAAGTTTGTACGGAGCTGAGCAAGTGCAGGCGCTGGGCGGGCATGCCCTGCTGGATATTCCGGCTGAGGATATTAATTTCAAACAGCTGGGCGGCACGGTTAAAGTCGCCAGACTTTTGGCAGAGTTGCCCCATACCCACTGGAAAGACCTCGCGTCTTATCTGGTCGATAAAATTCCCGAACACCTCAAAACAATGCCTGAGGGCAAATTTACAATTGGAGTGAGTGCTTATGGCTTAAAAGTGCCGGTTAAACAAATCGAAGCAACTTTATTGTCAATGAAAAAGCAAGTCCGCCAAGCCGGTCGGCCGGTCCGCATCGTGCCTAATAAGTCACCTGCCCTTAACAGCGCCCAGGTCCTGCACAACAAGCTGACTCATAAAGGCGCCTGGGAGTTGATTTTAATAAAGGATGGCTCAAAAACCTGGCTGGCCCAGACGCTGTTCGTCCAGGATATAGACGCCTACGCCGCCCGCGACCAGGCCCGGCCGGTCCGGGACGCCCGTGTCGGCATGTTGCCGCCTAAACTAGCTCAAATCATAATCAATTTGGCGGCCGGCCAACCGCAGGCCCGGCTGGGTAAAAACTGGGATTCCGGCGATGGCCTGGGCCGGTTTTTAGTGTTAGACCCCTTCTGCGGCACCGGCGTGATATTACAAGAAGCTTTACTAATGGGCTATAGCACCTATGGCACTGACATCGAGCCACGCATGGTTGAATATACCAAGCGGAACTTACAATGGCTGGTCGCGCGCAATCCCTCCATTGAGGGCAAGGTCATCGCTGAACCGGCTGATGCCACTGATTATCAGTGGCTCGGTTTCAGTTGTGTTGCCAGCGAAGTTTATCTGGGGCGCCCTTTGTCTAAACTGCCCGACGAGGCAACGCTTAAGCAGATAGTCAGCGATACCAACACGGTCATCAAGAAATTTTTGCAAAATCTGGCTCCTCAGCTTAAACCCAAACAGACGCTTTGTCTGGCGGTGCCGGCCTGGCGGCGGCCGGCCGGCAGGGCGATAAGGCTGCCTTTTATTGACCATTTAACAGATATGGGATATAATTATTCGGACTTAAAACACGTGCGGCGCGAGGATTTAGTTTACTTCCGCGAGGACCAGGTCGTCGCCCGGCAGTTATTAAGGCTACGAAAGAAGTGATATGAGTAAGATTAAAGCAGGCGGTTCCAGTAAGAACGTCCATGACAGTCCCGGCCAGCGGCTGGGTGTCAAGGTTTTTGGCGGCCACAAAGTCAAAGCCGGTGATATCATCGTCCGGCAGGTCGGCATGACCAAGCGGCCCGGCCCTGGAACTTTTTTATCACGCAATTATACGATTCACGCCGCCAAAGACGGCGTAGTCCAGTTCAAACAGCGCCGGGTCAAAAAGTTCAGCGGGCGTAGCGCCCCGCGCACCGAAGTCATTGTTGAGTAATCTTTAGGCTAGTGCCGCTTTTATGAATGCGGTGTATATAGGGTGCGGACGGTTTGGCCGGGATCGCAGTTCAGGATGGGCCTGGGTGCCTACAAAGAAGGGATGGCCTGGCGCCTCGACCATCTCCACGAGATTACCGTCGGGTGAACGGCCACTGATTTTTAAACCCCAGCTTTCATACTGGTCGCGGTAAGCATTATTGGCCTCGTAGCGGTGGCGGTGGCGCTCTATAATCTGTTCAGCGCCGTAAATCTTACGTGCGAGGGTTCCCCGCTCCAGTACACAGGGATAATCACCTAGGCGCATGGTGCCGCCGGTGTTTTCTTTGCCCCGTTGTTCTTCCATGGTACTGATAACCGGTTCAGTGGTTTTGGCGTCGAATTCAGTGGAGGTGGCTTTGGGCAGGCCGGCCCGGCGCGCCAGCGCCAAGACCGACATTTGCATTCCGAAACAAATCCCCAGATATGGCGTCCGGCTTTCATAGGCGTGGCCGGCGGCAAAGATTTTACCTTCCGCCCCGCGGCTGCCAAATCCGGGCAGCCCCACCATCCCGTCAATCTCATCTAAAACCTTCCGGTGGTTTTTGTCTCTTTCCAGCGTTTCGGAATCGATCCAGACGATATCGACATTGACGTCGTTGGCCCAACCGGCAGCCCTGAGGGCTTCTGTTAATGACATATAAGTGTCCTGGTTCTCCAGGTATTTGGCGATGACGCCGATTTTGACTGTTTTACGGTGTTTAGTGAGGGCGCTTTTAACTATGCGGTGCCATTGGTTCAAGTCCGGCTGGGCCGCCCTTAAATTCAGGCGGCTGGTGATCACTTTGCCGATACCGGCCGCTTCCAGGCTAAGCGGCACTTCATAAATCGTCTTAGCATTTGGCAACAGGGCCACGGCAGCCTGTTCCACTCCCGTGAACAGGCTAAGCTTAGTGATGACCGAGCGGGGCGGTTTGACTTCTGAGCGTACTATCAAGATATCCGGCACGATGCCCAGGCCGCGCAGTTCCCGGACGGCGTTTTGGGCCGGCTTGGTCTTGAACTCGCCGCTGGCCCCCAGGTATGGCACATAAACGACATGGACGAACAGGCAATTCTCTGCCCCGACCTTGAAGCTCATCTCGCGGATGGCTTCGATGAAACTTAGCGATTCGTAGTCGCCAACCGTACCTCCCACTTCAGCGATGTGCACGTCAAAGCCTTTGCTGGTTTTAATGATGGTTTCTTGAATGTGATTGGTGACGTGGGGGATTATCTGCACGGTTTTACCCAGATATTTGCCAGACCGTTCATCATCTATGACTTCTTGCAGGATGCGTCCGGACATCATGCTGCTGGCCTTGGTCAGCTCAATATCCAAAAACCGCTCATAGTGGCCTAAGTCCAGGTCGGTTTCAGCGCCGTCGGCCGTCACAAAGCATTCGCCGTGTTCGGCCGGGTTCAGAGTACCAGCGTCCACATTCAGATAAGGATCGCATTTTTGGATGTTGACGGAGAGGCCGCGGGCTTTTAAGATAGTGCCGATGGAGGCCGCTGTGATACCCTTGCCGACGCCTGATAAAACGCCGCCAGTCACGAACACGTATTTGGCATCAGCCCTGGCCCTCGCCACGCTTAAAGAATTCCCTCTCCCTATTAACCTCTAAAAAGTTTAACACAACGACGGCCGCCGGATCTAGTTGCGGGTTACTTAGAACTTGGTTTGCAGGATCTGGATGGCTTTGGTTTTTTGCGGGTCGCGGCCGGCCGCGACATCCTGGTCGGAATTTTTGACGACGACATCCGGCTTTATACCCTGTTTATCGATATTCTTGCCATCCGGCGTATACCAGCGGGCAATCGTCACTTTGATCTCTGAACCGTCGC
>JAICWR010000014.1 GCA_025934715.1 Candidatus Saccharimonadota bacterium
AAAATCCAGTGGCCGCAAGGCCGTGTGGGTTCAAGTCCCACCCCGCCCACCACGCATCGGCTAACTACAGCCAAACTAGAAAAACGCGCAAGCAAGTGGCGCGTTTTTAGTTTGGTCTACATTGCCCCTGCTCTTCCGCGAGCTTTGGGGATAAAGCATGCGGTTGAGCAGGGGCAATGTAGGCCAAACTAGAAAAACGCGCCACTTGGTTGCGCGTTTTTCTAGTTTGGCCGTAGTTAGACGATGCGTGGTGGGCGGGGTGGGACTTGAACCCACACGGCCTTGCGGCCACTGGATTTTGAGTCCAGCGCGTCTACCAATTCCGCCATCCGCCCGTAAATTACAGGAGTTATTGTACAATACAATAGAGAAATTCTTAAGCTATGGATGATGACGATAACAGGCATGGCGGGCAGTTTGATGCCTCTTTGCAGTTGCCGGATGATGACGGCGGTAAGACTGACGATACCAACCCGGCGGCTGATTTAATCCGTAAAAAAGTTGAGGCGGCGTACGGCCACGAGCCGGATGCCAAAGCAGAAGAGCGCGAGGCGGAAGAGACACCCAAAGCCAAACGCTCCAAGCATCAGGAATTCATCTTTAATCTGACTAGTTCGGGCAGGCCGCTGCACGAAGTCCAGGCCGCCTGGCACGAATACTATGCCGGGCTGACTGATCCCGAGAAGCACCAGGTCTGGCAGGAGTTTTACAGCGCCCACTCCCAAGCCGCCCACCATCCAGCTGTGACGCATGCCGAACCAAAGCCCGAGCTTCCCAGACATCACCCTAGACACGAACCTTCTAGGGTTATTCGACAAACTACCAATAAACTGTCGCAGGCAAAGCGGCCGGCCCGCAAAGCCCAGCCTTCAGCAAAGGCCAATCCCTTCCACTCTTTAGTGTTCGGCCTCGGGATTGGCAGCCTGGTCATCATCATCTTCCTCTTCAGTTTCTTCAACGAACGGATCATCGCGCCGTTCATCCAACCCAGCCGCAACGCTGCGAATATTCCGATAATCGCCTCTGGCTCTGTCGGCCCCAATCCCGAGGTTATCATCCCGAAAATTAATGTGGAGGCGCCGGTTGTTTATGACGTTAACACTATCAATGAAGCGGCGGTGGAGCAGGGGCTGAATCGTGGGGTTGTCCACTATGCAGACACGGCCTTGCCGGGCCAGGACGGCAACGCCGTGATATTTGGGCATAGTTCGGGGAACATATTCAACCAGGGCAATTATAAATTCGTCTTTTCTCTGCTAAGGGCGCTGCAGCCCGGCGATACATTTTACCTGCAAAAAGACGGCAAGCGCTATGTCTACCAAATTTACAAGAAAGAGATTGTGAAGCCGACTGACGTTTCGGTGCTCGGTCTGACCGGCAAGCCGGCGACCGCCACCCTGATAACCTGCGATCCGCCGGGTTTAAGCACCAACCGGCTGGTGGTCTTCGGCGAACAAATCAGTCCGGACCCCTCGAAAAACGCCCCCTTGCAAAGCCATAACATCGAAGCCCAGCAGGCCTCTATCATTCCCAGCCAGTCGCCAACCTTGTGGTCACGGCTGACCAACTGGTTCACGCAGTAGCTATTGTTTGGGCAGGTCGGCGCCGGCCCGCATATCTACGTCTTGCAGCGTCACACCCTTGGTGGTCGTGGACAGAGTGAGCAGGTGGTTATAATCGCCACTGAAGAATCCGCCGGTTGGCAGGTTGGTGGCCGTCAAAAGCTGCTGGTTGGCGCCATCATAATCGCTCACAAAAACCTTGCCGCCGGAATCGCCAATATAACGGTCGCCGTCCATCCACTGCAAGTCGCCGGCCAGCGGCTGTTTTAGCGTGTAGTTATATTCATTAAGATTTTGGAGGTCGTAGACGGCGAGCTGTTGGCCGTTCTCAATCCCTATGAACTGGGCATTGTCCGAAAAACCGCCGATATTGGCGCCGGGGAGGCTTAAAGACAGAAAGGCCCGGGCCCTTCCGCTGGCCGAATCCGTCAAATCATTGAGTGGGTCTTTATATAGGTTCACGCGGCCTTCGGCGTCACTGCCAGCAAAGTAATAAAAATGGCCCTGGAACTGGGCAAGGTCAATCAAGTAATGCCGCCCGGCTTGGAATTCAAATAAAGTATAGCTGTGGCCGTTATTCCATATCTTAGCCGCCACCCGGCCGGCCGGCTCTTTGTCGTTCGTGACATATAGCACCAAGTTTTTACCGAATGGTTTATACGCCAGGACGCCTTTGATGATAGGGGCGGCCAGAGTCCGGCTGAAAACGCTCCCCAGCCGCACGCTGCCGCTAGCGGCGTCATAGATATAAAGCTGGGAGACGCTTTTGTTGTAGAGGCTGACTAGGTCCGGGGCGGTCTTAAGCGTACTATTGACATTGAATGATTGGGCCGGATCGGCGCGGTCGAAGACAATATATTCGCTGCCACCGGGGTAGGTGTGCCTGAGCAACACATTGTTATTGTCGGTGGACCATTCCACCAGCGCCAATTTAGACTGGGCGGAATAATTTGTCAGGAGGCCGGCCGGTATGGTCACTCGGGTGACAGACGGGGTCGTTTTATCCAATGTAGTGGTGTCGTACTGATCGAACACCGGCGACTGGACGCTGAGGGAGTTATTTTCGACCAACAACCAGTGGCGGTTTGGCGATTCGGTAATAAGGCCGGGAGAGGTTTTATAAGTTTGAAGGGTGGTGACTCTCGGCGTGGTGGGGAGCAAAAAAGGATAAACATAGCGGCCAACCGTCTGGCCGTCGAGCGCGAAACTTCGGGTCCAGTCACGGTAGCCTTGTTTTTGGATGGTCAGCGTATAGTTGCCGGCCGGCAATATCATCCTGGCGGGCGTGGTGTTCTTGGGTTGGCCGTTCAGTATGATCTGGGCGCCGCCGGGCTTGGAGCCGACGAACAACAAGCCGTTTTCGACGATCTGGCCGGTTTTAGTGTTAAAACCGTAGCCGTTAGCGCCGTAGACGACGATGATGGTGGCCAGGCCGATGACGATCGCCACCAGCACGTAGCCGACGAGGAGGCGCACGTTATAATAGCGCCGTTTGCGGGGATCGAGATAATCCATTTCTCAGCTTAT
The DNA here is from genome assembly GCA_025934715.1 of Candidatus Saccharimonadota bacterium. Taxonomy (GTDB): domain Bacteria; phylum Patescibacteriota; class Saccharimonadia; order Saccharimonadales; family UBA10212; genus JAIFWC01. The sequence continues at coordinate 3,090 of JAICWR010000014.1, forward strand.
TTTCGCATATCCGGGGCGCGCTAAACAATAAAAACGCTAAAGGCTTGTCAGCGGCGGGGGAAAGGTGTAGAATATTTTTGTTAATTCCAAAGGGAAAAACGTTCGTGAGTACAAAAACCAGTTTCGTTGGACTCAGCGATAACGGTTACGACACAACAGGACAAATCATCAGCGCTTTTAGAACAGCTCCTAAGAACAGCCAGGTCATAGACGGCTTTGTCAAAGGCCCGGCTAAACTATCTCCTCAGCTTCATGCCCATAAGATCGCCCGTTCGGCCGAACTGCACAAACGGGTTGAAAAAACCCGCACCCTGGTCCGTGGCGGCCTCAAAAAGCCGGCCAAAAGCAGCGGTCCCTCTTTGCAGAAGCAATCTACGGGCTTCAACCCCATCAGGGAAGCCCGAGCCAAACAAATACCCCAGCACGGACGGGTCAACCGCTTTGGCGGAGCCGCCCGTTCGGCCATATCGACCGCCAAAACAGCGTCTAAAAGCATCAGCGGCGAAGTTATAAACCGCAGCGGCCGGCCCACCAGTGATGGCGCAAAGACAGCACCAGCGCCAGTGCCCAGCCTGATCACCAGTGTTTCCCATCAAAAACTGGAACGGATGCTCGACGAAGCGCTGGTCCGGGCCGACGCCCACAAAGCGGCCATGCAGTACCAGGCCGCCCGCCACTTCTGGCGCCGGCGTTGGTTGAGCGGCCCACGCCGCTGGGTGGTGGCGCTGGTTTTCCTGATGGCTCTTGGTTCCAGTATTTTTATAGGCTGGCAGCGTATCCCGCAGCTATCTTTAAAAGCCGCAAGCCTGAGGGTTCATTTCAGCGCCGTGGCGCCAACCTACAAACCCGAAGGCTATAAAGTGGCGGGTCCGGCGAAGTCTTCCGCCGGTGCAGTCTCGCTGACATACCAGTCCGGTGTCAACGGCAGTGACTACACAATTAGCCAAGCCACATCGAACCTGACCAGCCTGATGGTCGCCCATAACGTGGTGCCAAGGGGCGCTTCAGTCCAGACTTCCCAGGTGGATGGCAACACCGTCTACATCTACGGAGCCGAGAACAACGCCGCCTGGGTCAATAACGGCGTGCTTTATACGATCAAAGACAATGCCAACCTCAGCTCCGATGAGCTTCTAAAGATTGTCAAAGGCATCAACCCCTAAATCTTCCTGTTACAATATCCGGTATGAAGGTGAGGACGAGATTTGCGCCCAGCCCAACGGGTTTTTTGCATGTGGGCGGTGTCCGTACTGCCTTGTTCGCCTGGCTGGTCGCGAGGCAAGCTAATGGCCAGTTTATACTTCGTCTTGAGGACACAGATCGCGCTCGGCATGTCCGAGAATCAGAGCAACATATCATGGACAGCCTTAGGTGGCTGGGGCTGGAATGGGACGAAGGGCCCTTCCGCCAGAGTGAGCGTTTATCGATCTACCACGAGTGGGCCGAAAAGCTGATTGAAAAGGGGCGGGCCTATGCTGACGCCCGCAGCCCGGCTGAGCTGGAAATGCTGCGGAACGAGTCCCGTGCTGCAGGCCGGCCGTTCTTGGCCCGAGACCACCGGCCTGATAATCCACCCGCCTGGGAACCGGGTGTGCCGCTCAGATTTAAATCCGAACGCAAAGCCTATGCCTGGAAAGATGAAGTGATGGGCGAGCTGTCGTTTGGCCCCGAAGCGATCGACGACTTCATCGTAGTTAAATCGGACAGCTTTCCCACCTATAACTTCGCCCACATCATCGATGACCACTTAATGGGAATCAGCCACGTCATGCGCTCCCAGGAGTTCTTGCCTAGCATCCCGAGATTTCTGAACTTATATGAGGCCCTTGGGATCGAGAAGCCGGCATTGGCAACCCTGCCGTTTGTGCTGGGCCAGGATGGCAAAAAGAAACTAAGTAAACGTGACGGCGCCAAAGATATCTTGGACTATAAAAGGGAAGGCTACTTGCCGGAAGCCCTGGTTAGTTTTATGGCTAGCCTGGGGTGGAATGACGGCACTGAGCAAGAGATATTCAGCCGCGAGGAACTGGTTAAGAAATTCAGTTTAGGGAGGGTGCAGCGCAGCGGCGCCAAGTTCGATGAGCAGCGCCTGAACTGGACGGATGGCCACTTCATCCGCCAAAAGCCGCTAGAAGAGCTCTACGGCCTGTCTGAGGGCTTTTGGCCCGAACAGGCGGCCGAAGCGGGCGAGGCTTATAGAAAAGCGGTTTTGGGCCTTGTCCAGGAAAGGCTTAAGTTTTTGGCAGAATTGCCGGACCTTAGCCGGTTTTTCTTTGCCGAGCCCGCCGGCGGGGAGGTCAAGGAATTATTAGCCAACCCCATTGATAAACAGCTGAAAAAAACTGACCAGGCAGAGGTTCTGGGCCTGTTAGAAGCCGCCCGGACAGAGCTTGGACAATCCGACTTCTCAGAACCTGACATTTCTGCTAAGCTCAATGGTCTGTTAGAGAAATTCAACACCAAACCTGGGATTTTATTCGCCGCCCTACGGATAGCCGTGACGGGCTCCCCGGCTTCGCCGGAGATAGCCGCCACTTTGAGGGTGCTCGGTAAAGAAAAAAGCCTCTCCAGGCTGGACAGGGCGATGTCGCTTCTAGGCCAATCCGCTTAAACTGTTAAAATAGGATGAGTGCAAGGCGACTTCAAACTGCCGAAGCCTAAACGGCCAAAAATGGCAGAAACACCAAAACCGATGAAACAAACCGCTGAACCCCAGCCAGATTACACGATTGACGAAACAGAGCAGGAGATACCAGCAGTCGGGACATCCGGCAGCCGCTGGCCGTTCCAGAGGCATCGCCACCGGCTAAAAACCTGGTGGGCGGGGCTCAGCCACCGGCACCGCTTCGGGATATTAATCGGCGGCATCCTAGTGGTGGGCGTTCTTATTTGGTGTTTCGTTTATTTTGTATATGGGCAGCCCCAAACGGCTGTAGTATCTTATGTGCCGCATGTTAAGCCGAAACCCAAGACAGTGGCATCGCCGCTAACGGGCCTCCAGGTCTCACCAGAATTAGCTGCCAGGCCGGTGACGGCCGTGATGATCGAAAACAGCGATGATGCCCGCCCGCAGTCCGGACTGCAAGATGCTGGGGTGGTGTTTGAGGCCATCGCCGAAGGCGGCGTGACAAGGTTCATGGCGCTCTATCAGGAGGCTACGCCGCAATATATCGGCCCGGTGCGCTCGCTGCGCCCTTATTATCTGGATTTCGCGGCGCCGTTCCAGGCCAGCATCGCCCATGTCGGCGGCTCGCCTGATGCCCTGGCAAGGGTTCGCAACGGCCATTACCGCGATATAGATGAGTTTTTCAACGCCGGTGCCTATTGGCGCACACCAAACCGCTTCGCGCCCCATAATGTCTATACCAGCTTTGCCAGGCTTGACGCCCTTAATAAGTCAAAGCGCTACACCAAGAGCACCTTCACTCCGTGGCCGCGCAATCCGGATAAAAAAATCCCAAAATCCGCCGCCAACGCTAAGCTGACAGCCGCCAGCATCGATATCCCGATTTCCGGTCCCGACTACTACGTGCACTACAGTTACAATCCCAAAACCCACACTTACCCCCGTGAAGAAGCCGGAGCTAAGCACCTGGATATAGTTGATGCCGCCGGCAAGAAAACGGTACAGCTCCAGCCCAGGGTGGTCATCGCCATGGAGATGGCGCGCAGCTTAGGCGCGCTGGACGCTTCGGGCGCTTACTACAGCAATTACCAGGACGTGGGGAGCGGGCTGGCTGATGTTTTCCAAGACGGCGGCGTCACCCGAGTCACCTGGAAAAAGGCTTCGCCGAATGCGCCGCTCCAATTTTTAGCCAGCGACGGCCAACCTTTTAAATTAGACCCGGGCCAGACCTGGATAACCGCTATCAGCCCTCTGGCAGCGGTCACCTATAGACCTTAAGTGAAAAACAGATGGTGACCCCTGCGGGATTCGAACCCGCGATCTTCTGGATGAGAACCAGATATCCTGGACCACTAGACGAAGGGGCCCCCACCTGTTTTTAACCACCCTCAATTTTAGCAAATAACCACTCCTGCGGCATTCTGCCGATTAGAAAAGAGGCCTTGCGGCCTCTTTAATTCTGAAGTTGCGTTCCGGCCAGCCTTAGCTGCGGCGCCGTGAACGGCTGCCGCCGCGGCGGCCGAGCAGCTTGGTACGCTCCTCGCCCTTCTTGAACTTCATGGGGCTGTTCTTGCCGCCCTCGCTGCGGATACGCTGGGCCACATCAGGGTCCATCGCCGCGAATCCTCGTTTTGCCATACGACCTCCTCGTTTACGTCTCATGCACCACGAAGTTTAGCTAAAGCCTCTAAAGCCGGCTATTAAAAAGCTTACTGTTAATAGGTTAGAAATTTACATAAACCAGTTTCATGACTTTTTTGTGATTAATTCGATATTGCAAGCGGGCCCAAAGTGCTTATAATTTGAATCAGCCATGTGAGGGCTTCCTGAGCTTGTCGAAGGATTCCTCCTCACAGACTACTTACACTCTCAGGGCGGCACACCCAGGTCACTGCTGAACCCTCAACGCCAAATAGTTTCCGGTCACGGGATTTCTAGGGACGGTTAGCTTAAATCCTTATCCGGCAGCTTTTTTCAAAAGCCGTTCGCCGCAACTCTTAACAGATTGACGGGCCTCTTTTTATAACTTTAGAACCTAGGAGAAATACCATGGACCAGACAACCCTAATCAACAAAGACGTCAGCATCGTCGCCTACTATTTCAGGAATAACACCCGGCGGCTGCGCTGCTTTCCTAAGCGGATGGAGTATGACGGTAAGCGGGTCGACTTTACCGAAACCGGCTTGGTGCACCCCACCAAACAGGGCCAGCGGATGATCCACGTGTTTGATATGACCGACGGCGCCGCCGACTACCGGCTGGAATTCGACGCCCAGGCCCTGAGCTGGAAATTAGTCTATATAGCGGACACCAACTATGCCCCGGTATCAAGCCGACTTGCGCCTGCCGCTTAACACCGAAGCGCCCCAGATCCTGCACATCGACTTAAACAGCTGCTTTGCCACAGTGGAACAGCAGGCCAGGCCGATGCTGCGAGGGCGCCCTTTGGGCGTCACCAACCGGCTGACCAAGAACGCTTGTGTGGTGGCCGCCAGCTATGAGGCCAAGGCCGAGGGGGTAAAGGTGGGCATGACTTTCAGCGAAGCCAAGCTGCTCTGCCCGGATTTGATAATGATTGAGACTGATCCGCCTAAATACCACCATGTCTATAAGGAGCTAGTCAAAATAATGAGGTCATATTCGCCGGACATCGGCATGAAGAGCATAGATGAAGGCATCATCGACTTCCACGGCACCCGCCAGCACGTCAACCGGCGGCCGCTGGCCGTGATAGGCCACGAGATCAAGCAACGGCTGCGGGAGCGGGTAGGCGGCTGGATGATGTGCAACATCGGTGTCGCGCCCAACCGTTTTCTGGCCAAGACCGCCGCCAGCTTGCACAAGCCCGATGGGCTGGATATCATCACCCACAAAAACCTGCGTGAGACTTTAGCCACGCTGGAGCTGACCGACCTGACCGGAATCGCTGAGCGTAACCAGGCCCGGCTGAACGCCGCCGGCATTCATACGCCGCTGCAGTTTTTGGACGCGCCGGCTGACGTCCTGTCACGCAAGGTCTTTAAAAGTGTCTGCGGCGATGACTGGTATAAGCGGCTACGAGGCTGGGAAGTGGATAATGTTGAATTTGACACCAAGACCATCGGCCGCCAGTTCGTCATGGACGACTACAACGCCTCCGAAGACAAAGTCCGCAACCGCCTGGCGCACCTGTGCGAAAGCACCGGCTTGAAGCTGCGCTACAAGGGTTTTTGCGCCCGCGGCATCAGCCTTCACATCCAGTACAAGACCGGCGACGCCTGGCACGGCCGCAAAGCCTTCAAAAGCAGTTTTTACACCACATCGGAGATTTTCCGCCGGGCGCTGCTGCTGTACAACCAGCACCCCAGGTTAGGCAACGTGGTCATGATTAGCGTCAGCTGCTATTTGCTGGAGCCGGCCATGACTAACCAGATGAGCATATTGGACGAAGTGAACCAGGAGAGACGCTTAACCGAAGCCATGGACGAGCTGAATGGACGCTATGGCAACTATACCGTTGTCTTTGCCAGCAGCCTGGGAGCCGATAAGGAAATCAAGCAAAAAATCCCCTTTGGCACCACCCGCTACTTTGAATTGCTCTGCAACCGGGCCTAACGATTGAAAAAGCCAAAGAAAAAACAGATAATACTAGCATTATCTTAATAAGAATAATGGTGGGAAAATAAAACCCGGTGTGGTCACTCAAAAAACCAAAAAATGATTCCGGCGCAGCCCAAGTGAACTCCGACTTCGTCCTGAGCGCCATCCAGGACGGGGTGGTGATGGTTCGCCGCGACAATATCATCAAAATGTTCAACCAGGCCGCCGGCATGATCACCGGCTGGCCGGCCGAGGAAGCCATCGGGCTGGATTACCGCAACGTGCTGCCGATGATCGACGAAAAAGGCCAGGCCGTGCCCGAGAATAACCATCCTTTCGTGCGGGCGGCCGCCAGCAGCCAGTCGGTGCGCGACAGCCACGCTATTTTAACCACCCGCAGCGGTAAGCCACTGCCGGTGTCCATCATTGTGTCGCCGGTGATGGATAACTCCGGACAGCCCAGCGGAAATTTGGTGGCTGTTTTCCGCGACGTGGCCAAAGAAGTCGAGGAAGAACGCCAGCGGTCCGATTTTATCAGCACCGCCAGCCACGAGATGCGAACCCCCCTCACAGCCATAGAGGGCTATTTGTCGCTGGCCCTTAACCCCAAGACTGCCCAAGTCGATGATAACGCCCGCAAACTGCTTGAAAAGGCCCAGATGTCGACCACTCACCTTGGCGAGCTGTTCCGCGACCTGCTAACCAGTTCTAAAGCTGAGGACGGCCGCCTGATCAGCTATCCGGCCGTCGTGGAAATCGGCGAGATACTAGAGCAGGTGACCGAGGCGTCGCGTTTCCACGCCAAGGAGAAAAACCTCGACCTCCAGTATAAAATCAGTAGCCAGCAAGACAGCTCAGCCAGCAAGGCTGTCCGGCCGCTATATTATTCATACGTCGACCCCAACCGTATCCGCGAAGTCTTCCAAAATATAGTCGACAACGCTATCAAATACACCATGGAGGGCGGCGTGGAAGTCCGCCTGACCGGCGACGACCACGTGATTCAGATACAGGTTAAAGATAGCGGTGGCGGCATCGCCGAAGACGACATTCCGCACCTCTTCCAAAAATTTTACAGAGTGGATAATTCAACGACCCGCACCGTAGGCGGGACGGGGCTGGGCTTGTTCATCTGCCGCAAAATCGTGGAGCTTTATAACGGGCGCATCTGGGTGGAAAGCCAGCTGGGCACGGGCAGCACCTTTTTCATCAACCTGCCGCGCCTCAGTTCCACGCAGGCTCTGGACATCCAAAAAAGACAATCGTCGGCGCTAAGCCCGATTTAATCTAGACGGACAGATAAATAATGATAAAATAGACTTAAAATTAAGCATAAGAAGTGAAGGCAGATGGCGAAAGTATTATTAGTTGAAGATGATAACAACCTGCGGGAAATCTTTCAGATGCGATTGCAAGCTGAAGGCTACACCGCCTTGACCGCGGCCGACGGCGAAGAAGGCTTGGTGGTCGCCATGAAAGAAAAGCCGGACCTGATAGTGGCCGATGTGATGATGCCTAAGCTGAGCGGGTTTGAGATGATAGAAAACCTGCGGGCTGCCCCTGAGATGAAGAACACCAAAGTGATTATGATGACCGCGCTAGGCCAAGCCGAGGACCAGGCTCGCGGCGAAAAGCTAGGCGTGGTAAAGTATCTAGTGAAGTCCCAGGTCACTCTGGAAGATTTTGCAAGAGTGGTCAAGGAAGTCTTAGGACCTGGCGATCCTAACGCTGCCGCGGCCCCTCCTCAAACCAGTGATACAACAACTAATAACCAAGAAAGCGAGACTAGCATGCCAGAAGACACATCTAACAGCCCGATGCCAGCCGGCAACGACACTCCGGCGGGCAACACTAATACGCCAGGCGCACCGATGCCTGACACAGGACAGCAAAGCACCGCTGATGAAAAGCAATCCATGGACAGCCAAGTCAGCGACGCAATGGGTAGCGGCATGCCAGCTGACCCAACTGCAACTCCGACCAGCACTGACGGCGCTCCAGCTATGCCGCCAACTAGCGAACCCACAGCTGATCCCAGCGCCCCGCCTATGCCATCCGAACCTGCTGCTCCCAGTGAGCCAACCGCTCCGGGGAGTGGTGAAAACGAAACTCCTGGCGGTACAACTCCGCCCGATGGTGTAAGCAACGCTCTTTAGAGCCTCAGAAAGCTAGCCTGAAACACCTCTGTTAAAACAGAGGTGTTTTTCATATAATTAAGTCATTGTGAGCAATAGGGCGCCTATAGTGGCAATCGTGGGGAGGGCAAATGTCGGCAAGTCGAGCTTGTTCAATGTTATGATTGGCCGGCGCGAGGCCATTACCGCCGCCGAAGCGGGCACCACCCGGGACAGCCTCATGGCTAAAGCTAGCTATGCCGGCAAAGACTTCTGGCTAGCCGACACGGCCGGTTTAAAATCACCCGACGACGACTTTGAGCTGAGTATCCAGCAGCAGATAAGCGAAGCGGCAACAGCGGCCGATATCATCCTGGTCGTGACGGAGGCCGACGTGCCGGCGACGGAGGAAGACCGCCGGGTGGCCACCATGGCCCTCAAAAGCCGCAAGCCAGTGGTTTTAGCCGTGAATAAAATCGATAAGGCCGGCTCTACGATTATAGATGAGTGGCGCAAGCTGGGGATCGCCAATATCAGCGGCACCAGCACCACCCAAAAAAGAGGTATAGATGAGCTGTTGGGCCATCTGACAGCGGAGATGCCGGCTCGTAAGATCAAGCAGGACGAGAAGCGGCTGAAGGTCGCTATATTAGGGAGGCCAAATGTCGGTAAATCGAGCCTTTTCAACGTTCTGGCGAAAAAGCACCAGGCCATAGTGGCCGATAGGGCCGGAACGACCCGCGATGTTAACCGGGCGACCGTCCGCCACCACCAAAAAGAAATTGAGCTGATGGACACCGCTGGTATCCGCCGCAGCGGCAAGATAGAGCGGGGCGTCGAAAAGTTCAGTGTTTTAAGAGCTCTCGCCGCCATCGAAGAAGCCGACATCTGCCTTGTGCTGATGGATGCCAATGAGCTGAATGTCCAGCTTGACCAAAAAATCGCTGGACTCGTGAAAGATGCCGGCAAGGGCTTGGTTTTGGTGGTGGCCAAATGGGACAGCGCCGAAAAAGACGCGTACACCTACGATCGCCTCTCTCCCCAGATAGCCGCTGATTTTAGCTTCGCTCCGTGGGCGCCCCTAGTTTTCACGAGCGCCAAAACCGGGCAGAACGTCAGTAGGTTGTACGAGCTGGTCTTGGAGATCGCCGAAACGCGCCGGCAGCGGTTCAAGACACCGGAGTTAAACGATTGGCTCAAACAGGCCCAAGCCGAGCATCCGCCAGCCGGACTAAAGAACCGGCAGCCAAAGCTTAACTATATCGTCCAAGAAGACAATGATTTTCCGAATTTCAAAGTGTTTGGCGCCCATACCGGGCTGCTGCATTGGAGCTATAAAAGATACCTGGACCGTAAATTCCGCGAGCAATGGCCCTTAGAAGGGACGCCCCTTAAATTCTGGTTTATAGACAAACGCTCCCCATAACCTTAAAACCAAACCGCTCACGCGCGGACGGTAGGCTAACTGAGCTGGTAATAAATGCTACCATCTCCTTAGCCTACCGGCCCGGCTCCGTTGGGGCATAAATAGTTTAGTTTTAAGGTTATGGCTCGCTTAACCAAAATGGCCGCGGATCCTAGATTCCAAATTCCAGATTCTATATTCTATTGCTATGGCTTTGTTCCAAAAAAAACCCCAGGTAAGCGATAATCTGCCGCTTTATACGATTGGCGCCCATAAAACGGTGCTGCTTATCGGGTTGGGCAATCCGGGCAAAGAATATTTAGGCACGAGACACAATATCGGATTCGCCATATTAGACGAATTCGCCCAAAAGAATGATTTTCCGGCTTGGACAGCTAAAAAAGATCTGAAGTGCCAGCTGGCAATCAATAACTTGGGCGAAAACCGTGTGGTCCTTTGCAAACCGCAGACCTTTATGAATAACAGCGGGGAGGCCGCCCAGGCGGTCCAGCATTTTTATAGGGTCTATAACCAACAGACACTGGCAATTTATGATGAACTGGCTATCCCATTCGGCCAGCTAAGAACCCGCCTGGGCGGCGCCGATGCCGGCCATAACGGCGTTAAGTCATTAATTGGGCATCTAGGAGCTGATTTTGGGCGCCTCCGAGTCGGCATAGGCGCCAAAGCCTCTAAGAAGGCCGACGCCGCTGATTATGTACTTGGTAAATTCAGCAAAGAAGAGAAGGGCCATCTATCTCAGATTATCCGCGAATCTAATGCTATCATCACCGAATTCATTTTTGGCGCCGAGCTTCCCCACGAAACCCGCACTGTGATATAGCCGCAATAAAAGACCTCCGGAGGGGGTGGGCACCGCCGGAGGCCCATTACACCCTTCAACCCACCATCTGCGAAGCGTCCGGTACCTATAAGTAAATCCGGAGCCGGCCTTGCGACCATCCCTAAGGACCCGCATACCCACACTAGAGAGGGAAGTCCCGGGCTAAGAACCCGGACGTGGTTAAAGGGGTTAGTTTGCTTAAGACCTCCCGCGCCTTTCGCTATTCTTCAGCTTAACCAATTTTATTTGGCGGTTTGGCCGCCTATACTGGAGCTCAGCGAATGGCGCAGGTCCGACCGGCAAGTGGAGGGTACAACTTAAAGCCGGACGGGATCTTAAGCAATCTAACTTTGATCCACATTCAATGAACGAAGATCGTCGTTATTGGGGGTATAAGGTACAAAAGTCACAAATTCGACTTACAGATTGCAATTTTAGCAAACAGATGGCTTAATGTCAATACTAAATAACCTATTTATATGATTGTCAATATGCTTAAGCTTGGGGGAAGGCACTTTCCGGAGCCTCTACGCGCCATCGACACACCACCCCAACAACTATTCTGGACTGGCCGCCCGCCGCCAGAATGGCTGGATAAGCCCCGCGTGGGCGTGGTTGGCAGCCGCAAACTGACGCCGTACGGCAGACTGGTCACCGAAAAAATCGTGTCTGAGCTGGCGGGCCGGGGTGTTGTCATAATAAGTGGCCTGGCTTACGGAGTGGACATCACGGCCCACCGGGCTACGCTTGGGGCCGGCGGCACCACTGTGGCTGTCCTGCCTTCCAGCCTCGGCCAAATTTATCCGGCCGCGCACTTAAACACCGCGAAACAGATAACAGAGCGGGGAACATTGCTTAGCGAATATCCGGAGGGCAGCCCGATAGCCTGGAAATCAAACTTTATCGCCCGCAACCGGCTGGTCAGCGGCCTGGTGGATGTACTACTAATCACTGAAGCCGCCATTAACAGCGGCAGCTTGCACACCGCCCGCTTCGCGCTCGAGCAAGGGAAAACCGTCATGGCGGTGCCTGGCAATATAACCAGCCCCATCAGCGAAGGCTGCAACAACCTTATCAAAAGCGGCGCCGTTCCGGTCACAACTGCCGAAGACGTCTTATTCGCGTTGAAGATTCCGGCGTCCGCAAAAAAAGACATGCCCTTAATTAACGGCACAGATGAAGAAAAATCGATTTACGAGTTAGTTAAGCAAGGTGTCGCGGGCCAAGAAGAGCTGGCTATGGCCGCCAACCTGGACGGGCATCAAGTGGCCAGCACATTGACGATGCTGGAGATCTCCGGATACATCCGCCCGGCGGGAGCCGGTCAGTGGGTGGTCCGCTAAATTCCGCTTTTTCACTTGAGCATCAGACTGTTTTTGGTAGTATTGCTAGAGCATATGGCAAAAAACCTCGTGATTGTGGAAAGTCCGGCTAAGGCTAAAACTATTAGCGGTTTCTTGGGTGGCGATTATGAAATCAAAAGCAGTTTCGGCCATATCCGTGATTTACCCAAAAAGGGGCTAGGTGTCGACCTCAAGCACGATTTCAAGCCAACCTACGAAGTCAGCCCCGACAAGCAAAAAATAGCCGATGAGCTTAAAAAAGCCGCTAAAAACAAGACCGTCTGGCTGGCCAGCGACGAAGACAGGGAAGGGGAGGCTATCGCCTGGCACATCACCAATATCTTGGAGCTCGACCCCCGAAAAACCAAGCGAATTGTATTCCACGAGATCACTAAACCGGCCATAACAGGAGCGATTTCCAACCCTCGCACAATCGACATGAAATTGGTTGAGGCCCAGCAGGCCCGGCGGATCCTGGACAGGCTGGTCGGCTATGAACTCAGCCCGGTGCTGTGGAAAAAGGTCCGGACCGGCCTTAGCGCCGGCCGGGTGCAGAGCGTGGCTGTCCGGCTGATTGTCGAGCGTGAGCGAGAAATCAAGGAGCACAGCGCCGAAAGCGACTTTAAAACCACGGCGCTGTTCGACGCAAAGGGCCATGAAATGGCCGCGGAGTTAAGCCAGCGGTTAAAAAATGATAAGGACGCCAAGCGATTTTTAGAGGATATCAAGCCCGCTAAATTCACCGTCAAATCCGTGGAGATGAAGCCAGGCAGCCGCAACCCCAGCCCGCCATTCACCACTAGCACTCTCCAGCAGGAAGCGGCCCGCCGTTTGGGCTACAGCGTCCGCCAAACCATGACCCTGGCCCAGCGACTATATGAAAGCGGCCATATAACTTATATGCGGACAGACAGCACCAATCTATCGCCGCTGGCCATAGATTCGGCCAAAAAATTTATCATCAAGGAGTACGGGGAAAACTACTCCAGGCCCCAACAATACCAGACCAAAACAGCCGGCGCCCAAGAGGCCCACGAGGCTATCCGCCCGACCAGCTTCACAAAGCTTAGCGCCGGCCGCGACTCGGGACAGAAAAAGCTCTACGGGCTGATTTGGCGGCGGGCGCTGGCCAGTCAAATGGCACCGGCGACCACCGAGAAAACCGACGTCATCATAGATATCAGCAGCCGGCCCGAAAACTTTCTGGCCACCGGCGAAATCCTTAAGTTTGACGGTTTTTTGAAAGTTTACGGAGGCGGCAAAGACGACCGCATTTTACCGCCGATCAAACAAGGTGAAGAACTTAAACTGAAATCCGCGACCGCTTTAGAGACCTACAGCCGGGCGCCGGCCCGATACTCTGAAGCCAGTTTGGTCCGCAAACTAGAAGAACTTGGCATCGGCCGCCCGAGCACCTACGCCCCGACTATCGGCACTATCCAAGACAGAGGCTACATTGAAAAAGCCGATGTGGACGGCGAAGAGAAGCTTGTCAAGGAACTAGTGCTGGAGAAGGGCCAGCTAAAGCAGGGCCAACAAACGGTGGTGACCGGCGCGGACCGCAATAAACTGTTGCCCACCCATCTGGCCGATATGGTTACTGATTTTCTGATGAAGTATTTCGAGTCCGTGATGGACTATGACTTCACAGCCAAAGCCGAGGCTGAATTTGATGATATCGAAGACGGTAAAACCGACTGGCAGGATGTGCTGGAACGGTTTTACAAGCATTTCCACCCGCTGGTAGCTGCTTCTGAAAAAGCCGACAGGGCCGAGGCCGCCCAGGCCAGGAAGCTTGGCAAAGACCCCAAGACCGGCAAAATAGTCGTGGTGCGGTATGGCCGCTACGGGCCGGTGCTGCAGCTGGGCGAAGCCGGCGAAGACGCGCCTGAAGACGCCAAACCGGTGTTCGCCCCGTTGCCCGAAGGAGTTGAAATGGATGATGTGACCTTAGAGCAGGCTTTGCCTATGTTCAAGCTACCGCGGAGGGTGGGAAAGACCGAAGATGGAGAAGAGATCACCGCCAATATCGGCCGGTACGGGCCCTATGTGCAGGTTGGCAAGCTATTTGTCAGCATCAAAGGTAAAGATCCGCTAACGATACGCGAACCCGAAGCCCGAGAGTTAATTAAAGAGAAGCAAAAACAAGAGCGCCAGCGCGTGGTTGCGGATTACGGCAAAATCAAGGTGTTGCGGGGTCCTTACGGGCCATACGTCACTGACGGAAAAACCAATGCCAAAATCCCTAAAGACACCGACCCGAAGTCGGTCACAGAGGAAAAAGCCAAAACCCTTCTAGCCGAAACTCCCAAAAGAGGTGGCGCCCGATTCAGAAAAAAATCAAACAAAACTTAGCCTTATCCACAGTTTTTCATCAGTTAGAAAACAAACATAAACGGTTCGTGCATAAACGTCTAATACGTGATACAATTATTTATAGCGACATGTGTTTGACATTTAAAAATTAAAGTTATATAATTTACTTAACCGTGATTAGTAAGACGGATACAGGAAGCTAGATGGAACCAGAAGCCCAAAACCAAGTTCTTGATGTGGAAGGTGTCGTGAAAGACATCTTGGGCACTATTGAGCGGGAAAGGGAAAGGGAAATTATTTCCCGGCGCTTCGGGTTATTTGACCGGCGCGAAACACTCGAGCAAATCGGAGAACTACTCGGTATAACCCGTGAGCGGGTCCGCCAGTTGGAAAAAGCTGTGATAAACCGCCTGAAGGCCGCCGCAGAGCGGGACTTACCCCACATAAAGAGTATCGAGACAGTCCTGACGAGCCACTTGGAGGATATGGGCAAGGTGGCCAGGATAAGCGACATCACCGATAGACTTACCAAAGAGAATAGCCGGACAGACCAATCCAGGGTGGCGTTCTTAGCCAGCCTCAGCCCCGGCATAGCCGTGATTGATGATAATGACCATTTTTATCATTCTATCGGCTTGGCATCAGAGCACACCGAGAAGGGTATCCGCGACCGCGTGAACCAAATTATTGAGACCATCAAAGCCATTGGCGAACCGGCCGACATTAAGACGGTCGCCGAAAAGGCCGGCAGTAAAGACATTAAACACACCCAGGCCTTAGCGGGGATATCTAAGAATATCGCAACCCTTAATAACCGGTGGGGGCTGGTTAAGTGGCCCATGGTCAACCCCAAGAATATCCGCGACAAAATTTACGTGATCCTGCACGATAATAAAAAGCCGATGCATTTCAATGAAATCGCCGAGGCCATCAAAAGCAGCAACTTGCGGCGCAAGGATGTCACCACCCAAGCGATCCACAACGAGCTGATTAAGGACCCCCGTTTCGTGCTGATCGGGCGGGGCATCTACGCCCTCAAGGAATGGGGCTATAAACAGGGGACTGTCGCCGATGTGATTGCTGAGGTTTTGCGTAAAGAAGGCGGTCCGCTGCACCGGGACGAGATCGTCCGGCGGGTCTTAAAAAGCCGCCAGGTTAAAGAAACCACCATCCTGCTTAACCTTCAGGGCAAGCCCCAGTTCAAGCGGGTGGCTAAGGCCACTTACGGCCTGGCGGAATAAACCGCCTATAATTCATCTCTGTAAAGCTATATAATGTAAGCGTAAGCTTATGGGTTTGTTTTCCAATTCCACTAATAAAATTGAGTCGGCGCATGAACATTGCCTGTTGATGCTCGAGATACCGCGCGCCAATGATAAGAAAGAGCTGGCCGCCGAGCAAATGCTAGCCAGTCTGCACGGTATTTTACGGACTAAGCGGGAGTTGCGGGCTACAGGGTCCCTCCAGGAGCACATTAGCCTGGAGATCGCTGCCATTGGCCAGCGGATCCGGTTTTATATCTGGACGCCAAAACACCTGCAGGCTTTCGTGGAGGGCCAAATATACGCCCAGTATCCAACCGTCCAAATCTTTGAGCAGGAGCAGGACTACGCCGGCCGGCGGCTGCACCAGACCGTGATCCACCACGCCGAACTGACCCTAACTGATGACGAGACCTTGCCGATAAAGACCTTTCCAAGCTTTGAAGTCGATCCGCTGGCCGCAATCACAGCCACCTTGGCTAAACTTGATAAGGAAGATGAGGAGCTTTGGATCCAGATATTAGCCCGGCCCGTGCATGATGACTGGCACCGCAAAGGCGCCCGGATGGTCACTCGCATAAAGGCCGGCGGGGGCCTGTTTGGTAGCAGCGGCTCTGTCATGGGCTACACCGCCGAAGCCCTGGCCGCCCTGGTGCGCCCGCCGGCCGGTTCTGACAAAAAAGAGCCGGAGCTTTCGGAGCGCGATAAGTCGCGGATCACCGCTATCCAGGAAAAGAGCAACAAGCTGGGCTATCAGGTCAAAATCCGATTACTCTATGCCGGCCACGACCAGCACACCGCCCGGCTGCGCATGCAGGCCCTAGTGGGCGCTTTCAAGCAGTACAACACCACCAACCTAAATGGCTTCCAATCCAAATCGTCCAGCTACAACCGGGAGAAGCAGCAAGAATATCAAACCCGTTTTTTCATCGATAAAGGCTACATCTTAAACATCGAAGAGCTAGCCAGCATGTTCCATCTGCCGCACACCACCGTGGAAACTCCAAATATTGTGTGGGCGACCACCAAGACCGCCGAGCCGCCGCCAAACGTACCGGTGCAGACAGAGGGCAACGAAAAAGATATCAGCCTGCTTGGGGTAACTAATTTCCGGGGCACCAACACCATATTCGGCTTATATCGGGAGGACCGGGGGAGACACGTTTATATTCTGGGCCAGACCGGCACTGGTAAATCCGGCGCGCTAGAGTTGTTGACCCTTTCCGATATCTATTATGAGCAGGGGTTCGCCGTCATCGACCCCCATGGCGATTACGCCCAACACGTGTTGTCTTTCATACCACAAAGCCGGTTGGACGATGTGGTTTATTTCAACCCGGCCGACACCAGCTTTCCAATCGGCTTTAACCCGCTGGAGATCACCGACTCCTCTTTAAAAGGGCATGTCAGCTCCGAGCTGGTGGGCGTGCTCAAGCGCCTGTTCGCCGAAAGCTGGGGTCCACGGCTGGAATACATCCTGCGCTACAGTCTGCTGGCGCTGCTGGATTATCCGAACTCAACCATGCTCGATATAACCAGGCTACTGACTGACAAGAAATTCCGTGCCCACGTTATCACCTACATAGACGATCCGGTGGTAAAGAATTTTTGGGTGACCGAGTTCGCCAGTTGGAATGACAAGTTCGCCGCCGAAGCCGTGGCGCCAGTGCTTAACAAAGTTGGAGCCTTCGTCGCTAACCCGATGATCCGCAATA
>JAICWR010000018.1 GCA_025934715.1 Candidatus Saccharimonadota bacterium
CTGTCATATTTTCTTCGTCAAACAGCTCCTCGCACCCAAGGCCAGACTGTTTTACAACAGCTGTTTCAGGCCCTACCGGTAGCTACTCGAAAAAAGCTGGGGGCTCGCTACCGACATCAAACCTAAATCATAAGTTACATTTCTAAGTTAAAGGTTTAATTTTTTTGGCGATGCTTAATTACCTGAAACAGTAAAGTTGCCCATAGGCAGAGATTTATCGAGGCCATCGCGGCCGCATACCACAACGATAATGTGTAGTAAGCTATGACGTTGACTATCAGAAAAGTTGATGTGAGTAAGCACGTCCCAAGAGCTGGCTTACGTTTTCCAAAAATGGAGGGGAGAAGAGCTATATTAAACGCAAAAGTGCTAGTGGCGAGCGCGATATCCTGCCATTGATGGGCCATAGGATAATCATAAGCTTTTCTATAGCGAGTAACAATATTGGCTCTACGCCTGTTCGGCTTATTGCGGCAATAACGCCGACAGCCTAGAACATACAAATTACTTAACAAGTTAAGTAACTCTGAGGTAGTTGAAAGAGCGTTTGAAGTCCGAAGGAGACGGCCCGAGAAGTCAAACGGGTGTGAATACTTGGATGAAGTCCTGGGATTTATAAAGTTTAGATCCGTGGTTGGCGGCGATGGCCGCCAGGTTTTCGTGCTGCGGCGGCAAAGACTCGGTAAGGATGTATTTGGGTTGCCAGGTGAAGCGCTGCAGCTGGTGGAAAAGCTTGCGGTAGACTTCCAAACCGTCTTTGCCGCCAAAGATGGCGATGCGCGGCTCGGCCATCGCCGCCTGGTTGATCTGCCAATTATCCGGCACATAGGGCAGGTTGGCTAAAATCACATCGTAAGGACGCAGCGGCCGGCTCAATAAATTCATCTTACGGGCGTGCAGCCTTAGTTCATGTAAGTGCACGTTGTGTTTCGCCACCGCCAGCGCCCCTGAGCTTATTTCGTATAAATCAACAATTGAGCCTGCAATTTCGAGGGCCGCCGTGATACCTATAGCACCGTTACCGGTTCCTACGTCCGCGATTTTTGGCGGCTTTGGCAGGCTGAGTTTTTTGAGCAATTCAATCATTGTTTCTGTTTCCGGGCGCGGTTCCAGCACGTGCCGGTTGACCTTGAAATGGCGCCCGTAAAACTCAGCATGGCCTCGGATGTAGGCTAGTGGCACGTGCTCAGCCCGCCGCTCCGTTTTTCGCCACAGGCGGCTGGCCTGCAGGTTTTTCAGTTCGTGTTCCGGATGGGCCAGCACCCACGCCCGGTTTTTATGGAGCATATCCTCAACCAGGATTAACGCATCCAGCCGGGCTGAGCTTATACCAGCTTGGCCGAGCTTCCGCTCAGCCTCTTTAATAAACTGCCCAAGTTTCATTGCCCGCTTTTAATCAGCTCGATTTCCTTCGCCTGCAGCTGTTCAATGAGGTCATCAATTTCGCCGTTTAGCGCGGCGGGCAGGTTACTCCGGCTATAGCCGATGCGGTGGTCGGTGATGCGGTCCTGGGGGAAGTTATAGGTACGGATTTTTTCGCTGCGGTCGCCGCTGCCGATAAGGCTACGCCGGGCGTCGGTCAGCTGCTTTTGTTCCTCTTCGAGTTTCTGGGCCAGCAGCCGGCTGCGCAGCACTTTCATAGCCTTGTCGCGATTTTTGATCTGGCTTTTTTCGTCCTGCTGGCTGACGACGATACCGGTGGGCAGGTGGGTGATCCGCACAGCGCTATCCGTTGTATTGACTGATTGGCCGCCGTGGCCGCTGGCCCGGAAGACATCCACCCGGACGTCTTCGGGTTTGACCTCGATATCGGTTTCTTCGGCCTCCGGCAAAACGGCTACGGTCACGGTGCTGGTATGGATGCGGCCCTGGCTCTCGGTGGCCGGAATCCGCTGGACCCGGTGTACGCCGGCTTCGAACTCGAGGCTCTTATAAGCATTGTCGCCGCGGACCATAAAGACGATTTCTTTGAAGCCGCCGGCCTCGGAAGCGCTTTCGCTGATGAGCTCCTGTTTAAAACTGTGCGACTCGCACCAGCGGCTGTACATGCGATATAAATCGCCGGCGAACAGGCTGGCTTCGTCGCCGCCGGCGGCGGCCCGGATTTCGACGATGCAGTCGCGCCCGTCGTTGGGGTCTTTGGGCAGCAGGGCTTCACTAAGCAGAGCCTCGTTGTTAGCCAATTTGGCTTTTGTGGCATCCATCTCGTCGCGCGCCAAAATAGCCAGGTCCGGGTCGTCGCCCCCTAGCACTTCCCGGGCGCCCTCCAAATCTTTTTGGAGGGCTTTACGCTCGTCGAATAAACCGATGATTTTTTCCAGTTCGGCTTGGCGGCGGGCCAAGGCGGGATAGTCTTTGGACGAATAAATAGCCGGGTCCTCGAGCCGTTGCCTGAGGCCGTTGTACTCTTCGCGGAGCTGTTGTTCCTGCTTTTCCATAATCTATCTAGATTATATTAAAAACTCCCCTTGATGCGTATGGCAGGGAAGTCACTGCTATTTAGTTACTCGACGGACGCGGCCGGTTTGGCTTCGCTAGGCCCCTTGGGTTCAGCGGCTTTCCGTGGCCTTTCCGACTTGGCGTTCGTGCCCAGCTTTTGGGCTTCGGTACGCTGCTTCTTAGCTTTGGGCTTGGCGGCCGCCCGGGCCTCACGGGCTTTCTTAGCGGCCTCTTGGCGCGCCTTGAACTTATCAACCCGGCCCTCGATGTCCACGATCCGCTCCTCGCCGGTGAAGAATGGATGGGAGTTGCTGCTGATGTGGATTTTGACCAAAGGATATTCAACCCCATCCAAGGTGATGGTTTCGTCAGTCGCGGCCGTGGAACGGGTGATGATGGTGCTGTTGTCGTTCGTATCCTGGAACACCACCGGCCGGTAATTGTCCGGATGAACTCCCTTTTTCATAACTTGAACATTTTAACGAATTTACCCCTGTTGGTCAACCGGCAGTTCAAGACCCGCGGCCAACTCTACAAAGCTGCCCAGTTTTTTAAAATTTTCTGCCGCCTCAAGCGATAGAGGAACCTCCGGAACTCTATATGACTTCGGTAAATGACGTTCAAATATGAGCTTGTGGGCAATAACTAAAGCCTGGTAGCCTGAAGCCTCCACACCGTTTTGGCGGGCAATTCGTAGGCCTTCGGTTGCCGCGATGAAAGTCGCACGCCGCATATCATATCGACCACGTCTCATTAAATATATTTTAACATAAAAAGTATTATTCATCAATCATTATAAGGTGTTGATAAAAAAATAAAACAGAGGTAGAATAAATAAGTCAAAATTAAGCAGGGGCGGAAAAATCCTCCAGATGGATAGCCGTGCAGGCTCCATTTGGTACCCGCCACCGAAGAAGGAAGGATTTTAAATGGCGACAGACACTGTCGATATCAAGAAATTATTAGAGGCTGGCGCCCATTTTGGCCACCAGACCAGCCGCTGGCACCCCAAAATGGCGCCCTACATCCACAGCAAGCGCGAGGGAAGCCATATCATAGACCTGACCAAGACTGTCGAGGCGCTGGACCGGGCCCTGGCTTTTTTGGCTGACACCAGCGCGGCCGGAAAGCAGGTCCTGCTGGTCAGCACTAAACGCCAGGCCAAGGCTAAAGTCAAAGAAGTGGCCGAGGCCACCAACATGCCATACGTCACCGAACGATGGCTGGGCGGCATGCTGACCAATCAAGCGACCATCGGCGCCCGTATCAAATATCTCAAAGACCTGGAAAACCGCATGGTTAGCGGCGAGCTGGCTAACCGCTACAGCAAGCTAGAAGTCCAGCGGATGCAAGAGGAAATCGACGAGATGAATAAAATCTATGGCGGGATTAAAGAGCTGGCCGCCAAACCCGGCGCGGTCTTTGTAGTTGACGTGCTGACTGACGATATCGCAGTCAAAGAGGCCAAAAAGCTCGGCGTGCCGGTGGTGGCGCTGATAGACACCAACGCCGACCCGTCAGCCGCTAATTATCCGATCCCGTGCAACGACGACGCCACCAAGACGATCACCCTCATTTTGGACTACGTCCATAAAGCCATAGAAGACGGCAAAAAGAAAATCAAGCAGCCGGCAGCCAAAGCTGAAAAGCCGGTGCAAAGCAAGGCGGAAAAACCAGCCACAGAGACGGAGGCAAAATGATGGCAGAAATACCAATAGAAGAAATCAAGCGTCTGCGGTCGCTGACGGGCGTCGGGATCACTGACGCCAAACGGGCGCTGATGGATGCCGGCGGCGACTTCGATAAGGCCTTGGAAGAAATGAATAAAAAAGGCCTGACCAAAGCTGAAAAGCGCGGCGAAAGGGAAACCCGGGCGGGGATGATCGGCAGCTACGTCCACGACGGGCGCATAGGCGTTTTAATCGAGGTTAATTGTGAAACCGACTTCGTGGCCAAAACTGATGAATTCAAAGAACTGGTCAAGGATTTAAGCCTGCATATCTGCTCGATGGATCCCGAAGACGTCGAAGAACTGCTCAAGCAAGAGTTTGTTAAAGATACCTCTAAAACTGTCGGCAACGTGGTCAAACAGGCCAACGCCCAGCTGGGCGAAAATATAGTCGTCCGCCGCTTTTCGCGCCTGGCCCTTGGCGAAGTTTCCTAAATAAAAAGGCGGCCCCTAAGGGCCGCAAAGGGGGAGCGCGAAGGCGCTCTACCCCTGCTTTGAGGAAGGCTCACCACCAGCCGAAACTGCTGCCGACTCCGGTAACAATCACCGTTAAGACCCCGGCGATGATGAGCACGGTGAGCAGTTCGATAAGCGAGACCGTCGAACGGTGACGGCTACTCGCCATCTTTACTCCTCTCGCTAGCGCCTCCAACGGTTACACCACCAGTCAGTAACCCTCGCTCTCACTTCGGCAAAGAACAAGAGCAACCCGAAGACAACAGCGTAGATCACGGCAGAGATTTTTGGAGAATTCTGAATCAGCATCAGGCTCCTTTCTCTAGGAAATGCGCTTGAGCAGCCATCCGATGGGGGCTACGAACACCGCGATGATTATCACTGCGACCGGGAAAGGCACCGGATAGTGCATGATGTGATGCATCAAGCCCCTTTCAGTACGTCAGCGTGGACTGCAAGCGCAAGCACTCCTAGGAGCAGCCCGAAGCTGGCGATAATCCATCCGGCATTCCGGAAGATCTTGCCTGAGTCCTTCCGTACTTGCAGGGCTGCCCCGACTGAGCCGGCCCATAACACAGATATGGCAATTTGAACCATCTCCGCCTCCCTATAGGTTCGAGCCCGGCACCCCGGACCCTTGGTTTAACCAAAAGCATTGTGGACTGCCCGCTAGACCCTACATTATACAATCTAAGAATGAAAATATCAAGACATATATAATACTAAGTGTCAAACATTTAAGGGGAGAAGTTATGTATAATGTTATTCAGTGAATACGGAGCAACTGTTACAGCAGACGAAATCCAAGTTGGATGCCGCCACGGCCCATTTTAGCCAAGAAATAGGTAAAATCCGCACCGGCCGGGCCCATCCGGGCATGCTCGATAGCGTGACGGTCGAGGCTTATGGCCGGCAGATGCCGCTCAAGGCTGTTGGTAGTATCACCGTGCCGGAGCCTCAGCAGCTGCAGATCACACCGTTTGATCCTAATAACCTCCACGCGATATCTGAAGCCATCTCAAATGATAAAGCTCTGGGGTTAAATCCGGCTGACGACGGCCGGGTGGTTCGAATCCAAATCCCACCACTCACAGAAGAAACGCGGCAGCAGATGGTGAAAGTCCTGCACCAAAAACTTGAAGACTGTCTAGTGGCCGCCCGCAATGCCCGCCACGACACCATGCGCGACCTTGAACAGGCCGAAAAGGATAAAGATATCGGCAAAGACGAGCGGTTCCATATCGAAAAACAGATCGATGATCTTTTAGCCAAGCAAAAATCAGAAGCCGAAAATCTCACCAAAAACAAAGAACAAGAGATTCTCACAGTTTAGGTTAAGCCAACAGGTATAATGTAACGGTATGCAGATATTGGTTTTCGCTGTTGGAATCCTGCTGTTCATAGCGCTTGTGCTGGTCCACGAATGGGGGCACTACATAGTGGCCCGCCGCAACGGCGTACAATCCGAAGAGTTCGGCTTATTTTTCCCGCCACGGCTTTGGAGCCGCAAGCTAAAGTCTGGGATGGTATTAAGTTTTAACGCCCTACCACTCGGCGGATTTGTCAAACTTAAGGGCGAAAATGACTCAGATGAACGAAAGGGCAGCTTGGGCGCAGCATCCTTAGGCGCCAAGGCCAAGATTATGCTGGCTGGCGTCACTATGAACTTGCTTGCCGGCATAATCTTACTGATGGTTCTGGCTTGGATCGGCATGCCCAAACTTATCACCAAAGACAACCCTTTTATAAACGAAGACCAATTCACCGTGGCCAGTGACACCAAAATCACCCATAGCGAGGTGCTGGCCCACTATATAATTCCCGGTTCGCCGGCCCAGCGCATTGGGCTGAGCGGCTACGACAGCTTGGTTAGCCTGTCCAATGGCTCAAAGGTTTTTCACATCGACTCAGTTGAAACTCTACAGAAAGCCACCAAGACACTAGCCGGCCAAAAAGTGAATTTAACTTATAAAAATAAAGGCCAGATTAGACAGACCCAAGTGACCTTGCTGAGCAAAAAGGCAGTTGCAGCCAGCCAGAAAACCAATAACCCCCAAGGCTATCTGGGCGTCGAGGATCCGCAATTGGTCCAGCTGCAACGCAGCACTTGGAGCGCGCCGGTGGTGGCCGTCGGCCTGACCGGCCAGATATTCAAACTGACATTTGTCGGTTTGGGCCACGCTTTTGGCGGCCTGGGTTCGGCCATCGCCGGTTTGGTGACCAATAACCACCAGGCCCGCGAGAACGGCCAATCTAGCGCCAGCAACCAGGTTGGCGGCCCGGTGGCGATAGGCTACGCCTTATGGGGCGCCGGCAACCTGGGCATTAATGTCATGCTGTTTCTGATAGCTCTTATCTCGCTGACCTTGGCGCTGATGAATGTTTTGCCTATTCCGGCGCTGGATGGCGGACGTTTGGCGATGATGCTGGTCAGCCGGGGCGTGTTTAAACGGCCCCTGACGCGTGCCGCGGAAGAACGGATCGTCGGTTACAGCTTCGCTGTGCTGATGGCTCTGGTGGCTTTGATAACCTTCGTCGATGTCAAGCGCTTCTTCTGAATCATCCGTAGTGCCGCGCGCTAACTTGGGTCCTCCCTGGCGTGTCACGATAAACACTATCGCGGCTTTTTTATTCAGCCAGTTAATCGCGGTCTTTTTAGTGAGCCTTGTCTATGGGCTGAGTCATCCGCATACCCATGACACCACCGGCGCTATCGACAATTCCATCACCGCCCAATTCTTTTTCGTGCTGCTGGCCGAAGGCCTGGCGGCGGCTTTCGCCATCTGGTTTGTCAGGCGCCGGCGGCTCAATTTAGGGGCCATCGGCCTAGGCCGCCGGCCGCGTTTAAAAGATGCCCGGGCCGCTATGCTGGGCTTTTTGGCTATTTACGCGGTATTGATTATTGCTAACCTCATCGTCGGCATTTTTTCGCCGCAGATCAACAACCAAAAACAAAACCTAGGCTTTAATAATATCTCTACCGGCAGCCAAAATTTCCTGGCTTTCTTGGCGCTAGTCATCATCCCGCCGCTGGGCGAAGAGCCGCTCGTGCGAGGCTACTTATATTCGGGTCTGCGGGGCTGGTGGCGGTTCTGGCCGGCGGCGTTGGCCACCAGCTTTTTGTTTGGTGTTGCCCACTTGGAATTTGGTACTGGCGGCCCGCTGGTCTGGGGCGCCGCCATCGATACCTTTTTGCTGTCGATTATTTTAGTTTGGCTGCGAGAGCGTACTGGCGCGCTGTATGCCGGCATGGCGGTGCATATGCTTAATAACCTGATTGCCTTCTTCGTAGTAATCAAATAGCGCTCGCCCCCAGCTTTTTTCGAGCAAAACTTCACTGGCTTGATACAGCTGTTTATGGTAAAACCAGTCTTTGACTCGGAGAACTCCTCAGAAAATATGACTCTGTCATATTTTCTTCGTCAAACAGCTCCTCGCACCCAAGGCCAGACTGTTTTACAACAGCTGTTTCAGGCCCTACCGGTAGCTACTCGAAAAAAGCTGGGGGCTCGCTTGCCAAGTAGAGAATGCTTAACATGTTAAGTATTTTTACAGATATGAAAAAGCGGGAAGGGGGTAATCCCATTCCCGCTGGGCCCCAGCAAGTCCAACTCGCTTGCTAGGGGCAGAACCTGACTCTTCACTCTGACTAAGGATCACACTCAGAATCCGGCCAGAGGATCAAAAGTAGGGCGACGATAAGGCCGACTATCAACCATCCCCACCAAGGCATCTCGGCTCCTTTCAGTCAGTCGCAGCCGGGGCCCGAAGGTTCGATCGGTTCCGGAAAAAGAGTGAATTTGATGCCCGCAACCAGCACGATTAGAGAGGCGACGATGACATCCTGCCACCACGGTAAGTGGATACCAATGGCGCCAATCAGCAGTATTACCAACGTCGTAGAGAGGATAGTGCTCATGGTTTGACTCCTTGTTCGAGTGCGCGCCAAAGGCGCGGATTTACAGTTGGACGCGCCAATCGACGAATAATATATTTATACAACTGTCCGCTGATTTTAGCAATCTGATAGAATTACAGTGATGAAGCGAAGCGAGCTGTTTATTAAAACGCGTAGGGAAGCGCCAGCGGACGAGGAGTCCAAGAACGCCCAGCTTCTGATTAGGGCCGGCTTTATCCATAAGGACGCCGCCGGCGTCTACGCCTTGCTGCCGCTGGGCCTAAAAGTGGTCGAAAACATCAAAAAAGTAATCCGCGATGAAGTGAATAACGCCGGCGGCAACGAGCTGCTGATGACCAGCCTGCAGCGCAAAGAACTATGGCAGCACACCGACCGCTGGGACGATAAGAAAGTCGACATCTGGTTTAAGTCGCGCCTGCAAAGCGGCCAGGAAGTCGGCCTGGCTTGGAGCCATGAGGAACCGATTACCGATATGATGAGGGAATTCATCGCCAGCTACCGCGACCTGCCGGCCTACGTTTACCAGTTCCAGACCAAACTGCGTAACGAACTGCGCGCCAAAAGCGGCATTATGCGCGCTCGCGAATTCATCATGAAGGACCTTTATTCTTACTCGCGCACCGAAGAGGAGCACCAAAAATTCTACGAGGCTATGAAAGAAATCTATTTGAGAATTTTTGACCAAGTAGGACTAGGGGATAGCACTTTTGAAACCATGGCCGCGGGCGGTCCTTTCACAGGCTCCTCCTTTAGCCACGAATTCCAGACTGTAACAGAGAATGGTGAAGACACAATTTATCTTGATAGAGATAGAAAAAAAGCAATTAATGAAGAAATATACACTGAAGAGCTAGCAAAAAACTCTGGCTTTGATCCCGGCAGAATGGAAAAAGTTCAAGCTTCAGAAGTCGGTAACATCTTCAGCTTCGGCAATCACAAATCCGAGCAGCTTGGCCTGTTCTTTTCTGAGGAAGACGGCAGCCAAAAGCCGGTGGTGCTGGGCAGCTATGGTATTGGCGTCACCCGGCTGATGGGTGTCATCACCGAGCATTTCGCCGATGAAAAAGGCTTGGC
The DNA here is from genome assembly GCA_025934715.1 of Candidatus Saccharimonadota bacterium. Classification (GTDB taxonomy): domain Bacteria; phylum Patescibacteriota; class Saccharimonadia; order Saccharimonadales; family UBA10212; genus JAIFWC01. The sequence continues at coordinate 9,618 of JAICWR010000018.1, forward strand.
CTGGCCCCAGAGCGTCGCGCCTTTTAAGGTATATTTGGCATCAGTCGGCGAAGAAGAGCAGGTTAGACGAGCCGCCGGCAACCTTTATGACCAGCTGACAGATAAAGGCGTGGCAGTGCTATACGATGACCGCGACGCCCGGCCGGGCGAGAAGTTCGCCGACGCCGATTTGATGGGGATACCTTATCGTGTGGTGGTCAGCGCCAAGAGTTTGGAGGCCGGCGGCAGCGAGCTTAAAAAGCGGACAGCAACAGATATCATAATCGTCGATGATAATCAATTAGCCGAATCACTAACAAGCTCTTTACATGAGTGATATAATTAATCAAACCTAAAAGGCAGAGAAGAAAAAGCATACACACTCTCCGTTAGAAAGGTTTTATTTTTTTATCCATGAATAAGAAAACGTATCGCTTAACCCAAGAAGGTGTTGACGAACTTAAGGCTGAACACAGCTCCTTGGTCGCCCAGCGTCCCCAGATAGCTGAAAGAATAAAACAGGCCCGCGAACTGGGCGACTTGAGCGAAAACGCCGAATATCAGACTGCCCGCGAAGAACAAGACCGCCTGGAGACCCGTATTTCGGAACTGGAGAACGTGCTTAGGAACTATCAGATTATCCGCAAGCCCAAAGCCGACGGCCAAGTCCGTTTGGGGTCAAAAGTGGTTTTAAAAGACGGCGGTAAACCGCTCCACTATCAGATAGTCGGCACCATGGAAGCTGATCCGTCCAACGGCAAAGTCAGCGATGAGTCACCTATCGGCAAGGCTCTCATGGGCAAAAAAGTCGGCGATAAGGTTGAAATCCGGACCCCAGCCGGCCCCGACACCTATAAGGTTATAGAAATAGCTTAAGAATTTTCATCACGCGCTGCCAGAGCTGATATAATGTTGGGGCATGCATAAAATCAAAAGCGTGTTCAACCCGGACGCATATGGTACCAGTGCTTTTGCGACGCTGTCATCAGCTATGGTGATGTGCTTCATCGCCGGCGCTGCCTTGATTAGTTTCAGTATCGGCACGATTGGCTTCATAGTCATGAGTGTCGGCCTGCTACTGAGCATGTTCATCTGGTCTGTGTTCTTCGCTGACTACTTGCAATAATCTCGTTTACGGTTTACCGTTTTCAATTCACGGTACGTTTTCCGTGATCCGCTTTCAATCTTAAGAAGTGAACAGGCAATGGGTATTGGTAAACGTATGGCAAACGGTTAATGGTGAAAGGTATAATTTAACTTATGCAATGGCTCAATAAGGCGGTGGAGGCGGTGATTAAAGCCCACCCCGAGGGTGAAGTTTTGGTCAGCAGCGGTGTGTCGCCGTCGGGCATATACCATGTGGGCACCCTGCGCGAGGTTTTGACGGCTGAAGCCATCCGGCTGGAGCTGGTTGAGCGCGGCCGCGAGGCCCGGCATATCCATAATGTGGATGACCTTGATCCGCTGCGCAAGGTTCCGGCCGGTGTGCCGGCGCAGTTTGAAAAGTACTACGGCATGCCACTTTGCGATGTGCCGCCGCCCGATGGCAAAGCGGCCAGCTGGGCCGATTATTACTTTAAGGATTTTGCCAAAAGCGGCAAAGAGCTGGGCATAGATGTGGAATTTTGGCGAGCCCACCAAAAATACCGCGCCGGTTTTTTCGTGCCGGCAGTTGAAAAAGTGCTGGCAGCTATCGATAAGGCCCGCCTCGTCATAACCGATATCTCCGGCCGGCAGCTCGATGAAAACTGGTCGCCAATCCAAGTCAAAGAGGGGAAATACCTTAAAAGCCGCCGGTTCATCGATATCGACACTAACCGCAAAATGGTCAGCTATGAGGATAAAAATGGCGCGCATAAACAAGCAAGCTATGCCAAAGGCGAGGTGAAGTTAAACTGGCGGCTGGACTGGCCGGCGCGCTGGTGGCTGCTGGGGGTGGATATCGAACCGTTCGGCCGCGACCACGCCACCAAAGGAGGCAGCTACGACACCGGTGTCGGCCTGATGAAACAAGTTTTTAGGGATAAACCGCCGTACCCCGTACCGTACGAGTTCGTCAACCGCACCGGCCAAACCAAAAAAATGAGCAAAAGCACCGGAGACACCTTGGCGATTAGCGATATACTGCAGGTTTTGCCGCCGGAAGCGCTGCGTTACTTCATTCTGCGTTTTCCGCCCGACAAGACTCTTTATTTTGACGAAGTTAACACTGTCGCCAAACTAATTGACGACTTCGCCGAACTGCTGGCCAAGCCGGATAAGATGGAGGCTGACGAGCAGCTTATTCGCATATCCACGGCCGGAGTGAAAGAGGTCACAATCAGCAATATTCCATTTTCCCATCTAGTGGCCAGTTATCAGGCGGCGCTCAAAGACCCTGGCCGAACCCTGGAAATCATCAGGCGCACCGAGCACCAAAAAACCGTTGATACCCAAGAAGATGTCATCAAAAAAGAGCTCAAATTTATCGACAACTGGCTGAAGAACTGGGCGCCGGATGAGGTTAAGTTCGAGCTGGCGGCCAAGCCACCCAAGACCATTAGCGAACCCGAAAGGGAATATCTGCTGGCCTTGGCCGGCAAAGTGGAAAAAGCGCCGGAAGGCGCCGACGGCGAATATTTCCATAAAGTGATATACGAGCTTAAGGACAGCAGTGGCCTGGCGCCTAAACAACTATTTGGAACTCTATATAAGGTGTTGATCGGTCAGGCTTCAGGCCCGCGGGCCGGTTGGTTTTTGTCAATCCTGCCGCGCGACTGGCTGGTTAAAAGATTGCGGCTTGAAGCCTAGCAACACTAGCGGTTTACAATTTACCGTTTACGGTGCGCTTACCATTTACAATTAACTGTTTACCATTGAAAACGGAAAACGGATAATGGAAAACGCATGGTAAATGGAAAACGGAAAACTGCGAACATTGACCAGATTTTGATGCTGAGTTCGCTTGAGGCGGCGCCGCTGCTGCTGGGCTGGGTTTTGTGCCGGCGGCTGCCCCAGGGAATAATCAAAGTTAAGATCGTCGAGACCGAAGCTTACCACCAGGAAGACCCCGCCAGCCACAGTTTCCGCGGCCTGACCCAGCGGACCTGGCCGATGTTCGAGGCCGGCGGCCGGTTGTATATTTATTTCACTTACGGCATGCATTATTGCTTAAACATCGTGGTGGGCAAAAAAGGGGTGGGGGAAGGTGTACTGGTCCGGGCGGCCGAACCTTTGCAAGGACTCGACATAATGCGAAAAAACCGCCAGGTGGCCGATGCGGATAATTTATCGAACGGCCCCGGCAAGCTGGCCCAGGCCCTGGGAATTTCTGACACAGGACTTTCTGGAGAAATACTTAACAAGTCAAGTATTTTGCTGGAACCGCCGGCGGACCCGCTAAAGCCAAGTGATATTATCGCCGCGCCGCGGGTCGGCATCAAGCATGCCGTTGAATTGCCCTGGCGCTTCTACATTAAGGATAATCGTTTTGTATCAAGGAAGTAATTGCGGATATAATGGGAATTAATGTTCGCTACCTCAGTAAAGCCCGCGATTGAAACCTTTGGCTTAAGTAAACAATATGCCAAGGGGGATAAGTTCGCCCTTCGTAAACTTAACATCACTATCATGTCCGGGGAAGTGTACGGCTTTTTGGGGCCGAACGGCGCCGGCAAAAGCACCACCATCCGCTTGCTGATGAATTTCATCCAACCGAGCGAGGGCCATGCCCAGATACACGGTTTAAACGTGGTTAGCGACTCAGTCGAGGCCAAAAAAATAGTCGGCTATTTAGCGGGCGAATTCGCCTATTATCCCAGGATGACCGGCGGGCAATTCCTCGCCTATTTATCCGAGCTGCAGCCGCCTAAACATAAAAGCCAAATGGACCGGCTGGCCCGGCTGTTTGATGTGCCGCTTAACCGCCGCTTGAGCGACTTAAGCAAAGGCAATCGCCAGAAAATCGCCGTCATCCAGGCTCTGATGGCCGAACCAGACGTGCTGATTTTGGATGAACCCACCAGCGGCCTGGATCCTCTGATGCAAGAAGTCTTTTATGACCAAATCCGCCAGTCTAAAAAACGCGGCGCCACCGTCTTTTTCAGCAGCCATGACTTATCAGAAGTGCAAAAAATTTGCGACAGGGTCGGTTTTATCCGCGGAGGCGAGCTGATAGCCGAACAGACCATTGGCCAGTTAAGCAAAAGTGCCGTTCAGACTTACCATATATCCTTTGCGACTGACGCGCCGCTGGCCGCGCTAAGGCGGCTGAAGGGTGTGAAGGTTAGCGGTAACACCCCCCAACATGCCACGGTCAAAGTCCGGGGCGACCTAAGGCCGCTGTTCTCGCTGCTGTCAAAATGCCCGGTCAATGCCATCGACCGCCAGGATATAGAACTGGAGGAAGAATTCCTCCGTTATTACCAAAGGGGAGCCAAATGAGACCAATCATCGGCTGGACTCTCCGCCAAAAGCGGCTGTCCATGATTTGGTGGTCTGTCGGTTTGGTAGCTTTTATCAGCCTGGAAATGAGCGTCTATCCGACCATAAAGGACCAATCTAACAACCTCAATAACCTGATTAAGAACCTGCCAAGTACAGTGAAATCCTTATTTGGGGCCCAAGATCTATTTTCGCCCGTGGGGTATGTTAACTCGCATATATTTTATTTACTAATTCCGCTGATGCTGGCGATTTTGGCGATAGGGCTGGGAGGCACACTGATAGCTAAAGAAGAATCGGATTCCACAATCGAGCTGCTGCTGTCGCGCCCTGTTTCGCGCGGCAGGCTGCTGGTGGCCAAAGCCCTGGGCGGCCTAATGGTCTTGGCGATTGTTTCGGTTGTGGCCACTGCCGCCATAGTGGTTTGGGGTAAAGCAGCCGGGCTGGAGATTCCAATTCCTAGGCTGGCCTTCGCCTCCTTGGAGCAAGCCGTACTAGCCACGCTGTTCGGAGCGTTAGCCTTCGCGATTGCCGCCACGGGCCGCTGGGGCCGGCGCGCCAGCGTCGGGGTCGCTTCGCTGATCGGACTGGGCAGCTACATAATCGCCTCACTGGAATCGAGCGTCAGGTGGCTGAGTTGGCCGGCTAAGCTTTTACCTTACCACTACTACAACCCGCCTGCCGCTTTAAACGGCTCGTACCAGTGGAAGGTGACAGGTGTTTTCGCCGCCATGTCCTTAGCATTGATCGTCGTATCGTATTTTATCTTCCGCGATCGGGACTTATCCGGCTCCTAAGCGATATAATAAGAATATGAAGAGGGAAGTGGCAATTTTCGCAGCCGGGTGCTTTTGGGGTGTGCAGGACTACTTCGACCAAATTCCAGGAGTGCTTGAAACTGAGGTCGGCTACATCGGCGGCCACGTTAACCAACCCACCTACGAGCAAGTCTGCAGCCATACCACGGGCCACGCCGAAGCCACGCGGGTGGTTTACAATCCCGAAAAAATAAATTACGAAGGCCTTTTAAAACATTTTTTCCGCATGCATGACCCGACTCAACTGAACCGCCAGGGTCCGGATGTCGGCGATAATTACCGCTCAGCCGTTTTTTATCTGACCGATGAGCAGAAAACCGCCGCCGGACAGGCGATAAAAAAACTAAACGATTCGCAAGCTTACAAAAAACCAGTGGTAACGACCATAGAAAAAGCCGGCAAGTGGTGGCCGGCCGAAGAATATCACCAAAAATATGTCCAAAAAACCGGCATCGGCGCCTGCCACATTGCTTATTCGCCTATCTAGCTATCGGGAAGATAGCGAGCGGTTCGCCCAAAAGGGCGAAATCGAATTCATTTCGATAGCGAGCGATAAGAAACCCCGAAGGGGTGTCTTATAGTTAGTACCGGCATCGGCGTCTGCCACATCAGCTACTCTCCGGTTTAGGTTTCGGCCTCAACCGTGCCGGTTAGGGCGCAGTTATCCAGCACATGGCCTTTTTGGGCTTTGATCACATCCTCTATGCCTGAGTTATCCGGCAAATCCAGGGTAGTGTCCAGCGCGTAAAAATCAAAAATGTAAGTATGGGTTCCACTGCCTTTAGGCGGGCAAGGGCCGGTGTAACCGGATTGGCTGGCGTCATTCAAACCCTGGCGGGCGCCAATCGGCACCGAATTAACCGGGATCGATTCGGTCGAGGGCGGGATGTCCCACATCAGCCAATGCAAAAAGTCGCCGTTCACGGCGTCGGGGTCGTGCATGATCAGCACTAAGCTTTCGGTCCCTTTCGGAACATTAAAAATAGTGATCGGCGGGTTAACGTTCTGGCCTCGGCAGGTGTACTGCGGCGGAATAGGGCAGTTTTCCCGGAAAACCGGGCTGATTATCTCCAACTTTACAGATTCGTCGCTTTCGGCCATATTAAGCTTTACGCCTCTTTTCTGTTCTTCCCATGCCAGTTTGAATATAGCAGTAAAGAGTTTCCACGGCAGTAAAGTTGCTTACACCTGTTCTTTAGTCTGCATCAACCGTCCGTCGCTTTTTCTAAGCTGGTCATATTTATCCGCCAGGTGCCGTGGTGCTGGCTTAAAATCTTCTTTTTCTCAAGCTGTTTTATAAGGGTGGTGGTTGTCTCGCGGGTCACGCCTGTTAAGTCAGCCACTTCTTGGTGCGACAACTTAAGCTGAAGCTCATAAACGTCCGGTTTTATTTTTTTGCCGGATTTACTTATCAGATACGGCAGCGTCAGCAGAACTTTATCAATGGCTTTTTTATTCTTCATAACCTCCAGCTGCTCCATGATTATCTCGTTGCTGGCTGCCAGATATGACATATAAGCGTTTGAGATATCATGGTCGTCCCCGATTCGCTTCATAAGCTCATCGCTGGGCATGGCTTGCAGTTCGGCTTCGGTCAGGCTTTGGTAAAAGTAGCGGATTTGATAGTCGCTCCAATCGAGGGTGGCAGAGAAAGCCAAGGGGAAAATATCGTCTTTGGCCAGCAGCAATATAGTCCGGGTGTCGCCGGATTCGAGTATGGTATAGGCCTTTATATAACCGCTTTTTACCAGGTACACCTGAGTCATCCTGTCGCCTTGGTAGTGGATGAGCTGGTTTTTGGAATAAGTTTTAGCCCGGCTGTCCTCAAACAGCCTTTTCATGCTGGCGGTGTATGCTGAATCTCCGTCTGGCATAGCGGGTATTATCACAGAAACGGACAGCACGCTCTGTGAGCCTTTCCACATACCCATAGGCGCCACCTCTGTTAATGACAAACAAAACACCCCGCCGTTGCCTAAACGTCGGGGTGTCCGCGTTGATTGCATTGTCGGCCGTACTCCCTAGAATTCCTTGGGATTGGAACGCCCGGCCGGGCGCTGTATGGCCTGTCTCCCTTGCCCCAACGGGGGCGCAGCAGCTTCCGTTGCTTATGACAGCTAGTCAGCTGATGCACTGCTTCGTCCGGAGGCATCCCTAGCCCTAGTAGTGCGGGCTGTCTAGAACCGTCGGTCCTCTATCGGCTGGGGATTTTCTGCGACTCACAGATTAGATTGCTATCAGCCACACCTTGCGGGCACGGCTGGTACCAGATCGATAATAGGGTTGACTAGTATTTAAGTCAATACTTTAATAGCTTTTTACAACACGTGTTAAGCATAAACACAATCTTGTGGTGTAATCTGTCCTACAGATCGTCCAAAGGCTATGAGATAATGTATGGACATGACTCAATATAGGAGAGCGAAGAAATATCTTCGTTTCATTGTGCCGCTTTTGATTATCTTCGGGGCCATACTGGTTCCCAAGGTTGACCATTCACCAAAAACCCTCGGTGTTTCAGCCCGAAGCTCCACAGGCAACCTCAAGGTCAGCCAATCAGGCGGCCAAATGTACACCAACGTCACTGCCGATAGTCTGCAGCCGGCCAAAGCGCCGGACCACTCCGCCACGACTGCCGGCCTAAACCCCCAGCAAGCCACCCCAAATTATTGCGCGTCCAGCGAGCAGCCAATCATTGACGGCTGCATCACTAAATAGGCAATAGGCAATAGGTAA
>JAICWR010000023.1 GCA_025934715.1 Candidatus Saccharimonadota bacterium
CATCGGTTTTAATTTCTTTAACTAGCTCCAGGGACTGTTTCTTGAGCAGCGGCACGTCTATCTTCACGGTGTGCGGGCTCTCCAAAATGGTGTCCATGATCAATTGCTGGGCCAGTAAATTATAAGTTTCGCCGGGGGTCTGAGTATATGCTTCCCTTAGCCAATCACCCCTTATGATATCGGCTTTGGCGGTCTCGGCCAGCTCGGCGCCAAAGTGGGAGAATTCCTGGGCCTGGGCATAAGCCGCCTGCGCCTTGAGCAGTTTGGAGTTTTGTTCTTTTTGGCGGTCATTGTATCCACGAGTGCCAACGCGGGTGACGCTCAGGCCGGTGTTGAGCGCCGGCCGGACGCCTTCGCGGAAGATCTTCATATCCAAAATCCACTGCCCGTCAGTTATGGACATGATGTTGGTGGGCAAGAAAGAGGTTATATCGCCGCCGTCAGCTGTCACCAGCGGTATTGAAGTCAGGCATTTATGGTTAGATTTAAGGCGGCCGGCCCGCTCAAGTAGCGATGAGTGGGCGTGGAAAATATTCCCCGGATAAGACTCACGGCCGGGGCTGATGCCAGATAGGAGTGAGATTTCGCGTAGGGCGTGGGCGTGGGTGGTCAAGTCATCGTAGACGATGACGCTATCGACGCCTTCTTTTTGCCATAAGTATTCAGCCATCGTGCAGCCAACGTAAGGCGCCAGGTAGCTCATAACTAACGACTCAAAGATAGTTGAAACTACGACGATGGTTTTATCGAGCGCTTTGTTCTCTTTTAAGCGTGTCAGTAGAATATCGACGTCGCTGCGGCGTTTGGCAATCAGCACATAAACCACCACCTGGTCGGTGGAGCGCTGGTTGATCGCGATCTGGGTCGCCAGTGTGGTCTTGCCAGCCTTGCTTTCGCCAAGCATCGCCAAACGCTGGCCGCGGACGATCGGGAACAAGGTGTCTATGCTCATCACGCCGGTTTCCAGCTGGGTTTCCAGCATCTCGCGGGCGTGGATGGGCGGCGCGTCGTTGAACACCCTCCAGGCGCTGTCAGCGGCGATAGGCCCCTGGCCATCCAAGGGCTGCCCGGTCACCGAAATAACCCGCCCGATGAAGTCTTTGCCAACTTTAGCCAGCAGCTCGGTGTGCTGGACGGCCACGACCGATGCCAGCTTGACCGGCTTTGCTCCAAGGTGCAGCACTAAAACTTTGTCCTCTAAAATATGGTGCACAAAACCCTTGCTCCCGTCCTCAAACACGACCAGAGCATGGGTGTTCACAGGCTGCAGCCCGCGCACCTCGACCAAAAAGTTATTAACCGCTATCACTTCCCCGACAGGGTTGCCTCTTTCCACTAAAGCCTGGAAGCTGCGTTTGACGTCACCTTCCATCGACGGCCCCCTGGACAAGCTCTTTCAAATAGCCGGCCTCTTTAGCCAAGCTGGCCCGCAGGCTCATATCGAAGACTTTGTTAGTGGTGCGCACCACGCAGCCGGCGGCAATGGCCGGCTGTAGCCCGATGGACACCAACGTCTGGGGGTGGATATTGCTCCTCATCCATAAAATCACTTTTTCAAAAGCTTTAGGCGATGGTTCGATCGCGAAACTGATATGCAGGTTGGGCGCTTTTTCATAAATCGTTTTCAGCTCGGCCATCATATGCTGCCGGCCGGCCATATCCAGCAAGTTGATCTTATTCTCCCGGGCCGTGAGGTCAATTTGCCGGCTGATTTTAGGCAAGCCCATCTTGGTGCCGGACTGGCGGGCATGTGCGCCGACAAAGAAATCATCCAGGCCGTTCAGCTCCCGCATCAGACGGGCGATATCCGTCTGGCTGATGACGGTACTGGGCAATTTAAGAGGTCCCATTCCTGATATCCTCTATGATCGCTTGCTTGTTGTTTTCCATCTCGTTCAGGATGAAGTCTAGCTGGTCGGATAAATCTATCTGGTTGCCAATGGCCTTGACCACATAGTGGTTAATTATGCTGGACATCTCTTCTTCGAACCGGCCGATGATTTTAGCTTTTTGGGCGTCAGATTGAGATTTCATCTGCTGCTCTAGGAATTGCCGCTGCTGCTCGATGGTGGCCACCGTCTTCTCAATCGAATCCATGGCTATTTGTTTGGCATCGGCAATTGATTGCTCGTACTTTTTGAACTCGTCCTGTAGGGTGCGGGTTATTTCGGCCCGCATATAATCGTTCAACTGAGTAGTGGTTTGGCGCAGGTCCTGCTGTAGGAACATGGCGTTTTCGCCAATGATTTTTTCAAAGTGCAACCGGCCGCGGTTGCGCAGTTCCTCGCGGAAGTCATCATTGAAGATATGCTCGACATCTTTGGAGGCCGCATTACGAACATCATCAGGCACTGCCGGGCCTTCCTGGCGCCGGCCGCCGGCTTCCAGCTTAAAAGCCAGCCACAAAAATGCCAGCGCTGCCGCTACCAGCGACCCGACGATTAAAATCAACCCACCATTATTCATAACTTTGTTTTATACCTTCAGTAATAAATATACCCCTGCCAGGCCGATTAGGAAAATACCTATGCCAGTGAATATGACCTTGTACATACCGCTAAAGATGACTTTTTTACTTAAAGGGTTGCGGCCGAGGGATATCTGGCTGCCGCGCACCCCTCCCCACAGGATGGCCACAGAAGCTAAGATTGAGATTAAAAATATCAGCAAAGCGGTGTAAACCCGGATCACGGGGACCGACTTGTTGGCGATGGAATTAGCCACCCGCCGCAAAAAATACGGCAGCGTTGGGTCGGAGTTGGCCAGGGGATTTTTTTGGATACTGATGTTAACGAAAATGCGTCCGATGGCGGATTTGCCGCTGGTGGTGATCGCCCCCGCCTTGCCATTAAAGTCTCCGGCGGCTTTGCCTAGGATTATCGGTTCGGTGTTGGCAGCTTTGGCGGCGATGCCATCAACATTGGACATTGAGATATAATCTCCCGCTTTGATACTGCCATTCACAGTGCTCACCAGGATCTGGTAGGTGCCGGTTGTGGCCACGAACGTCTTAGTGTTGTTCCCGACCAAGGTAATAGCCGCGTCGGTTGGGGCGACCACGACGCCAAACATTAGGTTGGAGTCAGTTGCCGGAGCCGGCTTGACGCTGCGGCTGGCGGTTTTATCTATGGCCACGACCTGTCCCGGCTCAAGGGACTGCTTAGAGGAGTAGCCTTCCACTACATTGTCCGCTTTGGCGCTTAGCGGCACGGCCATCATCAGCAATAAACTAACCAATAGAAACAGTTGGTTTTTGCTGGTTTTTATTTGGCGCATAACTAGAGGAAAGTATAGTGCTTTTGCTTGAGATTGTCTATCTGTTGGACGCTGTTAGGCGGGAGAGTTCAGTGGCTGCTTTTTCGATGTCGGCTTTGGTTAGATGGCGGCCCAGGCTAAAGCGCAGGGTGGATCGGGCCGTTTCGTCACTAAGCCCAATTGCCGACAGTGTGTGCGAGGCTTCCTGGCGGGCGGCACTGCAGGCGCTGCCAACGGCGCACTGGATGCCGGCCTCGTCAAGCTGCATCATCAGCCGCTCGTTATCTTGGCCTGGAATAGTCACACTTAAGATGTGCGGCGCGCGGCGCGTTGGCGAACCATTAATAACCGCTTGTGGAATCATGTTTTTAAGCAACTCTTCAAAGTGAGACCTCAAGTCCATTATTTTTTTCGACTCTTCCCTGCGACGCCGCTGGGCAATCTGCAATGCTGTGGCCAATCCGGCGGCGGCGGCCAGATTTTCCGTGCCGGAGCGCAGGCCGAACTCCTGGCCGCCGCCAACGACCATCGGCCGCAGCCGTACCCCGGCTTTCACATAAAGCGTCCCTGATTGCTTGGGACCATAAATCTTGCCGGCGTTAAGACTCATCAGGTCCACTCCAAGCCGGCTGACGTGAAGGTCAAGGTAATTGCCGGCTTGGGCGGCGTCGCTGTGCAGCAGCATCGGCAAGTTGTTCCCATTTCCCAGTCTGGCCTGGCGGACTTCACTAACTAACTCAGAGATTTCCCTCAACGGCTGGATGGTGCCCAGCTCGTTATTGACCAGCATCACACTGACCAGGACGGTTTTATCGTTTATCAAATCACTTAACTTGTTAAGTATTATAAGCCCCTGGTCATCGACCGGGATTTCCCGATGTTTAAATAGGCGCGCGGGCTCCAGGACTGACTCATGCTCAATCGAGCTGACCAGTGCTTCTGCGTGGGGAAATTGCCGCATCACGCCCTGGATAGCCAGGCTATTAGCTTCGGTGGCCCCGGCTGTGAATATAACCTCAGCTGATTTTGCTCCGATTGCGACCGCCGTTTCATGTCTGATTTCCTCCAGTTCTTTCCGGGCCTGCCGGCCGGCCAGATAAGTCGCCGAAGGGTTATGAAACTGTTTGGAAAAATATGGCAGCATAGCTTCCAAAACCCTGGTATTAACCGGCGTGGCAGCGGCATGGTCAAGGTATATTCTCTTCATTTCAGCTGAAATAACCTTACCGCGTTATCAGTGGTGGTTTTGGATAATTCATCCATGGATTCGCCTCGCAGCTTAGCTAAAAATTCAGCCGTGGCAGCGGTATGTTTAGGTTCGCAGATTTGTCCACGGTATGGGGCCGGAGTCAAAAATGGCGCGTCAGTTTCCAGCAGAAGTCTTTCCAACGGCACGTGCTTGGCAGCCTCCAGCTGGGCATTGTCTTTGGTGAAAGTGATAATGCCGTTCAGGCCTACATGCCAGCCTTTTTCTAAAACTCTATCAAGCTGTTTCTGGCCCGAGCTGAAACTATGGACCACGGCATTAGGAATTTCATAATCATCAGTTATCCGCCAGAAATCTTTCCAAGCGTCGCGAACATGGAAAATAACAGGTAGCTTATACTTCAGGGCCAGCATTTCTATCTGGAACCGGAAAATAATTTCCTGCTTTTCGGGTTCAGCATTGTCATAGTGATAGTCCAGACCGCATTCCCCAACCGCAATAACCTTTTCAGTATTTACCAATTTATCCATCTGCTCCCAGCTGTCTCCCGGCAAAATATAGTATTTAGCGGCTTCATGAGGATGCCAGCCGATAGCTACAAATACCCGATCATTCGCAGCGGCGATTTCAGCTGCCATATGGCTGTCTTTAAGTGTTGTGCCGACGCATATCATCCGCTTAACTCCGTTTTCAGAGGCTCGTTCTAAAACGCCGTCCAAGTCGGAGTTAAATTTTTCAAACTGCAGGTGGCAATGCGTATCAACGAGTTCCATGGTTAATCTGAAGGTACGGTCTGGGATGCTTGCTGCTTAGGAAACAGCGGTTTCGGGGTTTCTTTAATGATGCCGCTGCCGAAAATTTGCTTGATGGCCGTGCTGGTGGCCGGCATGAATGGCGCCAGCAGTCCGGCTATTTCCAATAAGGCGCCGGCCATGTAGGCCAAGACTTCTTTAAGGTGTTCCTCATCTTTGGCTTTGGCAATTTCCCACGGCTTAGCCTCCTCGATGTACTGGTTAAGGCCCCTGACCTGGTCCCACACTTCGTCCAATGCCCGGTCGAACCGGCATTGTTCAAGGGCCTGTTCGTAATGTATGACGTCGTGTTCTGGTTCAGGGATATTGCCAATCACGCCTTGTTGATAGCGGACTATCATCGCTGCCGTCCTTGATACGGCATTACCAAGTTGGTCAGCCAGCTCGTCGTTATAGGCGGCCTCCAGCCTTTGCCAGCTGAAGTCACCATCGCTATAGCTTGGTATGTGCCGCAGAAAAAAATATCGGAAAGTATCCGAGCCGTACTTATCGACGACCTCTTTAGGCGCCACCACGTTACCTAGAGTCTTGCTCATTTTCTTGTCATTAACCGTCACGAATCCATGAACGTACAGAACTTTGGGCAGAGGCAGCTTGAGCGCTAGCAGCATGGCCGGCCAGATGGCCGCGTGGAAACGCAGGATGTCTTTGCCGATCACCTGGACATTGGCCGGCCAGAATTTCCTGAAATCCTCATGTTCAGGGTAGCCCAGCACCGTGATGTAATTCATCAACGCTTCGAACCAAACGTACATGACCTGGCTGGTGTCTCCCGGCACGGCGATTCCCCAGTCAATCTTGTCCTTCGGACGGCTGACGCTAATGTCTTCCAGCCCGGCGTTTATGACAGCCAGGATCTCGTGTTTACGGGTTTCGGGTATGACCCTGAAGCTGTCGCTTTCAACCGCCTGTTTTACTTGGGCGGTGAAGGCGCTTAGCTTAAAGAAATAATTTTCCTCCTGGATTTTCTCGTATGGCCGGTTGTGTTGCGGGCAGACACCTTTGTTGGCCTTAACCACCTGCTCCGAAAAGAAAGCCTCGTCGCCCGTGCAATACCAGCCTTCATATTTACCTTTATAGATATACTGGCTGAGGTTTTTCCATATGTATTGGGACCGTTGCTCGTGCCCTTTGTCGGTCGTGCGGACGAAGCGGTCATTGCTGATATTAAGCAGCGGCAGGATGGCTTTGAAGCTGCTGCTGACCCGGTCGGCAAAAGTCTGGGGAGTGAGTTTTTGCTCAGCAGCCCTTTCGGCGATTTTGCCGCCATGCTCGTCTGTCCCCGTCGCGAACAGCGTCGGTGTCTGGTTCTGGCGCATATAGCGGGCCAAAACGTCCGCTTGAACTAGTTCCATAGCGAAACCGATGTGCGGCTCGCTGTTGACATAGGGAATAGACGTCGTTATATAAAAATTACTCATTGTCTTAATTTTATCTGATGGCCGCTAGAAGAGCGAGCCCTGTCCGGCGTCAGGCGGGCTTTGGCCCGGATCAAAAGGCGTCTTCAGATGGCTGGCCAGGCGCTCCAAAAACGGATGGTTCGGCGGAAAGAGCTTATGTGAGGCGTCAGGCAAGCTGAACCAGTCACCGCGGTCGATTTCCGGAAATTGTTGCATCTTACCCGACCGCGGCGGCCACTCCATTTCGAATGTGTTGCTCTTCAGCTGGCTGGCATCCAGGTCACCTTCCACCGCCCAGGCGATGACCTCCTTATCGCCTTTAGGGTAAGTGATCGTGCCGAGTTCGACAAACTTGCTGCCTGGCAAAGGCAAGCCCGTTTCCTCGATAAATTCTCGCTTGGCTGCCGCCAAGGGGTCTTCGCCCCCGTCCACTTCACCTTTTGGCAGCGACCAGACTCCGTCGTCCTTTTTGGCCCAAAACGGGCCACCATTATGGACGATAAAGACTTCCGGCTGGCCGCCTTTTAACCTGTAAACCAATAACCCGGCGCTTGTTTTCATAAATAATGGTGGGATTGGAGGGGCTCGAACCCCCGGCCTCGTGAATGTGAATCACGCGCTCTAGCCAACTGAGCTACAATCCCTCGTCGGAGCCTAGGCAACGGCTTGCATAAGTGCCTAAATACTTACTTAATACTGCCTCGGCTCGCCTCCTCCTCTCAATTTTGCCTACGGCTGATAGCACGCCGATAGGCAAAAATGGGAAAGCTGCATAACAGATTATAACCTAGTCGGGTTTGTCGATGAATTCCTGGCAGAATCGCTCGAAGACGGCATTGGTCCAGCCAAAGCCGGTCTGTGACGGGTAAGCCCCCTTGGCCGGCGGCTTGGCCGGCTGTACGACGTTATACTTCTCCAAAAAGACCCCGTTTTTATTGAACCAGTCCAGGTTGGTTTTAAGCCACCTCATCGCGATACGCTTGGCGTCTTCTTCATAACCGTATTTTTGCAGGGCTTTGACCACCAAAAAGTGCAGCGGCGCCCAGCCGTTTGGATAGGCCCATTGCATCGGCACGGCGCCTGGCACCAAGTCAGTGACCTGCGGCGCATCTGTAGTCGAAAGGCCGCCTTTGTATTCAAATTTCTTAAGCGAGTCCACCAGCTTCTGGGCCTGACCCTCGTCGGCCAGTCCGGCCCATAACGGATAGTAGGCGGCCAGCGAGCTGACGCTCCCCCGGTGGTTCTTAACGTAGTTGAAGTCATAATAAAGCCCTTTTAACTCGCTCCACATAAGCTTGTTCATGGCCACCCGGCGCTGCTGGCAGACTTTATCCCAGGCGGCAGCCACTTCTTCATTGCCAAACAGACGCTCAGTGTAAGCAAAATCCTTTTCGTACTTGTAGAGCAGGCTATTGAGGTCAATTGGAAGATAGTTGAGCGCGCGGTGATTATAGCGCGGCGTAAAATCCCAGCCGCTTTCGGCCTCGGCCAAATCATGTAGGTAATTAACGTCATAGTAACGGCTGAGGCCTTCATGCACTTGCCGGGCGTTCGGCTTGGTGGTGCCCATCCACACCGTTCGGTACTCGGATTGGGCCAGCTTCATGGCCCGTTTAAGCCAACGTTTATCCATTTTATATGCCTTATATACATCGAGGATGAAGCTGGTCAAAAACGGCGGCTGGCTGCGCCCCATCAAGTAGGTGCGGGAAGCGTTGGGGACGACCTTAAAGCGCTCGTATGTGAATAATAAATTCTCCAACACGCCGACAACCAGCTGCTTATGCTTTTCATCAAGCATCCCCTGGACCATGAAGTAGCTGTCCCAGTAATAAAGTTCGTTGAAGTCAAACTCATGCCCTTCTTCGTAGGCGGGCACCAGATACCGGTTGGGCAGCCCCAGCAGGCTTTCGTCGTCCTTAGGATGGTAGCGCGTCAGTTTCGGCCAGTAGGCAGCGATATATTGGCGGGCCTCCTTGACATCTCCGGCCGCCAGGTCAGCCGGCCGGCGGGATAACTTGGGGATATTCCGCGGTATTTTGGAAGTTAGTTTGCGTGTCGGCAATGCCATGTGAAGTCAGCGTAGCCTTGTTATGATGCCCGCGTCAATGACAATTTCGCTGCTTAGGCGCCAAAATAATCTTTGAGCCTGATGCCAACCCAAATACCGGCGAAAGCTCCTATAAGTCCGCCGATTATGCTGGCCATCGAAAAAAAACCGGCGTGCCACAAAGCCGGAACGTACGAACCGACAGTGCTGCAAGCGATAACTGAAAAATACATCGGGCCTTTACCCATTTAATAAGCATAACAGATTCGTTTTTGAAGGAGAGGGAGGAGCCCTGCCGGGCAGTCAGTGAAGTGCGAAGGCTCCACTGACCGCCCGGTAATTCTGCGGCTAGAAGCGGCCAAACCCGTATGAAAGCTGGCTGCTGTTGAGCGTGGCCCTTCTTGGATCGAGCAGGCCGTCATGCCGAAAATTCGCTTCTGCCAAGGCGAGCCGGGTCTCTTTGTGCGTCAGACACAGTTCGTCCCTGACCCGGCAGAAGATGATGTCCGGGTCGGTGATGCCGGCCTCCCGCGCTGCTTGGATGATTCCTTCTGCTTGCATGGCTTGCTCCTTCCCTTTCAAGGTACACGTCACTTTCAAGGTGGGACGTGGTCACCTTTTTGTTTGTGGGATAACTACGGCCGTCGGCCGCATTGCCATCCCGCCGCTAGGCTTTTGTTTAGGTGCTTGCAAAGCCTAGCGGCCGCAGGGCAAAAAAGAACCGGACTGGAGCCTTTGGAGCTGCAGTCCGGTTTCGTTTGCTTTTTCTTGCGCGCTTCAGGTTACCAAACTACAGCATCGGCGCTCTTAATAAAGAGGCTAATGTTCCAGTTTGTAACCATATAACTACGCACAATGCTAATTGTTATACTCCTAGTTTTTAATATTAGCAATGACTATTTTGAGCGGTACCGCCCCAGAGCAATCAGTTCACACATCCTTTTAGCAATTACCATACGATTATAGCGCTGTATTGATGCGGTCCGGTTAAAATCAATACGTCGGTTTTGTTCTTTTCGCCGAGAGGTGACGAATAAATAGCCCTCTCCATCAATCGTCGCTATACCTTTGTTTAACATTTCTGCGACCGTGCGCCTTTTGACCGCTAGTGAGTGCTTAGTCCGGGCATCATAATCATGCATAAAATCTTGGTCTGCCAGCCATGCGATAAGATATAAGCCCCTTACTCCTCTTTCATATGCCGAAATGGTATCTCTGAAGGCAATCACTTCAGCTCTGGTTTTTTCGGTTAAATGGCTGAGCCACTCTCGGTCTTCATTTTCGTCCATGCCCAAAGCCAACTTTACCTCTGATTTAGCCAACCCCATTCTCATCAAGGTTTCAGCTGTGATTTCATTCAGAGTTTCCCGTACCTGGCTGGGCAATAGCTCTTCGGCCACTTGCTCGAGATCCCTTTTTTCAAGAGGTTGGTTAGGGCCAAGCGCTCGGTCTTTTATCCGGAGGGTTAAGTAAACTAACTCCTCAAGGGCTCTAAGGCTGAAGCCGCGGTCTTCATATATATCAACCAACACTTCTGGTTTAATACGTAATATCCTCCCTAATTTTTCTAGATGAACCGCGTCCGTTCTAGTTTCTTCTCTACTCCGAAGAAATCGTGATATTTCTGATAATCTCTCATCCAGTTCCAGGCCTAAGAAGCTTTCGTCAAGCTCGTCTTGGCTGCTTTCTGGTATTTCCGCTGCGTCAATATCGACTTCCGCGTCTCCGCCCAACAGATAAAGAACATTTTCTAAAGTTGTTTCATCCGGCTCTGAAAATTCTTCATGGTCCAGTTCAAACGGCCCATCTTCCATAATTTGTATATTATAACAATTTTTGTAACTTTTTACAAGTTGATTAGAGGAGTTTCCAGAGGTGGGATGTGAACTTCAGTAGCAGCCAGAATACATATAGAAGCACGGCAGCCGCCAAAACACTACCTATGATATAAGGCAAGCTGCTGGATATTTGAAAGTTATACACCGCGCTGGATGTCAGCGCCGCCAAACCCGGCATGACCGCTTTCAGGAACACCAAGATATAAGCGAGCACCACCAGCACATCGGCCACTAGGAACGCTTTAACAGATAGTGATGAGCCCCAGTAGCCAATATGGCTATAGGACGAAGGGTGCAAATAATGGTCAGAGATAATGTCGTTTTCAAAACTGTTGAGAACATTCTTGGCCAGCCAGAGCCCGATATAAGCCAGCGCGCCGATGAGGGCCCACAGCATAATTTGGCCCAGCCGTCCGCCGAGGGCCTGGCTGAACGAGGTGTTGAAGCCGCTAGTGAATGTTGAGTAATTGGCTTTGAGTGAGCTGGCGGCGCTTAAGACGCTATTATCCAGGCGCCTTATCACCGTGTCTGTATTGAAAATTATCAGCAAGATGACACTTATGAGCACAAACAAAAAAACCTCGGCGCCGCTCGGCAAAAAGAAAGAACGGGCGCGGTGCGATAGTCTATCGCTTTGTGACTCAAGCTGTTTCATATGATTATTTGGTTTTAGCGCTCTATGCACTAATATTATCATTTTATTCTAAACACAACCGCTTGATACAATAAGCGGTGCGTGCATGACATCTTAAACCCCACCTCGCTTATCCAGGATTTTGGTTATCTGGGAATTTTTATAACGCTTTTTCTAGAGTCGGGTATCATTATTGGATTTTTCCTACCAGGCGACACGCTTTTATTCACGGCCGGCCTGCTAGCCTCCAAGCATTCGCTGGATATCATAGCATTGATAATCATAAGCGTCGCGGCGGCTATACTAGGCAATAACGCCGGTTATTACACTGGCAGAAAAGGCGGCCCGGCTTTATTCAACCGGCCTAAATCTTTTTGGTTTTCGCCAAAGCGGGTGTCCGAGGCCCACGTTTTTTTTGAGAAAGAAGGCCCGCAATCTTTGGTCTTGGCGCGGTTCATCCCGGCTGTCCGGACTTTTGTGCCTATCGCCGCCGGTATAGCCAAGATGCCCTACCGGCTGTTCCTGGTATTCAACGCGGTCGGCGGCTTGCTTTGGGGTATTATCTTACCCCTGTTAGGCTTCACGCTGGGCAAAACCGTACATAATATCGATAAATATATCCTACCCATAGTGCTCGTGCTGGCGGTGGTTTCTCTTTCCCCGGTTATTTTAGCCCACTTCAAAAGGCGGCGGACTGTTTAACGCCCGGCTTGTAAAAATTTAAACTGCCCCCTTCCTTCTTATAGGTTTAACTAATATCGGGAGGTATAGGAATCATGAATAAAGCAAAGAAGGCATTTGTCGGAACTGGCGCGGCATTAGTGGGTTTTGGTTACCTGCTTGGCCGCCACCACCACGAAAACAATAAGAGCACTTACCAGAAATTAATGGATAAGCTGGACAGCGCCTTAGATTAATCTAATAGAGCAGCTTAACTCGGGAGAGCCACCCGCCGGGCGGTTTTTTCTCATTAGTAACCACACTTGATTTTATATTTTGGTTGACAAATAATTAAGCTTGAAATATCATTCAACTAAATGGTTGAATATACATTTTCACTAGATTCCACATTCGGCGCTTTGTCCGATCCGACGCGCCGCGATATTCTTCGCCGTGTATCTGACACAGAACTTTCTGTCGGCCAGCTGGCCCGTTTTTATGACCTCACTTTCGCTGCTGTTTCCAAGCATTTAAAAGTGCTGGAAAAGGCGGCTTTGATAGTTAAACGCCGCAATGGAAAGGAGCAGCTCGTGAGTTTAGCGCCGCAGGCGCTGGCCGACGCCGCCGATTACATAGAATGGTACAAGCAGTTCATGGAGGCCCGGCTCGACGCCCTAGAAATTTATCTAAAGGAGAACCAAGATGGCTAATAATAAGCTTATTGTCAGCCGGACCATTAACGCTCCTATAAAAAAGGTCTGGCAGGCCTGGACCGACCCCAATCACATTAAACACTGGTTCACCGCCGAGGACGGCTCAGAAACAGAAATTATTCAGTTCGACGTGAAGGCCAGCGGCAAAGTCAGGCTAAAATTCCGTGGTGCCGCCGGCGAATACACCTGGACTTATGTCAAAATAGCAGAACCTACAGAACTGGTGTTTGATATCCTGGACTTTTCCCTGCCCCAATTCGGGAACGAGGGCGCCGGTGGTATTTGCAGCGTCAGATTTAAGGATATGGATGGTAAAACAGAGGTGACTATTTCCGGCGACCTGGCCGGCAAATCGGAGAAGATGCGCCGGATGGCAGAAAGGGGCTGGGGTGGCACATTGGACAGGTTAAATAAATTCATAAGCAAGCCCGCCGAAAATTTCAGAGAAATTTAGGCGGACAAAGGAGGCCTAAGATGGCAGAAGCAAAAGTAGTGGAGTTCGAACGGGTTTACGACGCTCCGGTAGAAAAGGTCTGGCAGGCCTGGACCGACCCGCAGCAGCTTAAGCTGTGGTGGGGTCCAAATGATGTAACTATCCCTGAATGCGAGATAGACCTGCGGGTTGGCGGCCGATGGCATATCGTCATGGAAGCCACCGAAGGTATGGGTGAGTACGCCGGCACCCGCTGGCCAATGGAGGGCAAGCTTACAGTCGTAGAGCCAAACTCACGAATAGCCTTTGCCGCCGAGGCCTGGGTGGACGGCGACAAAGAAGGCACTATAATTGACCAGGTGCAAGAGATTTCTTTCGCCAAAGACAATGGCAAGACTAAAATGAACCTTAAAATAACAATCAATAAAATAGGGCCGAAAGCCGGTATGGCAGTCGAAGGTATGAAGCAGGGCTTCGGCGAGCAGTTTAATAAGCTTAATAAATTTCTGGAGGATTAAATGGATTTAAAAAGCGTTTCCGGCCTTACGTTCTTTGTCAAAGATATAGACAAGACGGCTAAGTTCTACAAGACGCTGGGCTTTAAGATGGAAAAACAAGAAAAGGACTATCTTTTAGTCCGGCTGAACTGGTTCAGCATGGATTTCGTCACTGAAAAAGGCGCGGCCAAGCAAGAGCCGAAAGGTGCCGGCCTTTGCATCAACATAAGTGTCGGCGACGTCGATGAATTCTATAAAAACGCTGTGGCCAAAGGGTTAAAACCGGCTAGCGAACCGCAGGACTTCCCTGGCGGTTCCCACAATTTCGTCCTACACGACCCAGATGGTTATAACCTGGTCATATTCAAGCGCGGCAAACCCCGCTCCCCCGCCGAATGATGCGATAATTAAATTAAACTAGGAGATGTTATGCAACAGAAGATAAGTCCGTTTTTTTGGTTCGACACGCAGGCGGAGGAAGCCGCCAATTTTTACGTAGCCCTGTTTCCTGATTCTAAGATTAATAAGATTGTTCGTTATCCCAAGGCCGCCGACCACGTCTCGCCCGAAAGTGCCGGCAAGGTTATGACAGTCGACTTAGAACTGGCCGGCACAAAGTTTACGTTTTTAAACGGTGGTAAGATGGACGCCTTTACTAGTTTGCCCGGCCCGGTGAGTTTTGTCGTCAGCTGCAAAACCCAGGAAGAAATTGACAAGTACTGGGAAGATTTGACAAAGGGCGGCAAGCCCAACCAGTGCGGCTGGACGCAGGATAAATTCGGAATTACTTGGCAAATTGTGCCGACCATTTTGCCCAAGCTGTTAAGCGACCC
>JAICWR010000012.1 GCA_025934715.1 Candidatus Saccharimonadota bacterium
AGCTATTTTTAAATACCGACAGCACGAGGGAACATTGAGCAGGAACATCAACGTCCAAAAAAATAATGAGCTGGAGCTCTATAACCGCCTGCGTGAACTTCACCCGGCTCTCTTTCGCCATATGAATCCAACGCGTCGTCGGGCACTCAGGGCTCTAGGTCTTTTATATTATTTTGTCCGATATCCCTATTTATTTATCGTTCTTACTAAAAGCCTGCCCCGATCCGCTAAATCTGGGGTTCATGCTTCGCTTCATGAAATCCGCGGCTACATTGCCCAAAAGCAAAAAACCTAGGGCGGCCGGTTCCTGGAGTAATTAAATGGAGCCAGGTTATAATCAAATCGATTCAAGACTCCTACCTCTTCGCCGTCAAAAAACATATAATTACAGATAATGAATTCAATAACGGCCAGTTTTATATTGAATGGTAACTCCGCTACAAAGCAGGAATTCTTAGAGTTTGAAAGAAAAATGAAATTAATCGGCGAGTCCTATGATAATGCCGTTGAAGCTGTCTTATACTTCTCAAATGAGCCTAAATATGAGAGTTGGGATAAGTTAATAGTATTTACGAGTTCAAAAATAATTCCGCCAATACAGAAAGCTATTGTTGTTGCGTCCGGAGATAAACTAGTCTTTACGAGCCTTCGGAATTTTTTAGCTGATGAAAAAAACGAGATGCTTAATCAAATTTTGTCCACTCAAGTTTCTGCTTTTGTAGCGCCACTGGTAAAAAGTTTTTTGGGTAAAGTAGGTATCGCGAACTCAACCCGAACTTCGTACTTTGCCGGTAAAAGGGATGTAGTCGCAGCAGTTGCTAACAAAGCTAATTCTTTAACAGAATTATTGGGTCTTGCTACCCAAAAAAGCCAATTGGTCGAAATTATTCCAGTCAACGTCCATCTCCCAGATTACATAGTTCAAAGCCGACTTCCGCAGCTTAATAAGCAAATGGAGGAGCGTAGTAGTAAGACCAGGCCCAGTAAAAATCAGTGGATTAAATTCAGCGGCGCCCTGCCTACATTTATTATTAGCCGGGACAGGCTCACGCCACTGAAACAGCTTGTCAATTGGTGTGAGAAGGAAGGCTTAAGAAATATAATAATTATTGATAACGCTTCGACCTATCCGCCTTTGCTTAAATACTACGAATCTACTCCCCATGAAGTCATAAGGCTAAATTATAATGTTGGTTATTTGTCTCCTTGGTTAACGTATGCGGTAGAAATATATGCCAAGGATAAACCTTTCATTATTTCGGATTCCGACGTTCTGCCACTACGTACTTCAACTGGCGCTGTTCAATATTTTTGCCATTTGCTGAACAAGTATCCCAGCTACCTTAAGGCTGGTTTTGGCCTAAAAATTGATGACATACCTGATAAATATGAACCTAAAGATTTCGTGATTGCCTGGGAAAAAAAGTTTTGGCAGAAAAAAGTAGAAGAGGATGTCTACGAAGCTGACATTGATACAACTTTTGCCTTATGGAGGGCTAACCTACCGCATATATACGGGCCAAGCCTGCGATCCGGCGGGAAATACATGGCCAGGCATGAATCATGGTACATAGACAGTAAAAATCCATCTAAGGAAATGGCTTACTATCAAGCCCATGCAGATAAGGGGATGGGGACTTGGAATACAGATACCGCAAAGCTTTCTGAACTTTACCTAAACCACAAGAAAAACAGTCATAAGGACCGAACTTCAAAAACTTGAGACAGTCAATTTAGCTGTATATATTTCTTCGCGATTGGCTTACTGCCGCCAATTGCGACAACCCGGCCCTTATCTAAAAGAGCGGCTCTATCGCAGAATTCTTCTA
Source organism: Candidatus Saccharimonadota bacterium (assembly GCA_025934715.1). Taxonomy (GTDB): domain Bacteria; phylum Patescibacteriota; class Saccharimonadia; order Saccharimonadales; family UBA10212; genus JAIFWC01. The sequence goes on from JAICWR010000012.1 coordinate 1,830, forward strand.
CCGCATTCATGTCATGAGATACAAAAATTACTGTTCTTTTATTCTGCTTTATTTGGCGAAAATAATCATAGCACTTCTGCTGGAAGGCAGCATCGCCCACAGCAAGTACCTCATCGATTAAAAGGATGTCACTTTGCGCGCGAATAGCGATGGAGAAGGCTAGGCGCACCTGCATCCCCGAAGAATAGTTCTTTAATTTCTGATCCATAAACCTGCCCAGTTCAGCAAAGCTGACAATGTCTTTATACATCGAATGCATTTCTCTACGGTTGAAGCCAAGCAATGCACCATTCAAAAAAACATTCTCGCGTCCAGTGAGCTCTGGGTTAAACCCAACACCAAGTTCAATAAAGGGGGTAAGCAGACCATCGACCTCTATTGAGCCTCCGGTGGGCGTGTATATTCCGGCAAGTAATTTAAGCAATGTGCTTTTACCGCTGCCGTTGCGGCCAATGATGCCAAAAAATTCCCCTTTTTCAATTTCAAAATTTACGTCTCGTAGTGCATGCTGGGTTTCATAACTACGATCGTAATGCCAAAAATTTACCACTGCTGATTTTATAGTTGTAGTTTTCTCGTGGGGAAGCTTAAAATCCTTGCTAAGACCAACGACTTTAATTGCCAGGGTACCCACTTTAGATATTCTCCGCAAAATATAATGACTCTTTTCGGAAATAGCGTACTCCGACTATAAACACAATCACTACAATCGAGTATGGAATAAGGAAATGCCAGCCGCCTTCAAATAGTTTATAGCCTGTAATGGTTTGATGACTGATGGTGGCATAGCGGGCATCCTGAATTGTCTGCGCCATGGGGTTTATCATTATCAGCTTTTGGAACGTTAAACTTGTGATGCGTGAAAGCGGGTAAAGGATTGGGGTTAAGTAAAAACCGGCTTGAAGAATTACTTCCCAAATATATTGAACGTCGCGATACTTAACAAAAGCCGCCGACAAGAATAATGATAAGCCAAGCGCTAAGATATATACCTCCAGAAGAATGAGTGGCAGCCATATCATGGTCGTCATCAAGCTGACGTGGTTGATTACCATAAAAACTCCCACTACTATCAAATTTAGCAATAAATTGATTAATGCAGCAATGCTGCTGGAGAGAACTATTAGCCAGCGGGGTATACGGATTTTGCGTATTAGGTCGCCACGGCCAACGATTGAGCCCAAACTTTGTACAGTCATTTCTGCGAAGAAATTCCAAATTACAATACCTAAAAGAAGGTAAACCGGATAGTGTGGCACCCCATTACCGATTTTTAGAAACTTAACGAAAACTATATATAGAATTACAAATAACAGTAGGGGTCGTAGTAACGACCAGGCATACCCCAGTACAGAACCTTGATAACGTAGTTTAAAGTCAGTTCGGACTAACTCTGCTAATAAAGCACGGTTCTTTTTTGAAAAAATACTATTAAAAATCACGCTGTGAATATTATAGGGGAACTCGAGATTGTTAGTCGAGGCTTAGGTCCTAGCTAGAAATACATGATTCTCGTTATACTGATTCTCAATGACTGGAAAATATGCTATTGAAGGAATAAAAAAAAGAAAAATATCACCACAGAACCTTATGGTAGGGCTAGGTTTACTATTGCTGATTTTTTTTACTGTTGGTATCAAGTTTTATTGGGTGCATAGTTCCAACTCAAAAGGACCTTCTAGCTCAATTCTATCCCCACCAAACTGGCAACTTAAGAAAATAGCTAAAAACCACCAAATCGAAGGCTACGCTTCTTTAGATAGTACGGTGCCTGGAGGTACAATTAATTTCCATGTAAGTTGCCTGGAACGATCATTTACAACAAGTGTTTTTAGGATGGGTTGGTATAACGGCATTGGAGCAAAATATATGGAAACTCTCGGTGATCACCGCTGCCAATTAGGTGCTATACCTTTCCCAAATAAATCAACTGGGCTTATCAACCTTGATTGGCCCACTGCACTTCGCTTGCGAATCCCCGCCAATTGGCAGGCTGGTGTATATTTAGTTAAATTGACCGCTGATGGCGGCTATCAAAACTACATCCCATTTACTGTCCGGTCCCCTAAACCCAGGTCTCCCTTTTTATTTATCCATGCGATTAATACGGACTTAGCTTACAACCTCTGGGGAGGAAATTCTTTATATCATGGTAGTACGCCAAACCTGAATATAAACAGGGCCATAGAGGCATCATTAAATAGACCTTTCTTAATGCCTGATGGTGGCTATGATGGATCCGGGAACTTTCTAGATTGGGAGTATCCGATGATACTTTTTCTTGAGAAGAATGGCTATCAAGTCGATTATGCTACTGACCTTGACATACATGAACATCCTCGCATTCTTCTTAAATATAAAGCTGTTATAATCACCGGTCACGATGAGTATTGGAGTAGGCAAATGCTTGAGGGATATAAGACAGCAGTTGCTCATAGAGTTAATCTCGCAATTTTTGCAGCTAACACTGCTTATCGCCCAGTTCGTTTTGAGCCCGATCCCATAACAGGAGAACCCGATAGAATAATGGTCAATTATAAGAGTGCGGAACTAGATCCCTATACTTTAACGAACCCCGATTATTCTACTCCTGCAGGGTGGAAAAGTCCTCCATTGAATGAACCGGAGAGCGAACTTCTCGGTGAATCCTATGGAGGCGAAGTATTGAATGGATCTGCAAGTACCGTGGGAGATGACTTAGTGGTATATGATGATTCGAGCTGGATTCTTAAAGGAAGTGGCCTAAAGAAGGGCGATAAAATTCCGGGTTTAATCGGCTACGAATATGATAAATATATGGAGGGTTCACCTCATCCCTCCGGCGTTAATATAATTTTCCATTCGCCTTTCATTAACAAAAATGGAAGTCCAGACTTCTCGGATAGTACATACTACAAACTACCAAATGGAGGGCAGGTATTTGACGCAGGCACCTTGGAGTGGTCATGGGGGCTTGACCCCTCTAAACCTACGTATAGCCCTCAACTAGTCAAAATTACAGAAAATATTCTCAATCGATTTGGATCGACTTAAATTAGATATCAGCTAATGAAAACTCCGCTGAAACCAGCTGTATTCTTGCTATCATAAACTGTAGTTTATGAAGTCCATATTTGTTGTAGTGCCAAATTGGAATGGAGCTGACCGCATTAGGGCCTGTTTGGATTCGCTCCTGGCCCAAACTTTGAAGCCGGAAATTATTGTAGTAGATAACGGTTCAGTTGATGATTCGGTAAAGATAATCGAAAAGCACTATCCAGAGGTTCATTTAATAAAGCATTCCCGCAACAAAGGCTTTGCCGGCGGAGTTAACGCCGGCATCCGATACGCTATGGAGCAAGGCGCTGAGTATGTCGCACTGCTGAACAATGATGCCGTAGCTGATAAAGATTGGCTAAAATATCTTTCACGGTTTTTGGATAAAAATACTGTGGCCGGAATAATAACCTCAAAAATCGTTGAGAGTAATCGAACCAGCCTGGACAGCACCGGCGAGTGTTACAGCATTTGGGGCCTGCCATTCGCCCGCGGCCGTGGCGAAGAATATAGCGATAAGTGTCATAAGGACACCTGGGTTTTCGGCGCGTCCGGAGGCGCCAGTTTGTACAGAACAAAAATGCTAGAAGCAATCGGATTATTTGATGAGGATTTCTTTGCTTATTACGAAGACGTGGATATAAGCTTTAGGGCCCAGCTGGCCGGTTGGAAAGTTGGTTATGAGCCGAAAGCTGTTGTTTACCATGAAATTGGAGCGACCAGCTCACAAATCAAGGGTTTCACGACTTACCAGACCATGAAGAACCTTCCCATGCTGTGGTTAAAGAATGTCCCCAAGGGCCTATTTTGGCGGGTGGGCTGGCGCCTAAGGCTGGCTTTGTTTGGATTTTTCGCGAGCGCCGTAGCCCGCGGCCAAGGCTGGCCAGCGTTTAGAGGTGCCTGGATGGCCGTATTCTTGTCGCCCAAAAAAATCATTCAGCGCAGGCGAATCCAGAAAAACCGTAAGGTTTCCGTGGATTACATAAATTCAATTATTACTCACGACTTGCCGCCGAATGCCCGCAGCCTTAGTACCTTACGCCAAAAATGGTGGAGAATGAGAGGCAAGGGATGAAGAGATTAGTTATTGACGCACGGGAATCCGGTACTAGTACTGGCCGCTATGTAGATAAGCTGATTGAGAACCTGAGCAAGCTGAAACCCGAGTTGGAGGTGCTGGTGCTGGCCAAGACACCGCGGATAGATTTTTTGCAGCATTTGGCCCCGAATTTCAAAGTGGATAAATCTGACTACAAAGAATTTGGCTTTGGCGAGCAGTTGGGACTATGGCGGCAGTTACGGTGGCTTAAACCGGATTTGGTTCATTTTACGATGACTCAGCAGCCGGTACTTTATGGCGGTAAAAAAATCACTACCATCCACGACTTAACAACATTAAGATTTGATAACCCAGCTAAACATAGGGCGGTGTTTAAGTCAAAGCAATTGGTTTACGGAGGAGTTATAAAACGCGTTGCCCGGACAGCGGACAGTATTATCACTCCCAGTGAATTCGTAAAAAAGGACGTCGCACAATATGCAAAAATCGCCGAAAATAAGGTTTACGTGACTTACGAGGCCGCCGACCGGATTAATGAGCCGCCGCGGGCGGTGCCGCGGCTTGAAGGCAAGCAGTTCATCATGTACATCGGCCGGGCGACGCCGCACAAGAACCTGGCGCGGCTGGTCAAAGCATTTGGCCTGCTGCGGAAGGCCCACCCGGAACTGATGCTGGTGTTTGCCGGACAAATGGATGCCAATTATAAACGACTGGAGCGACTGGTCAGCGACCAGCGCCTGGCCGCCGATGTGGTGTTCGCCGGCCACGTCACCGAGGGCGAGCTGCGCTGGCTGTACCAAAACACCGCCGCTTACATTTTCCCGTCGCTAAGCGAAGGCTTTGGGCTTCCGGGGCTAGAGGCCATGGCCCACGGCGCTCCAGTGATTAGCGCCAAGGCCACCAGCTTGCCTGAGATTTACGGCGACGCCGCTCTTTATTTTGACCCGCGGGATGTACGGGATATGGCGACCAAGATCCACCGGGTGCTGACGGATTCTAAGCTGCGAACCAGTTTAGTGATCAAAGGCCGCGCCCAGGCTGTTAAGTATTCTTGGCGGCGCATGGCCCAACAAACCTTAAAAATTTACGAAAACATATTAAAATAAATACTTAACAAGTTAAGTATTTGTGATGGATTATTCTTCTTTTTCGTCGTCTTCGTCTTTTGAGCCGGCAGGCTTGAGAACAATGTGGCGGTCGCTCCCCTCCCCTACTGATTCGGACGTCAGGCCCCAGTCTTCGGCAGCTTTATGAACGGTCCGCCTATCGGCGGCACTCATCGGCTCCAGATCCTTGGGCTTACCGCTATCACGGACCTGCTTGAACCACTCCTCGGCTTGTTTGGCGATGCGCTCGGCCCGATGCTGCTTATAGCCGGCCACGTCCACATTTACCCTGGTGCGGGAAAAATCGGCGGCCTTAAGGGCTGTGCTAATCGTGTACTGCAGGGCCCGCAGCGTGTCACCGCGCTGGCCGATCAAAAAGCCGTTTAGGTGGGTGCTGGGGATATCCAGCTCAATCACTTCATTATCCTCCGTGGTCGCGTAAACATCGGTGTTCAGCCCGAAAAAGGACAGCACGTCCTCCAGATATTTCTTGGCGAATAAAATAGCTTCCTCTATGCTGTCGTTCATCCCCTTGCCCTCCTTTTCTTACGGGAGGATTTGGCTTTTGGTTTGGTGGGCTCGGCCAGCGTCCGCCTGGTGACCTTGAGCCCGCTGGGAGATTTTACAGGCCGGACGGCTTTTGGCGCGGCCTTGGCCTTGGCTTTAGATTTGGGCTCAGGCGCCGCGACTGAGGCCTCTGCTTCTTCGACGTCTTCTTCGAGCACCCGGTACTGCTGCAGCACCGCGACAGCACTGGAAGTCAGCCAGTAAAGCGGCAGGGCTGCCGCGAAATTAAGCCCGAAGATAAACACCATCCCCGGTATCAAAAACAAGGTGCCGCGGCCGACGGCGGCGTTGACCTCGGACTGGTCGGCCTGTTTGCCCTCCCCCGCGTCGCGTAGGATCTGGCGCAAGCCCTTGGAGTCTTTGGTCTTGGGCATCAGCTGGCGGCTCTGGTAAAACTGCGTGGCGGCCGCCAGAGCCACGATTATCATGGCCGGCCAGTAAACCCCGTGGTTATCGACCGCTTTGCGTCCTAGATTGACCAGCCCTAGCAGCGTGTCGTCGAATTTGTGGATGTTATGCGATAGGGCTTTCATCCAGCTGAGGTCGTGTGTGAAGGAGTAAGAGAAGCTAATGAGCTGGTGCGGATCTTTGATGATGCGGTTCAGGCCGCTGTATAGGCCGATCAGGATGGGGATTTGGATGACCATGACGCCAAGCGAAGCGAACGGGTTGATTTCGCGTTCTTTGTAAAGCTCCATGGTCATCTGGGATTCTTTTTGGCGGTCGCCCTTGGCGGCGGCTTTGATTTTTTTGATTTCCGGCGCCAGCTCGCGCATGGCTTTGGCCTGGTTCAGCTGTTTTTTAACCAGAGGCCAAAGGAGTATACGGATAATGATGGTGAAGATAATGATGGCGAGGCCGAAGTTATGGCCAGGCAAAAGGGCGTAAATAAGCACCAGCAGATTGAAAATCGGCTGGACGATGATAGTCGTGAAAATATTAGCGATCATATAGCGGTAACTCTTCTAGAAACTCAGGTTAATCATAACACAGCAACAGGGGAGGTTTTCACTTATTTGAGGATGCCGGCGTCTTTGAATTGTTTTTTGAGCTGTCCGCGCAGGCGGGCCTGGGGCTCGTCCAGCAAGCCCTCCTGGTAGACGGTGATGACGATATCGAACGGGCCGCTGATTTGCCCATCCAGCTCGCGCACCAGTTCATACAGCCGCCGGCGCATCCGGTTGCGGGCCACGGCCGATTTGTGAACCTTGCGGCTGACCACAACGGCCGCGCGGTAGGTTGCGCGCCGCGGGTTCGGTTGATACCTCACGGCGAACAACGGCCCTCGGACAGTGCTGCCGCGCCGGTAAACACCGTGTAAACTGCCCAGGCCATGGAAGCGGTTAGTTCTTGATAGCATAAGAATAGGTTATAGGTTAAAGGTTATGGGTTCTAGTCCTTTTATAATTTTCAAGCTGATTTTGGTAAAATAATCAGGTATGCCCAAAAGGACTTATCAGCCCAAGAAACGCCAACGCAGCCGTGAGCACGGTTTTATGAAACGCATGGCCACCAAGGCCGGCCGTAAAGTGCTGGCCCGCCGCCGTGCCAAAGGCCGCGCGCGCCTGACCCACTAGATCCGTCAAATCGACAATAAATACGCACAGTTATAGAATGCTTTTCCACGGCTAGGCTATTTTTGTCCACAATTTTACAGATAAGAGCCGGGGCTGTGCATAAATCATCTTCTTAGGCTGGCAGGTTGGGTGGGTGTGTAGTATTTTTGCCCAAACCTGTGGAAAAATGACTGCTGCTTGGTTAATATTAATTACAGCGAACTAAAAGATTGGGGTGAAAAGCTAAGATGCAAGACAGCGGGCTATGGCAGGCAGTGCTGGGAGAAATCGAACTGAGCATTTCCCGCGGCAACTTTGTGACTTGGTTTAAAAACACCCAGCTTGTCCGCCAGAACGACGACGTCGTGACCGTTGGAGTGCCCAATATCTTTGTCAAAAACCAGCTGGAGAAAAAGTTCAACGACCTGGTGCTGGAGGTGCTGGCCAAGAACGGCCTTAAGCCGGGGCGAGTTGAGTATAAGATCCACACCGGTATGGCCTCGAGCCGCAAGTCGGACAGCGAAGATGCCGGACCAACCTCGACGATTGAGTTGGTCAAAACCACGGCGCGGACGCAGGCGACGATCGCCAATATCACCCATTCCTACCGGCAAGGTTTAAACGACCGTTATAACTTTGAGAATTTTGTTGTTGGCGCAGGTAATGAGTTAGCCTACGCCGCTTGCCAGGCTATCGCCACCAACCCGGGCACCAAATATAACCCGCTGTTTTTGTATGGCGGCGTTGGCATCGGCAAAACCCACCTAATCCAGGCTGTTGGCAACGAAATTTTGGCCAAAAAGCCAGATGCCCGCATCATTTATGCCTCGACAGAGCAGTTTGTGCAGGAGTTCGTCGATGCCCTGCGTTTTAAGAAAAACACCTCAAGCTTCGCCGGTTTTTACCGCGGCGCTGACGTGCTGATCGTGGACGACGTGCAGTTTCTGGCCGGCAAGGAGCGGGTGCAAGAAGAATTCTTCCACACTTTTAACGCACTCTACCAGGCAAACCACCAGATTATCATGAGCTCCGATAAGCCGCCCAAAGACATCCCCACCCTAGAGGAGCGCCTGCGCTCGCGTTTCGCGTGGGGTATGACAATCGATATGCAGACGCCGGATTTTGAGACCCGCTGCGCCATTTTGCACACCAAGGCCAGCGACCAGAATTTTGCTCTACCGCAGGATGTGGTTGAGTTTTTGGCCACCCGCGTCCAAAACAACATCCGCGAGTTAGAGGGCGCCTTAACCCAGCTGATCGCTTTTTGCGAGATGCGGTCGGTCGAGCCGGATATCCGCATCGCCACCACTATGTTTGAAGGGGTGAAAGGCCGGCCCAAGCACGTCACGGCCCGCTCCATCATCGAACGCACCGCTAAGCACTTCCATGTGTCTATCGACGATATCCTCGGGCCCAAGCGCGACAAAGACATCGTGGTGCCGCGCCAAATCGCCATGTACATGCTGCGCAGCGAACTGCACTTGTCTTTCCCTAAAATCGCCCATGAACTTGGACGCAAAGACCACACCACCGCCATCCACTCAATTGAAAAAATCCAGCGCGAACTAAGTTATGAAAGCTCCATCCGCCAATCGATTAACGAGCTAAAGGAAAAATTATATGCTTAAGGCCTGTGTAGAATTTGTGGATAGTGTCTGGAAAAGTTTGTGGAAAGCCCCCGGTTTATGCACGCGTTACACAGCCTGGCGAAAATACTTAACAAGTCAAGTGTTTTTTGCGCACATTTTTGGCACAGCTTGGGAGTATTTAAGCACTATTAATTCACAGGTTTTCGGGGCTTATTTCCATCTGTTAAACAGCTGCTTATCCCAGTTTTCCACAAAGCCTATTGATAATACTAATTTAATAAATAAAGGAATTGTTTTATGAAGCTCCAAGTCACCCAAGCCAATCTTTCCAAAGCCCTGGGCACAGTTGCCCGGGTCGCCAACAGCCGCAACCCGCTGGCCATCCTCTCCAACGTGTTATTAAAGACTGAAAAAAACCGCTTGAGCATATCGGCCACAAACTTGGATATCGGCATCACCCATTTGGTGGGGTCGAAAGTGGAAAAAGAGGGTTCCATAACTGTTCCGGCGCGCCTGATGCAAGATTTTGTCAGCAGCTTACCCGACAGCGTTTTGAACCTGGAGCTGACCGACAATAAACTGCACATCACCACCGACCAATATGAATCATCCATCAACGGCATTTTGGCTGATGACTTCCCCGTCATGCCGGCTATAAAGGAAGGCGTGACCTGGAAAATACCGGCAGCTGAGTTTAAAAAGGCCCTGTCGCAAGTGGTGTTCGCCGCCAGCGCCGACGATGCCAGGCCGGTGCTCAACGGGGTTTATTTCAATAGTGTGGGCAGCCAAGCTGTCGCCGCGGCCACGGATAGTTACCGGCTGGCCGAGAACAAAATAGGCAAATCCGGCAAAGCCGTCAACTTCTTAGTGCCGGCCAGCGCTGCCCAGGATCTGCTGCGAATCATCGCCGATAACGACAAAGAAGTCATCGTCACGCACGATGACCAGCAGGTGTTATTCACAGTTGGCGACGTCAGCCTGGTGGCGCGTTTAATCGAGGGCAATTACCCAGATTACCGCAAGCTGATTCCGTCCAAATTCAGCACGGTCGCCAAGCTGGCCAGAGCCGACCTTATCAACATCGCCAAAGTGTCCAGCCTGTTCGCCCGCGAAAGCGCCGGCAGCATAACCATAAAAGCCGATAAAAACACCGGTGTCAGTATCAACGCGATCGCTTCGCAGCTAGGCGAGAACACCGCAAAGGCTGAGGCCAAGATCACTGGCGGCGGCGAAATCACGCTGAACTCCCGTTACCTGATCGAGGCGCTCAGCGCCTTCTCTTCCGAAGATATCGACTTCTGCTTCAACGGCAAGCTGGAGCCGATAATCCTGCGCAGCAGCGGCGAGCCAAACTACCTGCACTTAATAATGCCTCTCCGCAGCTAGCACTAGACCCCGTAAACTAACCCTTATACCCTATTTGTATGATTACCGGGATCCGGCTGCAAAACTACCGTTCGTATAAAGACGCTTCGTTTGAATTTGAGCCCGGAGTGAATATTATCATCGGGCCGAACGCCAGCGGCAAAACCAACCTGCTGGAAGCTGTGATGGTCACGGCCCGGGGCGGGTCGTACCGGGCGCGAGATGCCGAGCTGCTGCAGCATGGAAAAGATTGGGCTCGTCTGGACGGCAACTACGAAAAACAAAAGCGCACTGTTAAAATTGAGCGAAACAATCCCACCGTTAAAAGCTTTGGGCTGGATGATAAGCCGTTCAAAAGGTTGAGCCTAGAACGGACCGTCCCGGTTGTGCTGTTCGAGCCAAACCACCTGCAGCTGCTGACCCGGGGGCCTGAACAGCGGCGCGATTACTTCGACGAGCTTTTAGAGCGCAGCCGCCCGGCATTCAAACCGCTCGCGGCGAGCTACCGGCGGGCCTTAACCCAGCGCAATGCCCTGCTCAAACACGGGCAAACGCGGGCGGCCAACCAGCTATTTGTCTGGAATGTGCGGTTGAGCGAGCTCGGCGCCCAGATTGCCGCCGCCCGGCAGGAACTAGCGGATGATATCAACCGGCGGCTAGCTAAGGATTACAGCAAAATCGCCGGGCGCCGCTCCAAAACCGAGCTGGTTTACGACAGCCAATTCCCTGCCGGGAATTACGCTAGCAAGCTGCTGCATAAATTAGAGCAGTCTGCGGCGGAGGATTTTGAGCGCGGCTTCACCGGCCATGGGCCGCACCGCGAGGACTTCACTATTTATCTGAAAGGCCAGCCGGCGGCGGCCAGCGCCAGCCGCGGTGAGACCCGCAGCTTGCTGCTGGCGTTCAAAATCTACGAGCTGGAGCTGATTGAAAAAGCCCGCGCCGCCAAACCGATTTTCTTGCTTGATGATGTCTTTTCCGAGCTGGACGGCGCCCGCCGCCAAGCCTTGGTTAACACGCTTAAAGACCGCCAATCAATAATCACCACGACTGACGCCGAGGCCGTCCTCGAATACTTCTCCCAAGATCACAACCTAATTATCCTAAACCGGTTATAGTTTGGCCGCGGCAGGCGGTAAGTATTGGATGTGTAGTTTTGCCGGGTTGCCACCCTTAGAGCTTATATAGGCCAAGGCTGCTTTTTTTTCTTGCCTCAATTGAGCAATATAACTGTTATATTGGCTGGGACGATTGATGATGGCGAAAAGGGTGATTTGATAATAATACTGCCGGGCTGACTGGCTATAAAAATAAGTGATTTTATATTGGGGGGTTTGCACTGGCAGCCAGCCATTGATTGGGTGGGCGTCCTGCTGTTCGGCGACGGATTGGGGGGCTGAGCTCTTACGCGAAGAACTATAAACGCCAAAGCCCAGAAGCAAAATCACTGCAAGCAATACCAAGACCACTATTTTTTTATGAATTTGAATCCAGTTGAATGCGTTATTCATCCTTGTCAGGCTCCTGGTGGCACTTGCGCATGTACATGGTTACATATATCAGGGAAAAAGCTAATATTATTTTTCCCAGGTGTTGGTATTTGGTGCCCATCGCAGTCGCCGAAACCGCTGCCGTCTGGTAAGGCTGGTAACACATCGGACATGAGACTGTTTGATAACGGCACGTTGTAAAGCGAGGTCTGGTTCGTAGTTGTTCCTGTGCCTAGATGTTTATTGTCGAGAATGTTAATATCTACCGCCCTTCCTACTGTATGAACGTCGCCACATGGATGCCCTGTGGTTAGGGAGCTGATGTTTACTTTGTGATTTTGGGCGAGCAGTAAGATAGCTTGTAGTATGTGGGTGCTTACTTTTGTGGCTGGGCACCCTTCATTGTTGGATGCTAGCTTGCCCGCCGCTAAATCCTTGAAAGGCTGGCCGACGTAACCGTTTGGCCCGAAGTCAAAAGTGATTTTGCTGCTATTAAGTATATCCTGAGACAATTGCTGGCTATTCCCCTGTGGAATATTACCGCTACCAGAGCCAGTTCCGCACACCGACTCCCCACTAACCCCTAAAAGATAAGCATAAACAGTGAATGCTCCAAGCCTGGTGTCTACTCCATCAATCGTGCTTGGCCCGCTTTGACCGGTAATAATCCCCATGTTCGTGTGTATCGCGTCAAAGTCATTCATAACATAGGGCGAGCCTTCGTAGGGCTGCGTTTTTTTATTGAAGCCCAACTGTGCGGCCTGATCAGCATAAGCTGAGGCCCTTCCATTGTAGCTGTATAATGTATCCTTAATTTCTTCTGGTTCCGTACCAGACTGTTGAAGCGGAGAGCGGTGGTTCGGCAAATTGCCTGGCACAGAATGATTTTGCAAAAAATTGCCGGCGGCAATGGCCTGACTCAGAAAATCACTTGGGCCGCTGTATCCGGTGATTTGGAATAAATTAGGTTCAGTCGTCGAAAAATCTGTTTCGCGATAATGAACGGCCGCCAATAACTGCCACGGGACATTTGTTTTTTGGGCGGCTTGCTGATACGTCGGCTCATTTTGCTGAAGTTTTGATAACTCCGAAGATGATAATTTTGATGAAGAAACCGTCAAGTCATTACTGCACAAGGAACCTCCATCCCCCGAACTCACATCGAAGTAATTAATTCCACTATCAAACACATTTTTTTGGTCAGCGCTCAGGGCGCTGACGAGTGGCGACTGCACTACTAAAAAAACTGTCGATAGAAACACCGCGTATCTCATGATGCTATTTACCATGATGGCCATCCTGCAGGTAAAAAACCTAATTCTTTCGCGCCAGGCCCAACCGTGCCAGATGGAGCGCCGAGGCTTTTCAGTAGATCGGAAAAGTTTTTGCCATAAGCTGTATAGTAAGCGTCAGAATCATGCCCCGGCCAGACATTGTGTGCTAAAGCATCACCTATCGCTTGTCCGTCTGCCCAGCCAATCTCCAGGTTAGGGAAGGCATTTACTAGAGTGCATAACTTGTCGCCAGCATTCACATGCTGGCCCACTTGGACTAGGATGTTCTGACAGTTTTCGGCAACGTATACATACTTGTCTTGATAGGCATCCAGCTTAATCACGATAAAAGTACCACCTGGCCAACCCGAATTGGTCGTGCTTAAAATTTTACCAGCGCCAATCGCCAAAATGGGGCCGGAACCGCTATAATCCACTCCTTGATCCACGCGCTCGGCCCGAAGGCTGCCATTTTTTTGGATTACACCAAGCGGGTTAACCAAACCCCCAGGATTTGTTGTACCTGACGGTGTGCTGGTTTGGTCAGTGTTACCTTGATTGTTCGCCACCATTTCACAGGCTTGCTGGGTCTGAGAGTCGCTGTCCTTACCCAAGTAGCAGGTGGTGCTGGCCATGGTTTGGGTGTCAAATATATAGAATCGAACCTGCAGCCACGCAGAGCTAGTGTCAGCGCAGGACGCATTATAACCAGCCGCCCCGGGCTGCTGATAGAAGTTCATCTTAATGGCGTCCGGATTGCCGGCATCTATCTGGTCGGTGCCAAGGGAGGTTATGTTATAGGTGGTTGGGTCAATGGTGACCCCAAAGCAGTCTTGGGCTCGTTGGATATATTGCGGATGCTCGGGCAAGATAGTATCAACTACCTGATCAGCGTTTTGATAGGGATTTTTTACAATCGGGCTGTTCATTTCGGCCGCGCTGAATCCGTATTGAGGGAACCCGTAGTCGTAAGGGGTTGTAGTCGCGGCGTGAGCGGTGGCGGCGAAGAGCTTTGGTATGGAGGCGAAAATGTGTCCGAAGTTAAGCAGCGCCGATGCCACGCTATGCAAATCTTGCCCGGGGTTCGGGTCTTGCTCGTCTATTAGTTTTGATATGGCTGATCGCTCATCGTAGGGATCGAATAGCCGGTAGGCTAGACTGTGGCTATCGAACTCCTGTTGGGACTGGCCGGCTTCATAGAGAGAAAGCTGGTTAGACTCTGAGCCAGATAACATCCGGCCGCCGTTGGAAACTGCCTGCGCGTTGGCCGCCAGGCGCGCGCCAAAATTAATATCATTACCAAAGTCAGCCCCCCTGTCCAGCAGATTAAGCGGCTGCCCGGACGCCCAAAGAGCAGCATCGTCATAAAGATGTTTGACAGGCCCAAATTGACTGATTATATAGGATATTAAAGCGCCTCCAGGGGCGAGGACATCGCCGATGATTTGGGCCGCCTCAGAACACAACCCTATCGTACCACCCAAAACAGTGCCCGCAACCCCAGTGTTAAGGAAATGGAATGGCGAGTTTTTATTTAAATCCATCAAAGTACTGCTTGGCGCTACACCGGTGCTGGGGTTCCCCAGCTCTGCCTGGATGCTAGCTGCTTCATTCCAGCTGGTTTGGTCGCTACCACTGCCTTTTTTGAGGCTGGGGCCATCGAGCAGCTTCTTGAAATATCCTACCTGAGCTGCGGTTAAATCTTGGCCGCTCATCACTTGGCCGCCAACCGCAATCATTGTGGTGGCTTCTCTCACCAGCGGGTAGACCACCTGAGTCTCTTTAATCTTTGTCGCATCACTGTCCAAACCTTTTAGCACGCACGCAACTGCCAGCGCGGCGGTGCCGCCCTTTGCTATGGTTGACTTAAGCGAAAGACCCTCTTCGGTGTTGGTGCCTTCCGGATCCGGTGTCGAGCCCTCGTTTGCGGGAGTGGCAACATCGCTTTCTCCGGTATTAACTTCGTCAGCGGCTTCTTTTATAGTATTAGGGTCGCTAACCGAGTCACCATCTTGGTTAATAGATTCCGTCGTACCGTTTTTGGTGGAATCAATCCAGCCTTCCCAAAACTTCAATTCGCTAAGCTTATTTATTACCTTCTCTTGAGTGATGGCATGTAAAGTGGCACCAGCTCGTTTGGTCATGATGCGGGCGCCTAAGAACGAAGCGATGCCATTAAGTTTCGAAGCAGTCAGGAAAGTCCTGTTAAGGGCCGCAATCTTAAAGTGGCCGGTGAATATCATAGAATTAAGCTTACTAACGTTCATGAAAAACCGCCCATCGCTAAAGGCTTTGCCAGTGTCAGGGTCGGTGAAGCTGATTTCCACGTCCGGATAGTTCTCTTTGAAAAATTGTTTGATTTGCTCTTCGTTTTGGCCCTGGATACCAAGCTCCGAACCCACCTCTTTAGATGGGTCGATAAGAAACCCGTCGCCGTTGGGTCCAAAAGTTGCGTTATTATAGACGGACTCAACACCGGCGGCGCTCATCCGGCTCTCCAGCCTATCTGCTATATAGTTTTGGAAGGTGCCAAGGTTTGACCTGTGGACTTTTCCCGAGACTTTGTACCTGATCCATCGAAATTCTTGCAAGGATCTGTCGTTAGACTGGTCTTGCAGGGCTGAGAAATGGAAGCGTTCTAAGAGCTGGGCAATATGTACGAACTCCAAAGGGCCAGATACCAGGAAGAAAATGATAACGCTGACGATAATTCCCAATATTCCACTGCCAAATATAGCTCGTTTTTTAGTTATGCGGCCGCGGATAGAAAAACGACTTTTTAAGGGCTGCCCTTGGTGGTAAACATGAGTGGTCGGAGAATCGGACGGCGAGTTATCTGGAGCGCCGCCGGCTTTATCCACCTCAGATGTATCTTTGCCGGAAGACTCTCCGGCACCGGCTTCGCGTAGGTGGCCGCGCTTTGGCTCAGTGGCTTCGCCGCCGCCTTCAAGAGCCTTTAAGTCGGGCTTGGGGCTGGACGGAGCCATGCCTGGCGCATCATAAGGTTGTCCAGCAGACTGCTCTTCGTCACTTAAGCGGCGCGCGGGTTCTGCCATTCAAGGGTTGCTCCGGTGTTTGTTTGCGGTGCCGGCGGTTCGCTACCCAACGATTGGGTCGGCAGAGGCTCGGGGGCGGCCGGTGCGGCGGCTGAAGCCGGTGGTGGCGCCATAGCGGGCTGAGGGGTGGCCAGCGTGGCTGCCGGTTGAAGCTGGGCTGGCTTGGGGGTGGTGACTATCAGTTCGTTTTCAGTCGGGCTGGCAATCACCTGGATATGCACATGGTTCTGGCCGGCAAAGAACAGCCCCTGCCCGACAGGGAATTGACTCAGGCGCTTCTTCTCTTCGCTGGTCAATTTGAAAACATCCGCCAAAACATCCACCGCTGTCGGCGACTGCTTAAGCAATATTTGCATGCTGGCGTTGGCTACAATCGCCCGGCCCATCCGGCTGGCCATGAAGTCTTCGACATCCTGGGTGACTGTCGTGAGGCCCAGGTTGTATTTACGGGCGCGTTTGGCCAGGCTGAATAAGAAGTTAGCGCTGTCTTCATAGCGCATCAGCTGCCAGGCCTCGTCGACCACCAAAACGCGCCGTTTTTTATCGACTTTGGTCCGATTCCAAATATGGTTAAGCACGATGTACATAGCCACTGGCCGCAGCTCATCTTCCAGGTCTCGGATGTTAAACACGACCATGGAGTTGTTGACATTGACATTACTCGGCTGGCTGAAAATTCCCGCGAAAGTCCCGCTAGTGTATTTGCGCAGGCGCTGCGCCAGCTGGGGGCCGGTGCCGCCCATGTGCAACAAGGTGTCATAGAGGTCGTTAATGGTGGGCGGCGGCGAGCCGTGGGTCAGCGGGTCGGTGGTGATGCCGGCTTTGGCGTAAGTTTCAATCAGAGCTGCATCGAGGTCGGCCTCCTCGGCCGGGTTGAGCGCCGGCATCACCGCCGCATTCCCTTCCATCATCTGGGCCTGGGCGCCGCCCATCATCAGCCGCAGCAAGCCGTGCAGGGTTATAAGGTTTGAACGCAGGGCGTTGTCCGATTCATCGGCATCCACCACCTGCGGCAGGTCGAACGGATTGATGCGGGTGGCGGAATTTAAACTTAACCGCACATAAGCGCCGCCGACGGCCTCGCACATCTTCTGGTATTCATTCTCGGGGTCGATGATAAAGATCTCAGTGCCGAACATCATGCTGCGCAAAGCCTCCAGCTTAACCGTGTAGCTTTTGCCGGCGCCGGATTTAGCGAACACCACGCTGTTACCGTTTTCTAAGCTAAACCTGTCGAAAATCACCAGTCCGGAATTATGCATATTGATACCGTATAAAATACCGTTGTCCTGGGTCAGGTCGGCGCTGGTGAACGGAAAACTGGTCGATATGGCGCCGGTGTTCATGTTGCGGTAAATCTGCAACTGGTCGTTAAACTGTGGCACAGTGCTGGATAAGCCCTGTTCCTGCTGGGCGCTGGCCGGCTTGGAGTAAACCAGCTGCTGGCCCAACAAACTCTCCACCTTATGGCTGACGAACTCCAACTCCTCCATCGAACTGGCATAAATTGTGAAGTACAGCCCGAACCTGAAGAACCGTTCTTCGCCAACCTGGAGCTTGTCGCGCATCTCTTCGGCGTCCTGGACAGCGGCCTGCTTGCCGGGGTCGCGCACCTTGCCTTTTTCGGTGTCAATCTGGATCCCCGCTTCCAGCTGGCTGACTTTTTTGCGCAAATTTTCCAAAACCACCTGGCTATCCACTGGCTGGACGACTATCGACATATCGATCACCTCATCGAGGTTAATCATGCCCGAGAGCCAGCCGGTATAGAGCTGCCTCGGATAACCGTAGACGTAATAGGTCCTGGCGTAGCGGGTGCCCAGCCGGAAATAATTATTGTCAAAAATCAGCGAACTGGGGGCGATGAAATCGCGCAGCGCCGTCACGCCTTTGGCGAAGGCGGCGGCCACCTCTTGGCGCTCAAGCTGTTTCGGATCAGCCGGCGCGGGCGCCTTTTTGCCAAAAGCCATCTTAGGCGGCCCCCCCATTGTTAAGCTGCGGCTGCGGGGCTTGCCCTTCGCCCTTGCTGATAACCGGTTCTGTTAGCCCGCCAAAGTCCTTGATTTGCTGGCGGGTGGCGGTGTCGGGGTTGTAAGCGTCGTAGTAAAGCTCGATAAGCTCTTCGGTGTCCAACGGCAGGCTCTGGATGCCGGCCTGGGCCAGCCCCTGCATGACAGCCTGCACTCTGTTCTTCAGTTCAGTCTTGGCTGTTTCAAGCGTATTCTCATTGATGGTGACGTGGTCTGGCTTAGCCGGGCTTAGCAAACCGCCCAAACCAGTGAAGAAGCTGGTGCTTTGCTTCAGGGCTTTGCGGATATCCTGGTCAGTGTCCGGATATTTGATGACAACGTAGAACTTTTTGTCCATGATGTTGGTCTGCTGGGAGATATCGGATAGGAAAGCTATGTAATCCTCCATCAACAGGCCTAAAAGCATGTTGTCCTGGGCCACCCTGATTTTATCCATCTTCTCCAAATACGGCCTTAGGTCGACTTTTTGGCTACGGATAAAAATTTGGATCGGGAAGTATAAAGAGTTGAGAAAACCCTGGTAACTGAACTCCACGGCTTCGCGTTCCTGCGGGCTCATTAAGTCGAAGTTAATAGACTTACACATGATGACAGCCCTAAAGCTGCCATCGTTCATAATCACAATGCCATCGCGAATTTCGCTCAGCTGCAAGGTGTTTTGGGTGCTGTTGGGATTACTCTTGCTCTGCTGCGGCGGAATGACCTGCGGCTGAGGCACCGCTGGATTAGTCTGTTGAGATGGGTTCATATTTGTTTGTCTACCACCCTATCAATTCGCGGCTGTCGGTTATTAGTGAAGCGAGATAGTGACTTCGTCTGGACCGGTCTGCTCGATCTTGGGCCGGTTGGCCAGCTGCGATAGCGTCGCCACACTAAAAGCGTTACCGCTTTGGGCTAGCTCCATCTTAACAGATTGGTCTTC
Organism: Candidatus Saccharimonadota bacterium; assembly: GCA_025934715.1. GTDB lineage: Bacteria > Patescibacteriota > Saccharimonadia > Saccharimonadales > UBA10212 > JAIFWC01. Next base: position 20,881 of record JAICWR010000012.1, read on the forward strand.
GGGTGTCACTGGCTTGCTAGAGGCTATCTTAGGTTTCGCGGCGGCAGGAGGCTCTGCTTTAGCTGCTACCTTCGCTGCCTTATGGTCACGGGCCGGAGCGGGCTTGGGTTGGGGTTTAGCCAATCTGGCCTCCATCGCTTCTTTGGCCTCTTCCTCGCTCTGGCGTAAAAACCACTTTTCCTTTTCGGTCAGCCCGGTCTGGGGTTTCTCTGAAACCGGCGGCAACTTGCTATTAATCACTTTTGCCGCCACCGGTTTTGCGGGTTTTTCTTCCACCAGGCCCTTAAGCGAGGTCAGCAGGCTACGCTTACGCTTATCATCGGCCTGCTTCATGAGGCTGTCGAATTTCTTGGCTGTGGGATTGTTCTTTTCGTCCATGATGTCGTCTGCAGCATGCACATCCACAACCGGCATCTGGTGCGGCACGCCGCCGGCGCCCACCAAACGGTCCGATTCCGGTGTGACCATTTGGGCGCCGGTGTCCAGCGAGCTAAGGTTCACATCCACGTTTTTGATAGCCCAGCCGCGGGTGTCAAGCGTCGTAGCCAGGGCTTTCAGCCGGCTTTGCACCTCGGTTTGGCTTAAGTCTTTGGTCAGGTGCAATTCTTCTTTTTTCGGCACGGTCACAGTCACTAGTTCGCTTAAGCCTTCCTGGTCCCAAATGCGGCGGCGCGGCTTCAGGAAGTATCTTATACGGCTGAGCAGCCAAACTTCCGTTGGTTGGTCGCGGCCCAGCGGACTGGCCAGAACGCCAAACAGTATCATCGGCATAGCGAACATCAGAATGAATAACCACTTGAGCGGGGTGCCGATGAGCAGCAACTTAAAATTAATGAACGCACACGTGCCGGCGATCATGGCGTAAATAAAACCCTTTAGGCTTAGGGGCCCAAGTAGTTTGTCTTCCGCCTCGACGTCCTGGATTACCTTATAAACTGCCATTTTTATCTTTACTTCACTTACATCCAGTATAACAGTTTAGGGCTTATATCAATATGAAAAACGGCAGGGGCGAGTGAGTAGCTCACTCAGTCCCCTGCCGCGGATGCCGGTTACCGGAGCAACCGGTTGACCAGCGCTCTTGCGCCCCGGGCTCCCAGCCTGAAAAACTGGAGTCCAAAGCGGTACAGCAGCTTGTCCAATTAGCCTCACCTCCGTGTTGTGGTCAGGACGTGGCGATCAGCGCGCTGATCAGCGTCATGCCCAAGGCGAGAAAACCTACGATTCTCGCCACTGCGAGAGTCCGTCGATTGGCCTCTGCCAATGCCGTCCATTGCCTGCGCGCGCGGTCGGCGAACCATGCGCAGGCTCCGAACGAGGCCAGCCCGAAGGTTAACGCTGCTGTCTGCCAGGCGGTCAGGACCAGCGAGATCATCACCAGTCCCATGTACCAGAACCCGACCGTTGCAGCTAGGCACAGCCCTGCTTTCAGTTGGTACCTAAGTCCTTCTTCGCCTCTGTGCCGCGACAGCCAGGTTGCGCTGGCCGCAACAACGAGTGCGAGCAAGAACAGGAACAGCCAAGGATTGGCCGATTGCCACAGTAGGAGCACCGAGATAACGAGCCCCGCTGCCACTAGCGCCACCCGTCCCCAGCGCAGGTTATGGGAGGTGACAAGGCGCAGTGTCAAACCACCGCCGTAGTAAAG
>JAICWR010000004.1 GCA_025934715.1 Candidatus Saccharimonadota bacterium
CGATTGGTCACATAGTATTCGATTGTCGCGGCCGTGCTGTTGGCCGGGCTGATGACCACGTAGGGCGTGGAGCTGAATTGGTGCGTGAAGCTGATGGTCACAAAGCATCCGGCCGGCGCGCCGGAGCCGGTGTTGATGTTAATCGAACCGGCTGTGTCGCTGCCGCTGACAGACACCGTGCCGCCACCGCCCAAAGCCGTGCCTCCGGAGCGGCCCGGGCCGCCACCGCTTGACACCAGGTGCTGGTTAAAGGCCAAGTCGCCCCTGATATTAAGCTTGGTCACGCTTAAAGTGGAAACATCCAGCGCTCCGAAGGTGGCAGTACCACTGACCGACAGGTTGTTTTTAACTGTCAGCTGGCCCTGGATGACCGTGTCTTTGCTGACATTCAGGCCGCCGCTTATACCGATTTGGCCGAAGGTGCCGTTGCCGCCAACCGTGATAGACGGTAACGACAGCGGGCCGCCAACCTTAAGGTTGCCGGCCACGTTCAAATCGGATCTTAACAGGACCTGGCCTTCGAAAATCGAGTTGCTTTGGACATCCAGGGTGTTTTTGGAATCACCCACCAGCGTGGTGTTGCCTTTGAGGGTCGATAGCTGCTGGTCGGTCAAAGAGCCGGCTTTATTGTTACTATTCTTCGGGGCGCCGGTCTTGATGCTGACATACACCACTATACCGGCCGCCAAAACCAGCAGAATGAACACAATCAAGTAAAGATTACCGAAGATCATAGATTTTCCCGGCGGGCCCTTCTTTGGCGCCTGGCCGGAAGGTGCGGCTGGCTGCTTATCCGTTGCGGTAGGCGCCTCCGGCGCCTGGCCGGCCTTACCTGCGTCCAGGCTGTCTTCTTCTTGTGGCGCGGCTGGCGGCTGGGGTGGAGCCGCCGCCGGCTCATTAGTTGGTTTGTTTTGGTCTTCGGGCATTTTTTATCGTTTGATTTACTACATCAATAATATAGACGTTAACAGTTTGATACAATATATGGCTGATGGCCAGGGGTTATATCTACAGGAGACCGGTTAAGCGTTCGCACTACAGCAACTTCCGGCGCAATCTGGTGATTTTCTTCGCGGCGGTCATCGCGCTTGGCGTTATCGCCTACTTTATACTGTCAGGCTTGCACCAACCCAACCTGGGGGCCACATCATCGGTCACTAATACCCAGGTCACTGGTAACTTAACCACGTTCACAAACGATTATTTCCAATTCCAAGATACCGGCACCTGGGTTTTAGATAAGAAAGATAGCAGCGCCAGCCGCGTTGTTTATCATAAATTCCTAAAAAATGTTCTGGAAAATGAGCTGATCGTCTATATCAACCAGACCCCGATCCCCTTGTACATAGAAACGCCCAGGGTCTTGCCTGTCCATATCATCAATGACAACCGGCTGTCAGCTAACAGCGTCTCAAACCCATGTGTCAGCCAGTACGCTAAAGGCGAGCTCCATAAAGTCAAGGAAGTGACTATCAGCGGCGCCCTTATGCTCTGCGACCCGGACTCAACTGACTACTTTGTAATTTTGAGCGAAATCGGCGGGGACTATACGCTAAATATGAAACGGTCTAGCGGCAAGCCGATAAGCTTTGTCATCACCTATAAGGACGTCGGCCTGAATCCCCAGCCGGACAGCATCTTAAGCATCGCCTCGACTTTTAAGACCCGCTAAGCGGCAATTTGCTATACTCCTAACAGATGAAATGGTTACGTTTTGTCAGTCTCGGACTGTTTTCCCTTTTAGGTTTGGGAGGTGTAGCTTTTGCCCAGTATAGTTCGAGTAACTATAAGGCCAACGAAGTTATTTTCGGCTCGGGCGGCGACAATGGCCAGGCATCTGCTAATTACGAAGCCAGTGTGGCCGCCGGAATACTGGGAGTTGGCTTGTACAGCAGCGCCAATTACCAAGCCTATTCAGGCTTTTTGACGCCGGGTGACCCCTTTTTGGAACTGGGCATAGATACGGCTTCTGTGGATTTAGGAAACCTAAGCCCCTCTAGCACTAATAGCGGGCAGGCAAGCTTCCACGTGCGGGCTTACATAGACAGCGGCTACACTGTGCAGACGGTCAGCCAGCCGCCAACTTACACAAGCGGGACCCGCAGCCATACTTTACCGGCCAAAGCCACTCTAGGGGCCCCGTCAGTTGGCATAGAAGAATTTGGCATCAACCTGGTCCATAACACTTCACCGGCAGTCGGCTCTGACCCGGCGCCGCAGCCAAGCAGCGCCTTCGCCACGGGCGTGGCGGCGTCGGGCTACAACACTCCAAACCAGTTTAAGTACAATGTTGGTGATATCGTAGCCCAAACACCGTCCGGCAGCAGCGGCTGGGGGCTGACCCAATACACCATTTCTTATATAGCTGACGCCAGTATTTTGACTCCATCCGGTAATTACCAGATGGCCCAAGATCTAGTGGTTGTCGCCACATACTAAAAAGACAAATTCGCTGACATGTGGAAAACTCCGCCAAAATCTTCTTTACATAGGGACGCTTATGTTATAAATTCTCCTTAGGACTCAAAAAACAAAAAAAAATGAAAAAAGTGCGCACTCTTATAAAGGGTCAAATCTACCGGTTATATTTACTGGCCGCGGCGGTAGTGATAGCCGCAGGCGGCATTATGCCTTTGCTGATGACAGGCCAGGCCGAGGCCTATGGGCAGATCACCAACCGGTCGCTGACGATTTCCTCCGGCGTGCCCAGTAAGACCAACGTTAAATACTCGTTCACCTTCACACTAGCTTCAACATCCGACGTCCAGAGCCTTAAATTCATAGCCTGTAACGCTCCGGCTGTCTTCACCTATCCGGGCAGTACCACCAACTGTGTTGCTCCAACCGGTTTGAGTTTCAGTAGCGCGACGTTTGATGCCCCCAGTTTTTCCGGTTGGCAGGGTGCCACTAACTTTGTGGCAGGCGCCGGCTCAGTGGGGAGCGACTGCGTAGCTGCCGCTAATATTATATGTGCCAACCGGACCGACCTCACAAACCAAACGGCTACATCACGCACCATCGCGTTCACCGGCATTACGAACCCCAGTACAGTTAACACGGCCTTTTATGTTGGTATCTACACCTATAGCGATAGCGGCTATACAGTTGGAAACCTGGTGGACTTTGGCGCCACCGCGACAGCCGTGACCCAAACGCTTACCACCGATGCGGCTGTGGCTGAAGTTTTGCAGTTTTGCGTGGGTGCGACCACTGTGGATGACGTCAATAACACCCTACCAGGCAACCTCATAGCCAACGATTGCTCAGGCGTCAGCGGCACCACCGTGGATATCGGTACTCTGGACACCTCAACAGTGAATATTTCGCCCGTGACAACCGATGGTGGAAATAGTAATAACGCCGTTGCCATGGTACGGAGTAATGCCGGTAATGGTGTGGGAGTTTATTATGATGCCATCCAAGCCTCAACCGGGACAAACCATCTGGGGGCGCTGCGCATCAGTGGCCAGACTTGTAACACCGTGGGCGACCCCGGGGCGGACCCCAATGGCAATACCTTTACAGATCCCTGCATAAACTCCGATGGCTGGAACGCCGGCACCGGAAATGCCACCCAAACCGCAATCAGTGCCGGAACTGAATCCTTTGGAATGACCATAGCCGGCGTCAACAGTAACGGTACGACTTCATACTCTTGCCAGTATGGCGATAGTGGCCAAAGCCTCGCCGTTGGCAACTCCTGCCACCTGGAGCCACAAACTAACTACCTAGGGGCCGGTGGTACAGGTACCGAAGATTACGGTACAAGCAACGGATTTGCCTGGGATGAAGACGGCAGCTCCACGATAATCGCCAGCTCCGCTGGATCCTCTGTAAAGCAGGTTGACGACGAAGCCCTTATGGTCAAATTCGCTGGTACCCCGGAAATCACCACGCCGTTCGGCCGCTACTCCGTGCAAACCGACTTCACCGCTGTACCCACCTACTAGCGCCTATACTCCGCTTATCTTAAAATCCGCCTTAGCAAGCGGATTTTTTGGTTGTATTGGGAAAGTGCTCATGGTATAAATTAATCAGTACTTTATCGGAGAGAAACACCCGAAACAGATACTCAAACCAAAATGAGTAAAAGTCTTTTTGTTTTTGCTAAGAAAAAACAGCACCTTGCCGTGCTGGCTTGTTATTTGCTAGCTACAGTGGCGGTCTTTCTTTCTCCTCTCTTCTTGCTAACGGGTGAAGCCAGCGCCTCCGGCCAGCTTACCCTTAGGTCGCTCACATTAAGCACGGCTCAGGCTAGCGCCACGAACGTCTCTTATACATTCACCTTTAACAATGTCTCCACGACCGCGATAAAAGGGCTGAAGTTCATTGCTTGTACAACCGCTGTAGGCACCTATGGCGGCGGGAACACTTGTGCCGGAACGAGCACCGCTCCGACAGGCTTTAGTTTTTCAGCTGGTCCGGCCGCATTTGTGAGCCAGACCGGATTTGCCGACAACGGCATCAGTTTCGCTAGAGATGGCACTGGCGGAACCTATTGCACCCCGTCGGCTAACGTGCTCTGTGCCAGCAGGTCAGGGAACTCCACCGCTGAAACGACGAATACCACCCACACGATCAAATTTAGCGGCATCGTGAACTCGTCCACCACGAACACCGCTTTTTATATCGGTATATATACCTACGACGCAACCACCAACGCCTCGGCATTGGACGGCGGAACAGTGGCCGGCGCCATAGTCCAGAGCCTGACTGTGAGCGCGCGGGTGGCTGAAATCTTAAACTTTTGTATCGGCAGCACGGCGGTTGATGACGCCACGACTGACCCGACTAACAGTGGCTCGCACGATTGCTCGGTGATCTCGGGCACGTCTGTGAATATCGGTACTTTGGACTCGGGAGCTGTTAATGTTTCCCCGGTTACCGCAAACGGCGGCGATAGTAATAACGGCATAGCAATGGTTAGGAGTAATGCTGCTAACGGCGTCAATGTTTACTACAGGGCTATTCAGGCGTCGACTGGCGCTAACCATCTTGGCACCCTTAGGATAACCGGAGCCACTTGTTCTACGCCGGGGAACAGTAACTCAGATGGCTGTATAAACGCCATCGGCAATACCCAGTCCAAAATAACCGCCGGCTCTGAAGATTTTGGCATGACAGTCGCCGGGGTCAATTGTGGCAGCACCACCAGCTACACCTGTACTTTCTCCACTGGTGCCTATGATCTTGTGCCACAAAGTCCATATGTGGGCGAAAGCGGCAATAACTTCTGTAATCTCGACACATGCAACACAGCCGGTAGTGGTTTTGCCTGGGATGAGACCGGCACAGCCGAGGAAATCGCTTCATCAACTGCCAGCGCTACACCGCAGGTTGACGATGAAGCCCTTATTCTAAAATTCGCGGCAACATCCAACATCATCACCCCATTCGGTTCTTATTCGGTCCAAGCCGATTTCATCGCCGTACCGACTTATTAGCCGTCATTTAAGCTAGAATATATAAAGGTTATGTTAAAGAAGAGCCGGGTCTTCATACTATTGGCTGTTGCTTTGCTCTGTGGTTTTTTGGTCGCCAAAGGCCAGACTGCAGCGAGCACCTTTCCCAACCGATCTGTGACTGTATCTTCAGGACTGCCCTCGGCGGTCACCACTCAAACATTTCGGTTCAACGTCCCCACTGCCTCGGTGGTTGGTTCTATCGTCTTGCAATATTGCTCCAATTCGCCACTATTTGTGATCCCGTGTGTAGCGCCTGCTGGGCTTGATGCCTCGGCGGCTAACTTAACCAGCCAGTCAGGCAACATCGGCTTTAGTGTAGATAGTGCGGATACTACAGCGAGTGAAATCGTCCTGACCAGGACGGCCGCGCCGGGCTTGCTTGTGCCTAGCGCCTATTCTTTTAATAATATTACGAATCCGTCCACCACCGGGACAACTTATGTCCGGATTTCGACGCATTCGTCAACAGATGGCAGCGGCGCCGAGGAGGACACCGGTGGAGTGGCATTCGCGACCCTCAATGCTTTTAATATCGGGGCGTTCGTACCGCCGTTTTTGCAACTATGCGTTGGTATCACAGTGGCCCCAGACTGCTCCACGACCAGCGGCGACAGCATTGATTTAGGAGACCTGTCATCAACACGGGCTAATTTCGCCCAATCACAATTCGCGGTGGCAACTAATGACTTGTCTGGTTATACTATCTATTCGCTTGGCACCACCATGACCTCCGGAAACAACACGATTGCGGCTCTGGGCTCGCCAAGGGCCAGCTTTCCCGGTACGGCGCAGTTCGGTATCAACCTTCGGTCAAATCTCATCCCGCCGATTGGCCAAAACCCTGTTGGTGTCGGCACCGGAACCCCGACCGCAAACTATAACTTACCAAACCGCTTCACGTACATTGACGGCGACGCCATCGCCGATTCTCCGCTGACCACTAACTACAACCGCATGACTGTCTCGTATCTTGTGAACGTGCCGTCTAACCAGCCAGCCGGGATTTACGCCACCACCATAACCTACACAGCGATAGTTTCATTTTAATTACCCTGGGGCTTTGCTATACTATTTTTAACTGACCTAACGGAGAAAGAATGCCAAAATTCAAAAAACTGATACCGGCAGTTGCAGCCTTTTCGCTGCTGTTCAATGCCATACCTTTCGTGGCTGCCCAGCAGGCCCCTAGTGGCAGCGGTTTGAGTATATCGCCCACCATTTCGCAGTACACGATTAAACAAGGTGGCAGCCAGAGCCTGACGATAACGCTTAAGAACGTGACAGTCGACGCCGTGGTGGCGAAGGGCGAAGTCGATGATTTTAAAGCCGATAACCTGACCGGCAACCCTCAAATTATCACTAATTCCAACCAAACGTCGCCAAACAGTATCAAACCGTTTGTGAATAACCTGGATGACGTGCCTTTGGCCAAAGGCCAGCAAAAACAGGTGATTATTGGGCTGGATATTCCTAAAAACACCCCGGCTGGCGCTTACTACGGAGTTATCCGCTACCGCGCCATACCAAAAAACCTGGCCCAGTCAGGACCGGGCCAGGTGGCTCTGACCGCCAGCGTAGGGACAATCGTGCTGATAACAGTCCCCGGTAATATCCGGACGCAGGTGCATGTTGACGGGCTGCAAGTTTACCGCGGTGCTCGCTCGGGCACACTTTTTGTCAAAACACCAAATAAAGTCGGCATAAAGATCACCAACTTTGGCAATGGCTTCATCCAGCCGTTTGGCGATATCGAAATACACGACATGTTTAATAAGAGTGTCGCCAACTTCCCGTTTAACAACCCTAAGCAGCTTGGTAACATTCTGCCCAATAGCAGCCGGACTTTCACGCACAACTTCAGCGGAGTCCATAAAATCGGACGTTACACTGTGTTGGCAAGTGTCAGCTACGGTAATGGCGGGCAAGTGCTGACTCTACAGAAAACGTTCTGGTACATACCGGTGTGGCTGATCATCATAATTGTCATTATCCTTGCCGGCTTGTTCTATCTGGCTTACCGTTCCTGGCGGGCATATAAACGCAGCCAGAGGCATGGCCGCCGCTAGCAACGTTTAACACCGCTCCGGGTGGGTGGAAAATGAAAACCAAAAACCTAATCACAAACAAATGGCCCTGGGTGGCGCTTTTGGCGCCCTTGCTCATCATGTTATTCCCTCCGCCGGCCATAGCGGCCACTTCCGCGTCTGGGTCAACGGGGATCCAGGGTACGGTTCCCGGGCCGCCGCCTTCGCGCGGCGCCACCATCGACATACCGAGCAACGGCCAGTCTTTCAGTAACCTGCCGATCACCGTCTCGGGCTTATGCCCTGATAATACAACAGTCGAGATCTATAAAAATAATGTCTTCGCCGGTTCGGCGGACTGCTCACACGGCAGTTACAGCCTGCAAATTGATTTGTTCGATGGCCGGAACGACTTGGTGGCTAAAGTTTTCGATAACCTCAATCAGGCTGGCCCCAACTCCAACACAGTGACCGTCACTTACCAGTCAGCCGTTCCAGTGGGCGGCCAACGGATCACTTTGACAACCCAATTTTCTAAACGGGGCGCCAACCCCGGAGAAGTTCTGACCTGGCCGATAACCTTGAGTGGCGGCGTTGGGCCTTACGCCATCAGCGTTGATTGGGGTGACAGCTCTAACCCTGATCTGATAAGCGAGAGCGCTCCGGGTAACTTTAACATCCAGCACACCTATGCCCAGGCCGGCGTTTATAAAGTGACTGTCAAAGCCACGGACTCAAAAGGGGACAGCGCCTTCCTCCAGCTGGTGGCCATCGCCAATGGGCCGGCCAAACTAACCGGCGGCAACACCAGCAACACCAATACGATAATCCAGACTAAAGTATTGCTTTGGCCAGTGATTGCTCTGTTTATTTTAATGCTGGCGTCATTTTTCATTGGCCGGCGCCACCAGCTTGAAGCCATCAGGAATAAGCTAAAAAAAGGCGATCCACCTCTTTAACCGCCTCTGTTATAATGGTTGGCAAATGAAGAAGGTGTATGTTGGTTTATCCGGCGGGGTCGATAGCTCCGTCAGCGCTGCGCTACTCAAACAGCAGGGCTATGATGTGGTTGGAGTTTACATGAAAAACTGGACTAAAGATTTACCGGGCATGCCTTGCCCGTGGATGGATGACTTCCAGGATGCCAAAAGGGTGGCAGTTCAACTGGGGATAGACTTTAAGGTATACGATTTTGAAAAGCAGTACTTCGACAAAGTGGTCAAATACATGCTTGACGGTTTTGCCGCCGGCTTCACGCCCAACCCGGACATTATGTGTAACCAGGAAATAAAATTTAAACTTTTCTTGGACACGGCGCTAAAAGACGGGGCGGACTTGATAGCAACCGGCCACTACGCCAAAACAGCCGGCAGCCAACTAAATATAGCGCATGACAAAAACAAGGATCAGACTTATTTTTTGCACCGGGTGCCAGGCAAGGCGTTTAAAAGGACCATATTTCCGCTGGGTGATTTGACTAAGCCGCAGGTAAGGATAGCGGCGAAGAAATTTGGATTAGTCACAGCCGATAAAAAAGAGAGCATGGGCATTTGTTTTGTCGGCAAAGTCAGTATTAAGGATTTTCTTAAGCAATATATTCAGGAAAAGCCTGGGAAAATTATTAGCCGAACAGGCCAAACGCTTGGCAGTCACGAGGGCGCTTTTTTCTACACTTTCGGACAGCGGCACGGGTTGGAACTCGGCGGCGGCTTGCCGTACTACGTCGTCGGCAAGGATATCAAGAAAAACCAAGTTTACGTGACAACTGATTTACAGGATAAAAAATTATGGAACGATAAGATCATATTTACCTCGGCCCACTGGATAAACGAGGAGCCTCGGAGCGGCCAAAAACTGGTGGCGCGGACACGGCACCGGGGCAAGCTGATACCAGTCAAAAAACTTAACAAGTTAAGTGGTTCACGCTGGCGGGCCGATCTAGCGGAAGAAGTCAGGGCCCTAACTCCCGGCCAATCCTGCGTTTTTTACTCCGGGCAGCAGTGCCTAGGTGGCGGCATCGTCACCAGCTAGAATTTTTTATCGTTGTCACCTCTGTTACAATATTGCTGATGACGGCTGAGGAAATTCGAAAAAAATATCTAGAGTTTTTTGAAAAGAAAGGGCACAAGGCTATCCCACGGGCGCTACTGGTGCCGCAGGACGACCCAACGACCCTTTTCACTGGCAGCGGCATGCAGCCGCTGATCCCTTATTTGCTTGGACAAGCGCACCCTGAGGGCGCCCGTCTGGTCGACAGCCAAACCTGCTTTAGGGCCGAGGACATGGACGAGGTCGGCGACAACCGCCACACCACTTTTTTTGAGATGCTCGGCAACTGGAGCCTGGGCGATTACTTCAAACAAGACCAGCTGACATGGTTCTGGCAGTTTTTGGCTGAAGAACTAAAGCTGCCCAAAGACAAACTCTGGGTAAGCTGTTTTGAAGGCGACGAGAAAGCAGGCGTGCCAAAAGACATCGAATCGGCGGATATCTGGAAGAGCCTGGGAGTGCCGGAAGAGCGCATCGTTTTTTACGGCGCTGAGCATAACTGGTGGAGCCGTGAAGGCCTGCCCGAGCATATGCGCGACGGCGAACCAGGCGGCCCCGACAGCGAAGTCTATTATGAATTTACTCAAGTCGAACACGACAAAAAATACGGCGAAAAGTGCCACCCCGCTTGCGAGTGCGGCCGGTTTTTGGAAATCGGCAACAGCGTGTTTATGACTTACCGAAAAATCGGTGGTAAGTTCGAGGATTTGCCTAAACCGAACGTAGACTTTGGTGGCGGCCTGGAGCGCATTGCTGCGGCGGTTAATAATGACCCGGATATCTTCAAAATCAGCCTTATAAAACCAATGGTTGACGAGTTGGAAAAATTATCCGGCAAGGGCTATAGCCAGCACCAGACCAGCATGCGGGTCATAGCGGACCACCTGCGGGCGGCGACCTGGCTGGCGGTCGACGGAGTGGCGCCAAGCAACAAACAGCAGGGCTATGTGATGCGCCGGCTGCTTAGGCGGGCGATAAGATATGCCTTTGATCTTGGCATAGAGCAGGATTTATGCGACAAAATCGCGCCTACGGTGATAAATCTGTATAAAAATGACTTCCCCGAGATTGCCGAACGCGAAAAAGAAGTACTAGAAATATTTGGCCGCGAAGAGCGGATATTCCGTCAAACTTTGCGGAGAGGGCTTCAGGAGTTTGATAAGATCTTGGGAGTGAAATCCACAGGGCTTTTCGATACGGGCACAACACCGCCTCCCATGCGATCCATAATGTATGGTCCTGATATCTTCAAACTTTACGATACATATGGTTTTCCGGTAGAGCTTACTGTTGAAGAAGCGCATAGACGAGGAATAGAACTTGCTGGCGGTTGGCGCAGTGAGTTTGATCACTTAATGTTCGAGCAACGGCAGCGCAGCCAGACGGCCAGTGCCGGGATGTTCAAAGGCGGCTTGGCTGACCATTCACCAGAGGTAGTTAAGCTGCACACCACAACCCATTTAATGTACCAGGCGCTGAAAAATGTACTTGGAGATCACGCCGTACAGCGCGGCAGTAACATCACGGCCGAGCGGACCAGATTTGACTTTAGCCATCCTGAAAAAGTCACCCGCGAACAGCTGGACGAAGTCGAGAAAATCGTGAATCAAAAAATCGACGAAGATTTGCCGGTCACTTGGAAAGAAGAGAAAACCGACGAAGCCTTTAAAAAAGGCGCCAGCGGCGCCTTTGGCGATAAATACGGTGCCACCGTTAAAGTCTATACTATCGGCGAGCCGGGACACCCCTTCAGCCGCGAAATCTGCGGCGGCCCGCACGTGGAGAATACTGGAGCTATCGGTGAAGGCGGTAAAAAGTTCAAAATCACCAAAGAAGAAGCCAGCTCCGCCGGCGTCCGCCGCATCAAAGCTGTCCTCGAATAAACTGAGCCCCAAACACCTTCCTCAAAACGCTTCACTTCTTAGGTTAAAAGTGGTAATGTTAAGGTGTTCCTAACAAAACAAAAATGGCACGGCCAAAAACTAAAAAGCGCCCGCCCAGAAAAACACCCAGGCGTAAAATCAGCTTAATGCTGGCGAATCCGCTGGCGGTCTTTTTATTGTTGTGCGTCGGCGTTTTTCTATCGGGCTGGACGCTCAAGGCCAAGGGGGCGGATATACGGGTCACGGCCGCAGTCCATGGCCCGGCAGTGACTTCGCCGGCGGTTATCATGGCTCCGGCTAACAGGCAGCACTTCAAATCAATTCCTATAACCGTGAGCGGCAGTTGCCCGGTTAATGCCGCCTATGTGGAGATATTCCGCAATGACGTGATGGGCGGCTCGGCGCTTTGCGACGGCAGTGGCGACTTTCAGCTGTCGGTCAGCTTATTTTCTGGCCGGAATGATTTAGCGGCCCATGTCTTTAACGTCACGGATGACGAAGGCCCGGTTTCACCAACCGTGACAGTTTATTATGACGCGCCAAATCCGCCGCCTCCCGCAAGCCACCAGCCTAACTCAGGATCCAGCTCCGGTTCATCCGGCGCCGGGTCGAACACGGCTGTGGCCCCGCTATCGCTAACAACCGCGTTCCTATACAAGGGATATTACATTGGGCAGAAGGTGGTTTGGCCTTTGCGTATCGGTGGCGGAACACCGCCTTATGCCCTAAATGTTAACTGGGGAGACGGCCAAAGCGATGTCATCAGCCGCGGCGTGGCTGGAGATTTCAATATCAGCCACACCTATTCTGCGCGCGGGGGCTATAAAAACAGTTACACGATTAAAGTTAATGCCGCCGATAGCGCTGGCCAAAAAGCCTTCCTGCAGTTCTTCGTCATTGTCAACAGTCAAACCGCCGTTGGTCCTGTAGGCGGTATATTTTCCAAGCCGCCGCCTAGCTTACCAGGCAGCCATAGATGGCTGTGGCTGGCTTGGCCCGCCTATACGGTCGTGCTCATCATGTTCGTGAGCTATTGGCTGGGCGAGCGTGAAGAGCTGATAAAATTGCGCAAAAAAGGCCTCTTAAAGACCAGGCGGACGTGAGTTGCTTAGGTGTTGGCGTGCTATAATTTAACCTGAATCATGGCTATGCTTAACAGGGCCAAGGATCTTGGCCATTCCCTTAAGAACAAAATTCCTAAAGAACCAACCACCAGGCTGCGCGGGGAGCCGGAAGGCGAATATATGGTGGCGCTGGATGTCGGCACCGAGTTCGTAAAAGCTTTAATCGGCCGGGTGACCGGCGATGAAGTGGAGATTATTGGCGTGGGCCGGGCCCATCAGGAGCTGGCCGATATGCAAGCCGGCGCCATCGCCGACATCGCCGCCGTGGTGGCTAATTGCGACAAGGCGTTAGCAGCGGCCGAACAACAAGCCGGCGTCAGCGCGCGGACCGCCATGGTCGGCATCGCCGGTGAATTGGTCAAAGGCACCACCAGCACCGTCCGCTTCACTCGCAAGAACCCTTCAAAAGAACTTAGCATTGATGAAATGGCCCGAATCATCGAACTGGTGCAGGAACGGGCCGAAGCCAAAGCCAGACAGGAGCTGGCCTGGGAGCTCGGCGGCAAAGATGTCGAGGTCCGGCTGGTCAACAGCGCCCTGGTGCGCATCGATATTGACGGTTATAAAGTCACCAACCCTGTGGGGTTCCAGGGACGGGATATTTTAGTGGAGATGTACACGGCTTTTGCCCCCATGATCCATATCGGGGCGCTGGAACGCACCGCGGCCGAGCTCGATTTGGAGTTACTCGCAGTGGCTGCCGAACCCTTTGCTGTAGCCCGCAGCGTAGTCGGCGATGACCCTAATGCCAGCGTCAGCGCCATATTAATGGATGTCGGCGGCGGCACATCGGACATTGCTGTGGTTAATGAAGGCGGCGTGGAAGGGACCAAAATGTTCGGCATTGGCGGCCGGGCTTTCACCCATGCCATTGAGCGCGATTTGGACATTGATTTCGTCAAGGCCGAAGCCCTTAAGCTCAGCCTGTCGTCAACCCACGAGACCGCCCATAAAGAGACGGTCGAAAAAGCCCTGCATAAAACCCTGAACGTCTGGATCAATGGCGTCGAACTGGCGTTAAGCGAGTTCACCAAACTGGACCATCTGCCGCACCGGATACTGCTTTGCGGTGGCGGCTCCAGCCTTAAAATGCTGATAGATAAGCTTGAAAGTTCAGAGTGGCATAAAGCCCTGCCTTTCACCCGAAAGCCCATGGTCCACCATATTAATCCGCACGACGTCGTGGGTATAACTGATTCAACCGGCAGCATCACCGACCACACCTTTGTGACAGCCATGGGCCTGCTACGGGTTGGTCTCGACACCCTCAATTCAGCCATCGCTGAAGAAGGAGAGAGCACCATAAAAGGCCGTTTGAACAGAATGCTTAGGGTATGAGCGCTAAAATTCCACCAAAACCGGGCAAGCCGACCAAAGACGTTATTTACGTAGATGTTGATGATGAAATAACCGGCATCATTGATAAGGTCGAAAATTCAGCGCACAAAGTGGTGGCGCTGGTGCTGCCTAAACGGGCGGCCAGCTTACAGAGCATCGTTAACATGAAGCTTCTTAAGCGCAGCGCTGATGGGGCCGATAAAAACGTGGTTTTGATAACCAGCGAGCATGCTTTGTTGCCGCTAGCCGGCGCCGCTGGCTTGCATGTGGCCCGTAACCTCCAAAGCACTCCAGAAATCCCCGATGCGCCGACCGCGGCTGCAACCGATAAAACTGGCGGGGAATTACCGCCAGAAGCGGTGCCTGGCGAAGAGGCCGCTGAAGACCTCCCCCAAAAATTTGACTATAGCCGGCCGATCGGCGCGCTGGCAGCCAAGCACGACGCTGAGAACCCCGAAACGATTGATCTGGATGATGAGGATGAAAAACCGGAGGCCTTGGCCGGGGCGGCAGCCATAGCGTCTAAGAAGAAACCAAAGGTCGAAAGGCCTAAAATACCTAACTTCGACCGGTTCAGGATGTTAATTGGCCTCGGGGGCCTGGCGCTGCTCGCCCTGATAATTTTTATAATCCTGGCGCTTTTTGTGCTGCCAAAAGCCACAATTAGCATCACCACCACAAGTGAACCCGTTTCGGCCAGCTTTAACCTCAACGCTTCGCCCGGCGCCCCAGCCGACCCGGCCTCCGGCACTATTCCATCCAAGATCGAAAGTTCTGACTTAACTGGCACCCAGTCTGTGACTGCCACTGGCCAGCAGAACAAAGGGAATACAGCCACCGGCAGCATATCCATGACGGCCCAAAAATGCTCTGGCAATCTATTCACTCCGCCCAGCGACGTCCCGGCCGGAACCGGTGTAAGTTCAGGCGGCGCATCATTCATAACACAGGACGACACCTCCTTTCATGGGGTGAGTACGAATGGTAGTTGCGCGACTTATGCCTCAGATAACAACACGGACATCACCGCTAATGCCCCCGGATCAAAATTTAATCTCAATAACGCCAACTTCACAGTTTCCGGCCGATCAGACGTGAGCGGGTCCGGTTCGGCCTCAGGCGGTTCGGATAACATTGTCACTGTGCTTAGCCAAAGCGATGTTGACGGCGCCAAGCAGAAACTGACCAGCGGGACCAAGTCTGATGACTTCGTTAAATCGTTTGAAGATAAACTAGCCAGCCAAGGCGAATATGTGCTGACCTCAACGCTTAAAGCCGGCAGCCCGCAAATCACTGCATCGCCTTCTGTCGGCCAGCCAGCCAGCTCGGCTAACGTCGATATCAAAATCACCTATACTGTCATCGCCCTCCAAAAGTCCGACTTAAGCAAAATAATCGAGGCTAAATTATCCGGACAGATTGATAAAAAGAAGCAGAAACTCAACGGAAACTTTTTGGGCGACGCCACCATTAACGTATCAAGCCAGGATGCTAAAGGCGACGCTCTGCTTGATGTGAATATTCAAACCACAGCCATACCGATTATCAATGTAGGCGATGTTAAAAACGTCGCCAAGGGCCACAAAACCGGCGATATCCAGTCAGCCATTGGCAATTGGGCCGGCGTTAAAAACGTTGATGTCAAGCTAAGCCCGTTCTGGGTCAGCAAGGTGCCTAGCAAAGACAGTAAAATCACAGTTACTTTCCACCAGGTTAAATCAGATAGCAGTAAAAACAGCAGTGCCCCCTGATAGCGAGGAATACCTAGGGGTGGACGCCGGAGCGGCTAAAGTTGGTATCGCCAGGGGTTCAACCGGCGCCCGTTTGGCTGAACCATTGTTGAGCGTCGAAACTAAGGAAGCGGCCGAGACACTCGCCTCCATAGCTGAAGAAAATCAGGCGGCCGGCATTGTGATTGGTCTGCCGCGGGGGCTGGACGGACAAGAAACCGCTCAAACCCAGGCAGTTAAAAACTGGGTGGTTGGAATTAAGGAGAAAATTAAACTGCCGCTATATTGGCAGGACGAGGCGGCGACCAGCCTAGCAGCAGGCGAACTTCAAACCTCAAATTTCAAACATCAAGCTTCTGATGAGCACGCAGTGGCGGCGGCGATTATACTGCAAGATTTCCTGGACACTCCTAAGCAGAGTAGAGTAGTCGTATGAGGAGGTTCCTTCGAGGCCGAAATTATAAGATGGCCGGCAGCCGCTCGCGCTGGAGGTGGCTATGGATGGGCCTTGGAGCTTTGCTTTTGGCGATTATCGTCGCCGGCGTGTCCTTGTATGTGTGGTACAGCCGGAGCCTGGCGCCGGTTTCCAGCTCAAAAACCACCCAGCTCTTTGCGGTCAGCGAAGGCACGAGTGTTCATCAGGTCGCAGACGGACTTAAGTCGCTAGATCTTATTCGCAGCCAGAGCGCCTTCATAATTTACATTGACCTGCACGGCTACCGCGATAAACTCCAAGCCGGCACCTACAAACTCAGCCCTTCGCTATCAGCCCGGGTCATCGCTGGCATGATGGCTGGCGGCCAGATTGATAAAAACTGGATAACCATCCTTCCCGGTAAACGGCTGGGCGAGATCAAGCAGGCCTTTAAGCAGGTGGGATATAGCGATTCCGAAATAGATGCCGCCTTTACCCCGTCCGTATATAAGGACGAGCCTCTGATCGCTGAGTTGCCGGCCGGCGCCAGCTTAGAAGGGCTGCTTTACCCCGATTCTTTCCAGCGTGCGGACACCACTCCCGCCAGCACGATTGTCCGCGAAAGCATCGAGGAAATGCAGTCTAAGCTAGCGCCGGATATTATTAACGGCTTCAAACAACACGGTCTGACAACCTACCAAGGCATAACGCTGGCCTCTATCGTCTACCAGGAATCCGGCAGCTCCGCCATAGAACCCAAAGTGGCCCAGGTTTTCCTACTGCGCCTTAAAGACGGCATGCGCCTGCAGTCTAACGTGACCGCTGATTACGCCGCTGATATCGCCGGCTTGCCGCGCAATGTGAATATAGACTCACCCTACAACACCTATCTTCATGACGGGTTACCGCCCGGGCCAATAAGCAATATGTCAGTTGATGCTCTAGAAGCTGTCGCCCACCCGGCACCAACCGATTATCTGTTTTTTGTGGTGGGCCAAGACTGCACCGTCCACTTTTCACACACCCAGGCTGAACACGACGCCGCCATCCAGAAGTACGGATTGGGGTGCAGCCAATAGTTGTCAAGTGTCCGCTAACAGATAAGGAAAGCCCCTGGGTGCGATGCTTTTTGGTATAATTAGACCCGTGCAAAGGAGGTCTTTGGCCCCTTTGCCTGTTTCTTTCCAAGGAGTTCGACATTCAGCGATTATTTAGAGTGATACGTGAAAATAAAACCTCGCCTTCAGAGGCTTTGCTGGCGTTGGCCTATCCTTCAGGCCGGCACACTAAAAAAGCCCGGAAACGCCTGTTGCGGATGGGCCTGATAGGTGGGAACCTTCTGCTTCTACTGGTAGTAGGGATATTCATAATCACAAACCGCTCGGCCAGCCAAACCGTGCGCGCCAGCACTCTCAGCGGTGCCACCGCCACCGCCGCCTCAGCCTTGAACCCAGTGGATACCTTATCATCGGCCGAAATCGCGCTGACGGCCGCCCAGTTAACGGACTTGCCGGAGCTTACCGCCATCCATAACCAGGCGGACTCCGATAGCCTCACCCTTGCAGTCGTTCCCAATGACTCAAGTTCATTAGCCAAACCTCAGATTATTTCCGCCAGCGGTAAGTCTCGGGCAGACATTATCCACTACACGACCCACCCGGGAGACACGGTCGATTTTCTCAGCAAGAAATTCGGTGTCAGCCAGGACAGTATCAAGTGGTCCAACAATATTAGTAGCAACTCCTTAACAGCCAACCTTAATCTTGTCATCCCTCCGTTCAATGGCATAGTCTACACTGTTAAAAGCGGGGACACGCCGACTAGCTTGGCGGCTAGGTTCTCGGCCGATGAAAGCCAGCTTATAAGTGTGAATGACGCCGAAATCAACGGATTAAAACCAGGCGAGCAGATCGTGATACCAAACGGCAAGATCGCGCCGGCAGTTTTGTCTTACGGTTCATACAGTTCGTACTCTGTAGGATCCTTTGCCGCCAGTTACGGAGGGAACGGATACGATTTTGGCAACTGCACTTGGTATGTGGCCAACAAGGTGGCGGTACCTACTAACTGGGGCAACGCCAACACCTGGGATGATTACGCCCGGCTTAGCGGTTGGACAGTTACAAGCACACCGCCAATACCTTGGCGGCCAGGCATCATTGCTCAAACCGACGGAATGAGCTATCTGGGGCATGTGGCCTACGTGGAGGCGGTTTCTCCTGACGGATCACAAATTAAGTACTCCGACATGAATGGCATCGCCGGGTTCGACGCAATTGGCTATAGCGGCTGGGTCCCGACCAGCACTTTTGAACACTACATCTACCACTAGACCCTATCTTTTAAACCCTATAACCTATAGACATGTTTGTAGATAGGGTTGAAGTGAAAATCAAAGCCGGCAACGGCGGGGACGGCGCTTTGAGTTTCCGCCATGAAAAGTTCCGCGCCCGCGGCGGCCCCGACGGCGGCGATGGCGGTAACGGCGGTAACGTTACTCTAAAGGCCAGCCGTGACCAGAACACCTTGGCGGCGTTCCGGTATAAAAAACTAATCCAGGCCGGTAATGGCCAATCTGGCGGTAAACGTAAACGCCGCGGTAAAAAGGCCAATGATTTAGAAATCGCCGTGCCAGTTGGCACTATAGTGGTGAATAAACGGGGCGATGCTTTAGCGGATTTAACAGAAGACGGCCAAACGGCCACCATAGCTAATGGGGGACAGGGAGGCTTTGGCAACGCCCACTTTACCAGCTCGACCCGCCAGGCGCCGCGCCTCGCCGAAAAAGGCGAAAAGGGCGAAGAGGTCGAGGCTACCTTCGAACTGAAAATGATCGCAGATGTCGGCATCATCGGCCTGCCAAATGCCGGCAAATCCACATTGTTATCAGTTGTCAGTAGTGCCCGGCCAGAGATAGCCGCTTACCCTTTCACTACCATAACCCCTAATTTAGGGGTTGTTGATATTGACCAAAAACACAGTTTACTGCTTGCCGATATCCCCGGTCTGATAGAGGGGGCCAGCCGGGGCAAAGGGCTAGGCGATGAATTTTTACGACACGTCGAACGCACCAGCGTTTTACTTCATCTGATTGATGTTTATAGCGATGACATGGCCGGGGCCTACCAGACCATCATGAAAGAGCTGGCTGACTACAAGGTCGACTTAAGCCAAAAGCCGCAAATTGTGGCCTTAACAAAGGTGGAAGGGTTTGACGAAAAAAAACTTGATAAAAAGCTTACCCAGTTAAAACAGCTAGTTCCGCGTGGCACTTTGGTGTCTGCGATTTCCAGCTCCGGCCAGCAGGGAATTAACGAGCTGCTGAGAATCCTACTAAAGAGAGTTGAGCAGGCGCAAAAGCAGCAAGTGCGGCGGGCAAAACGGCCGGCCCTGCCGGTCATCGGCCTCAAGCCTGCGGACAATTGGAAAGTCGAAAAAACTAATGATGGATTTTTGGTTACTGGAGGACGAATCGAGCGCTTTGCCCGCCGCACCGATTTTGATAATGAAGACGCTATCGACCGCTTGCGTGACATCACCCGCCGCACCGGAATTCTGCGCGAAATGGAACGGCAAGGCCTTCAGCCAGGCCAAACCATAACCATTGGCCAGCCACCTATCGGTCAGATAGAATACTAAGGCCGATGACTTTTTATTTTTTTGATTTGGAAACTAGCGGCTTTTCGCCACGCGATGACCGGATCATGCAGTTCGCCGGCCAGCGCACTGATATGGAACTTAACCCTATAGGTGAACCGGATAATATTTTGGTTAAAATGACGCCCGACGTCCTGCCGCAGCCGGACGCCGTGCTGGTGCACGGCATCACGCCGCAAAAAACCCTAAGTGAAGGCATCACAGAAGCCGAGCTATGTAAATACTCAACAAGTCAAGTATTTACCAAAGACACTATCGCCGTTGGTTATAACAACCTTCGTTTCGATAATGATTTCATCCGCTTTATATTCTGGCGTAACTTCACAGATGCTTATGAATGGGCCTGGAAGGATGGTTGTAGCACCTGGGACCTGCTGGATGTAACTCGGATGACGCGGGCGTTGCGGCCGGAGGGGATTGAGTGGCCGTTCGCGCCCGACGGCAAACCGACCAACAGTCTGGAATACCTGACCGCAGTCAATAAGCTAGACCATATCGATGCCCATGATGCCCTCAGTGACGTTAACGCTTCGCTGGCTTGGGCACGTTTACTTAGGAAAAAACAGCCGAAGCTATTCGATTTTTTGCTAGCGCACCGCCAGAAAACCAAAATCGCGCCACTGGTGACAGCCGGCAAGCCACTGGTTTACACAAGCGGTCGTTACCCTAGTGAATTTAACAAGACCACCGTGGCCGTGATGGTAGCTGAACTTCCGGACAAATCCGGGTCTTTAATGTACGACCTCCGGACTGACCCTGACGAATTTAAGGACATGCCAGCCGCGGAACTAGCTAAACGATGGAAAGACCGCGGCGATGACGCCCCTTATTTCCCGGTCAAAGTACTCAAATATAATCGCTGCCCAGCCGTCGCGCCCTTAGAAGTGCTTGAAAAGGATGATGGTTATGAAAAACTCAAACTACACAAAGAAATCGTTAAAAAACACCTGCAAAAACTTATGGCGGCTAAGGGTTTTTGCGATAAACTGTTGGAAGCCCAAGAAGATTTGTGGCCGAAACGTCAAGCCGGGCTGGTAGAGGACCCGCAGAAAGTCGACAGCCAGCTATATGACAAATTCATTAGCGATGAAGATAAAACCAAAATGAGCGCGGTCAGGGCAGCCAAGCCGGACGGACTAGCGAAGTTAAATATGGAGTTCAAAGACGGCCGGCTCAATCTGTTGCTGCCACTTTATAAAGCCCGCAATTATCCTAAATTACTCAGCAGTGATGAAAAAATATCCTGGGACGGTTTCCGTGAACAAAAACTGGCTACTAATGGTAAAGCCGATAACTTCTTTAAGCGGCTGGACGAGCTTGCTAAAACGCCTGGCCTTGACGGCGAAAAGAAGTATCTGCTGGAAGAACTGAACCTCTACGCCCAGTCAGTTTTGCCTACAGGTGTAAGCTGAGCTGGCTGCCGGGGCGCGTCGTCAGATAGATTTTTATATAAAACCAATATCGTTCAATGCCGGCAAGGGTTATATGCCGGCGGTAAGCATAAACCAACAGGCCCGCCACCGGTAACAGAACTAGATATTCGTAAAAAGTAATTTGTAAGTTAGTTCCGGGAATTTGTCCCAGTACGACAATCTCGTTAATCATCGTCCACCTCGCTATTTAGCTAAACAGTAGCACTAATTTGCTAATTAAGCAAGCGTATTATAAACATAAGCTTGTATGGTGTGGAAATAACTTGATTTTTGTCAAAAATAAGCGGAAAATTAACCTAAAGCCCAAAAACAAAAAGGAAAATAAAAATGCCAAATGATTCCGAATTGCCGTCAGGTGGTGAAAATCAAACAGCGGAGAATCTGACTATGCCTCAGCCGGGGGCTGAAGTTACGCCAATAACACCGCAAATTAGGCAAAACGAAGGTGCAATGGCTCACGAATCGCACGGCTATTCTGTTAAAGCTCCCTCGGAAGAAACTGTAAGCGTACCCGTTCGTGTAGAAGATCCTGAAAAAGCCAGAGTTATGGCGGACGCCGAAGCACCAGATAGAGACGACGCAGCTGAATTGAGAAATCAAGCGGCTGTACTCTCTGAAGCAAATGGCGCAGCGGATTATGAATTCGCTGATGACTTAGCACGAGATGCGGATATGGTCGATGGCGTTGCTGAAAAAGCAGGAGAAGAAGCTGGCAGGCAATACGATGCTGAGCATGCTGCGGAAAAGGGCGTATATATAACTCAAGAAACTTTCGATAAGGTAAGTAGAGCTTTAGCTGACGCACAGCAACTTTTGGAAGATTCCCGCAGCGGAAAACTCCGAGAACAAGCTGAATCCGAGCCCTAGGTCTAGAAAAGTTTAGCCAAAGTCTGTATAATACTTTGGCTAAATGAGCGAGTTTATATCTGTTAGAGGCGCGCGCGAGCATAATCTAAAGAACATTTCTTTGGAAATCCCGCGCAATCAGCTGGTGGTGATCACCGGCCTGTCCGGCTCTGGTAAATCAAGCCTGGCATTTGATACCATTTACGCCGAAGGCCAGCGCCGGTATGTAGAATCATTGAGCGCCTACGCCCGGCAATTTTTAGGCCTGATGGAAAAGCCGGACGTTGACCAAATCGACGGTTTAAGCCCGGCCATCAGCATCGACCAGAAATCAACCAGTCGCAATCCCCGAAGCACTGTAGCTACAGTGACAGAAGTTTATGACTATTTACGCCTACTGTTCGCCCGCATCGGTGTGCCGCACTGCCCAGTCTGCGGGAAACCGGTTAACCGTCAAACCTCCACGGCGGTCATTGATAAAATAGCCGGCGGCGAAAAAGACAGCCGCTTGATTATCTTGGCGCCCATTGTAGTTGATAAAAAAGGCCAGTTCGAGCATATCCCGGAGCAGTACATGAGGGCTGGTTTTGCCCGCGCCCGGGTCGATGGAGTTATTTACGCGTTGGATGAATTCCCAACGCTCAACCGGAATTACAAGCACAATATCGAGGTTGTGGTCGACCGTTTGACAAACACCGCCGAGAACCGCGGCCGGCTGGCCCAAAGCGTGGAGCAAGCCTTTGACATTGCCGACGGGCTGTTAATTGTGAATGACGCCGATAAAAAAACCGACACTCTTTATAGCTTAAAATACGCCTGCGTCGACCATCCTGATGTGGCTATACCGGAACTCGAACCACGAACTTTCAGTTTTAACAGTCCGCATGGCGCCTGCCCGGTCTGCACCGGTTTGGGTAGCCGGCTGGAAGTCGACCCCGAGTTAGTGATACCTAATGGCCGGCTGACTATCGCCGAAGGCGCGATTAGGCCCTATAACCGGGTGACCACCGATGCCTGGTGGCTGAAAAAACTCCAGGCTGTAGGTGAGCGCTACGGGTTTTCTATTCATAAATCCACTGGCGAACTTACTCCCAAACAGCTGGAAATCATCATGTACGGCACCGGCGATGAGACGTATCGGGTCAGCTTGGGTATGGGCCGTTCCTTCAACACCACTTATGAAGGGGTTATACCGAATCTGGAGCGGCGGCACCGTGAAACGGAAAGTGACTTTATCCGCCGTGACATAGAGCGCTTTATGATGGAGCGGCCTTGCACCGCTTGCCAGGGCAAACGCCTAAAGCCGGAGGTCCTGGCCGTGACCGTGCACAACAGTTCAATAATGGATATTTGCGAACTAGACATCGATAAAGCGATTGATTTTTTCAGTTCCATGAAGCTCAGCCAGACCGAAGCCAAAATCGCCCACCAAATCCTTAAAGAAATCAATGCCCGGCTGAAATTTCTGCAGGACGTGGGGTTGAATTATTTAAACCTGGCCCGCAGCGCCGTCAGCTTATCTGGCGGCGAGGCCCAGCGCATCCGGCTGGCCACCCAAATCGGCTCTGGATTGCAGGGAGTTTTGTATGTGCTCGATGAGCCCAGTATCGGCCTGCACCAGCGGGACAACAGACGACTGCTAAATACCTTGGAGCGATTGCGGGATTTGGGGAACAGCGTGCTGGTGGTCGAGCATGACGAAGAAACCATCCGCACGGCCGATTATTTGGTGGATATCGGGCCGGGGGCCGGAATCCACGGTGGTAAAGTGGTGGCGGCCGGCCCGCCGCAGCAGGTGGCCAAGGCCGATAAAAGCATCACCTCTGAATTTTTGCGCGGCGAGCGCAAAATCCACATCCCCAAAAAGCGGCGGGCCGGCAGCGGCAATTCATTGTTTATTAAAGGCGCCCGCGAAAACAACCTGAAAAATATCGATGTGAAGATACCGCTGGGCCAGCTGGTGGTCGTCAGCGGGGTATCCGGCAGCGGTAAATCGAGTTTGATAAATGATATTTTGGCCAAAGAGCTGAGCGCCCGATTGATGCGGGCCCAAGCTGTGCCCGGGCGGCACGACGACATCGAAGGTATTAAACAACTGGATAAAGCAATAGTCATCGACCAATCGCCCATCGGCCGCACGCCGCGCAGCAACCCGGCTACCTACACCGGAGTCTTCACGCCCATAAGGGAGCTGTTTGCCCAAATGCCAGAAGCGCGGTTGCGTGGCTATAGCCCTGGCCGGTTCAGTTTTAATGTCAAAGGCGGCCGCTGCGAAAACAGCCGCGGCGACGGAGTCATAAAGATAGAAATGCACTTTATGCCGGATGTTTACGTGCCGTGCGAGGTCTGCCATGGCAAGCGCTATAACCGCGAGGCCCTGGAAATCCACTATAAAGGAAAGACAATCAGCGACGTGCTGGAAATGACCTGCGAGCAGGCTCTGGAATTTTTCGGCAACATCCCGGCCGTCGCCCGTAAACTCCAAACTTTAGTGGATGTCGGCCTGGGCTACATCACCCTCGGCCAGCCGGCCACGACGTTGTCCGGCGGCGAAGCCCAGCGTATCAAGCTGGCCAGCGAGCTGTCCCGCCGCCCAACCGGCCGGACGCTCTATATCCTTGACGAACCGACCACCGGCCTGCATATGGCCGACGTCGACAAACTCCTAAACGTCCTGCACGCCCTGGTGGATGCCGGCAACAGCATGATCGTCATCGAGCACAACCTAGATGTCATCAAAAATGCTGACCATATCATTGATTTAGGTCCGGAGGGCGGCGAAGCCGGCGGCCTGGTTGTCGCCGAGGGCACCCCAGAGCAGGTCGCCAAGGCCAAGGACAGCTACACCGGCCAATTCCTTTCTAAACTGTTCCTTTAATCTTCAGGTTTATGTCTGAAAAAATAATCCCACTCTTCTTTCAAGCCTTTTTTGAAACTGCGCCGGCGCTCCGGGTTTTTAGCGATTCCCCAGATTGCCACACCGTAAAGCAAGATCAACCCGGCGAGCAGGGCGGGGAAGAAATATTCATCGATGTGGGGCACGCTGGTTCCCAACCAGTAACCAATCAGGGTGATGCTCGTTCCCCACAACGCCGCGCTGATGGCGTTGTATAAAAAATAAGTGCGCTTATCCATCTTGCCGGCGCCGGCAATAGCTGAGACCAGCGTCCGGATATGGGCGATGAAGCGTGCGGCTATCAATGTGGCCGCGCCGTATTTATCCAAAAATTCTTTGGTCCGGCTGATATACTCTTCGCGGAACAATAGGCCGGTCTTGCGCTTAAACAGTCGCGGCCCGGCGCGTTCACCGATGACGTAACCTACCTGGTACCCAAGTATGGCCGATATGATCACTACCAAAAGCAGCCACAATAATGAAAGTTTGCCTTGCCCGGCGAATAAGCCCCCGGTCAGCAGGAGGGTGTCTCCAGGCAGAAAAATCCCAAGCAGTAATCCGCTTTCAGCGAAAATAGTGAAACCGACCGCTAACAGGCCTCCCGCCTGCAGGATGTGGCTCGCATTAAACATATATTCATTGTATGCTTACCTCTTAAATTTTGGTATAATACCCCTGAACGATAAGGAGTTCTTTTTTTATGGCTGATATTGACGCGCCCGTGAAACTGGAGCAAAGGACTGTCATCGGCAAGGGCTTAAACCACCTGCGCCGTGATGGCAGTGTACCAGCGGTTATCCATAACCACGGCCAGGATTCTATCCACGTGATGGGTCCGGAGCGCGAGCTGGCGAAGGTTTACCATACCGCTGGCAAGCACCACCCGCTTAACCTGGAGGTCGGCACCGACAAATTCCTGGCGCTTATAAAAGACGCCTATTTTAATCCGGTGAACCGCCGGTTACAGCATGTGGTTTTTCAAGCGATTAAGCAGGACGAGAAAGTCGAAGCTGAAGTTCCGATCCGGCTGGAAGGCGAAATTCCGGCGGAGAAAATCGGCCTGATGATCCTGCACCAACTGGACCACGTCGAAGTTGAGGCTTTGCCCCGGAACCTGCCGGACGAGCTGGTGGCCGATGCCACTAAGCTAGCCGAACTAGGAGACGAGATAACCGTGGCCGACCTTCAAGTGCCAGACGGCGTGACAGTGTTAACCGAAGCAGAACACCCTATAGCCCGGGCGGTCGAGACTAAAGCCATGATTTCCGAGGAGGAATTGCAGGCTGAAGAAGCGTCGGCCGAGGAAGGCGAAGAAGGCGAGACCGCCGATGGCGCGGCAAGCGAGCCCGGACAAGCCCAAGACGGCGCGGAAGGCGAAGCTGCTGGCCAACAGGCTTCCGACAAGCCAAGCGAATAAATACTCAATTTGTTAAGTGTTTTCGTAGGCCTATAATTTAGCTGATGAATAAGAAGCTGGAAAAGAAGCTTAAAGGTCTGCCGCAGTCACCTGGTGTCTATTTTCATAAGAACGCCAAAGGTGAAATTATCTACATCGGTAAAGCGGCAAGTTTACGTAGCCGGGTGCGCCAGTATTTTCAAAATAGCCGGGTGCGCGACCCTAAGACAGACTTACTGGTTTCAGAAATATCGGATATAGAATGGACTGAGCTGGAGAGCGAAGCCGACGCTTTGTTTTTGGAGGCCGAGCTGGTCAAACGCTACTTACCGCCCTACAATATCCTGCTGCGTGATGATAAATCCCAGCTGTATGTAAGGATCGACTATAAAAGTGATTATCCGACTGTCACGACCGTGCGGCGCCCGCTGGATGATGGCGCCCGCTATTTTGGCCCATATTTGAACGGTTTTGCCGTCCGTAAGGCTCTGCGTTATTTGCGGCGGGCATTCCCATATGCGGTCAGCCGTCCGGTTAACCAAAAACGAGCTAGCTTGCATTATCACCTAGGGCTCGACCCGGGCCTGGAAGATGGGCGTACTACCCTATCTGATTATCGGGCTAACCTGCGTAAACTAATGCAGTACCTAAAAGGCGAGCGGGTGGCCCTGATGCGTTCGATTGAAAGTGAGATGAAAAAAGCTGCCAAAGCTCAGGATTTTGAGCAAGCCGCAAAGCTGCGCAATCAGTTAGGCGCCCTGCGTACCTTGGGACGCCAGACTATCTTTGGCGACCGGGAAATAATCGAGGCCAGCAGCGACCAGGCCCTGGTGGAATTATGTGATCTGTTGGGCCTGGCCCGGCCGCCGCGCCGCATAGAGGGGTTTGATATCAGCCATCTACAGGGAACCGATAACGTCGCCAGCATGGTGGTGTTTGTTAATGGTTTGCCCGATAAGGCCAACTACCGGAAGTTCAAAATGCGCTTGGCTGGCAACGACGATTTCGGCCATATGGCCGAGACAATCAAGCGGCGGCTTCGCGACGAGAATGTTAAAAAATGGGGATTGGGCGACCTGATGCTGATTGACGGCGGAAAAGGGCAGCTGCGGGCGGCGCTTGGCGCCCGGGAGGCCTGCGGTAAGAAGATTCCGATGATAGGCCTCGCCAAGCGCCGGGAAGAAATCATAGTCGCCAAGGCCGAAATTGTTCCCGAAGAGGTGCCAAAACTGGTCAGCCGCGCTAAAACCGCTGGCGCCTATGTGGCCGAAACCCCAGATTTCATAAATATAGACCTCCCGTCCGGTTCACATATAGTCAAGCTGCTGCAGCGTATCCGTGACGAGTCGCACCGTTTTGCCGTCAGCTATCACAGCACCCTCAAGGCCCGCCGGCAAACCGCCAGCGCGCTAGACGAAGTGCCGGGCATAGGGCCGAACACCCGCAAGAAGCTTATCAGGCACTTTGGGTCGGCCCGGGCTGTCATTAACGCCGACACCGCCCAGCTGCAGAGCCTTTTGGGAAATAGGCGTGGCAGGCAGATCGCTAAATATTTAACCGCCTTACGCTAAAATTGGTACAATAGACAGTGATGGCTAGGCGTTTGTTGACCAGATTACTGGTACGCTGGGCGGTGTCAGCTCTGGGACTTTGGATAGCTTCGGCCATCTTAGGGTCCAGCCATTTGGACATTGGCAACGGCTGGAAAACGGTCATCATCGCCGGCCTATTCTTAGCGTTGGTTAACATGGCCATCAAGCCCTTGCTGGTTATCCTCTCCATCCCGGCCATCATCCTGAGCCTCGGTTTGTTCATGCTGGTGGTCAACGGCTTCTTAATACTGCTCGTACATTGGATTTATAACCCGCTTTACGTCAAAAACATAGGTTGGGCTATCCTGGCGGGCATCATAATCGGCCTGGTTAATTTTTTGGTGACTAAAATTTTGGAGGACATATAAATTGAACATTTGGAACTATATCACCCTGGTAAGCGTCGTCCTATTAGTGATTCTCATATTAGTGCAGACCAGAGGCGCCAGTTTGGGTGCTGGCCTTGGCGGCGGCGGCGAAGTTAACACCGTCCGGCGCGGCTCTGATAAGACCCTGCACCAGTTGACCATCATTTTGGTTTTCATTTTCGCGGCCAGCATCATAATGGACATAGTGGCTAAATAAGGGCGGCGCCGGCTCCGCAGCTATGGCAAGAATAGACGATGAGACGAAGCGGCGCCTGGCCCGTAAGATGCGGCGCCGGCGCCGCAGCGCGGTTCAGCTCAGCCAGCAAGCGGATGAGCAAATAGAACGGTTGCTAATCAAACGCTTTGGCCGCCTAGCTTCGGTTAGGCGTTTCGTGGTGCTTTGGATCACTCTGCTTTTAGTGCTTATTCTGGCTGGCGTTCACCAGCTGCTCGGCCTGTCAAATTATTACCAGGATCTCCGGCCGGTGCCCGGCGGCCTATACACCGAGGGGGTCATAGGTAATTTCACTGACGCTAACCCGCTTTATGCCACGGGCGCGGCCGACACAGCGGTCAGCAGGCTGGTGTTTTCCGGACTATTTAAATACGATAACCATAATCGGCTTGTCGGAGATCTTGCCCAAGACTACAGCCTCATCGGTCCCCAGCAAACTCGTTACATCGTGCATCTTAGGCATGGCCTTAAGTGGCAAGACGGCAAGCCTCTGACAGCTAATGACGTCGTCTTCACTTACCAAACCATTCAGAATATCGAAGCGGAGTCGCCTCTGTACTCCAGCTGGAGCGGCATTAAGGTGACAGAACAAGACCCATACACTGTAGTTTTTGACTTGCCCAATTCACTCAGCGCTTTCCCGTACTCTTTGACTAACGGGATAATTCCGGCGCACCTGCTTAGTGATATCCAGCCGGCCGACCTGCGTAGCGCGCCGTTTAACACCCAACCGGTCGGTAGCGGACCATTTGAATGGAAATTCATAGACGTCACTGGGGGTACCAGTACCGACCGTCAACAGCGAATCAGCCTGGCCGCCTTTAAGAATTATGCCGGTGGCCAGCCAAGGTTGGATGGTTTCAACCTAATCACTTATTCCGACGAACAGCATATGCTCTCGGCCTTTAGCTCTAAACAAATAGGCGCCATGAGCGGCCTTGACGACTTGCCCGACTCGCTTAAAAACGACAAGAGCGTCCAAACCTATGTGACGCCGCTCACCACCGCCGTGATGGTTTTTTTCAAAAACTCCGAACCGCCATTTAACGACTTATCGGTCAGGCGAGCCCTGGTTCTAGCAGTGGACCGCAGTCAGCTTGACGGCCTGTTCGACAGGCCGGTGCAGCTGGTCGACAGCCCGCTGCTAAAGGACCAGCTCGGTTACAATCCAACGCTGACCGAACCGGCGTTTAATTTGACAGCAGCTAAACAAGTGCTGGCAGCCGACGGCTGGACGCCCGGCAATAATGGCATGATGGTCAAAAAAGGCCAGCCGCTGACTTTCACTTTGACGGCACCGGACACCCCGGACTATACAAAGACGGCCCAGTTCCTGCAGGCGGAATGGCAGCAGCTAGGGGTCAAACTCCAAGTTAATTATTACGATAACGAAGACCTTCAAACTTCCGTGGTGGCCGACCACAGCTATCAGGCTCTGCTCGACGGCATAAGTATCGGCGTTGATCCAGATGTGTATGCTTTTTGGGACAGTTCCCAGGCCTCAATAACTTCGGCTGGCCATCTGAACCTGAGCGAGTATAAATCAACTATCGCCGACAGGGCCGTCGAGGCCGCCCGGACTCGCTCGGACGCCAAAGTCAGGTCAGTCAAATACACCCAGTTCCTGACCCAATGGCGAAATGACCTGCCAGCCCTGCCCCTATATCAGCCAAACTACCTATATATAACCCGTGGCCAGGTTTTCAACTATCAGCGGACAGCCGATAACTCCGCGGCCGACCGGTTTGATAATGTGAACAATTGGATGGTCCGTCAAAAGCGGGTGACCGTGCAATAGTCTGCGAATAAAAAACTCCCTTTCAGGGGAGTTTTTTGGTGGGAAGAGAGGGACTCGAACCCTCAAGCCTTGTGGCAACGGATTTTAAGTCCGCAGCGTATACCAGTTCCGCCATCTTCCCGGGCTGGAGGCGCGTACGGGATTCGCACCCGTGTGAAAGGTTTTGCAGACCTACGCCTAACTCCTCGGCCAACGCGCCTCGATTGGCAAAACTGGAAAAATCGGAAGGTCAGTACAATTATACTAAATTCACCTCTTATATATTGCTAAAATCGGTCAAAAACGGTATTGTTTAATCACTAAGCAAAATAAAGAGGTGGGTAGAAGGGGTAGCCAATGAGCTGGGATTGGAGCTCACCTATTGCACTGGGCATTTTTTTGCTGATGTGCGGCGGCACCGTGGTCTTAATTGGCCTCGGCGCGTCACTTGCTGCCAGCAGCGCCCGCTGGACCAGCGGTTCAAACCGACGCCGCTAATTTAACAGCACCAACAAAGTCGCTAATACTTTCTAAAATAAAAATCCGAATAAAAACTTCACATAAAATTCCCATCATATGATGGGAATTTTAGTTCTTAAACGCTACTTGCTCTAGTAAGGGTAACCCGAACCGCTGGAAGAAGCCGGCTGGGTGGAACTGGAGCTAGGCTGGGAGGCCGCGGCCGAAGAGGGCATGGCCACAGAGAAATTCTGAACTCCGTTGCCAGTGACTTGGGTGCCGCTATCGCCAGTGAAGAAGTAAAGCGGATGTCCGTTGTAAACGTACTGGACCTGTCCGTTATCAGACCGGGTGAGGGTCGTGATTCCCGACGGCAGGCTTGCAGTGGAAGCTTTAGCCGTGTAGGCGGGCCAGTTCGAGAGGCACGAGCCGGTGCAGTTACTCTTATTTGTGCTGTCGCCGTTGAAGAAGTACAAAGGCTTGCCGCTAGGGTCGGTCAGGATCTTTCCCAGCTGGGGATCGGTTTTAGTTAGTACAATCGAATTGTTAGTGGCCGGTGTGTTAGCGGTTTGGGAAGTTGTCCCGGGCGAATTGTTCGTGGAAGGGCTGGAGGACTTATGGAAAACGGCGAATAAAATCGCGGCGATCACCACCACGACGATTACGCCTATCACTCCCTTGATACTTCTACTCATTCCTATCTCCTAATTAGTTTATTGCACTAAATAATATTTTACTGAAAAAAACCTGAAAATCAGTCAAACGAACCAGTCTTAACCTCGCCAGCCCTTTCGTAGTTAGCCAAAATAATTCCGCTGTGCAACGCTTTAGAATCCTGTAGCTTATAAGCGGCTGGGATTGTCCCAGTACCGAATAAGCGTTTTCCGTCCCCAAGTGTAATCGGGTAAATTCTTAATCGCAGCTCATCAATCAAGTCGTTTTTTAGCAGCGTCTGTATGAGCACACTACTGCCCCACACATGGAACACCGGGCCATCTTCTTTTTTTAAAGCCTTTAGCTTGGCTACTACATCACCGCTGATAAGCACTGACTCTTTCCAGCTAAGGCCCGGGTCTTTACTGGCCACAACGTATTTTGTGCATCTATTAAACGGGTCGCCCACCATGCCTTTTTGCTTGGGCCAATAAGTTTTCCAAAGATCATAAGTTTTTCTGCCCAACAGCAAGTCAAAAGGCACGCTTAGTTCTTTTTGAAGAATTGGCTCCATAGCTTTATCGGAAAACGGCGCGGTCCAGCCGCCATATTTAAAACCTTCCGCCTCATCTTCCTTTGATCCACCCGGAGCCTGCATGACACCGTCCAGGGTAAGCATCATAAAAACAACTATCTTCCTCATACCCATATCTTAGCAAAAAACACTAAGTTTCGTCAGACCTGTGACACTTTAATTTACCTAGTATTTTTGATAGAATTTACCCTGTTATGCGGGTGTAGCTCAGTTGTTTAGAGCGCTTCCTTGCCAAGGAAGAGGCCGTGAGTTAGAGTCTCATCACCCGCACCATCCTTCGACAGGCTCAGGATTGGTGACTATGTATTATCTGTATATTCTTGAATGTGACGATGCCTTTTTATACGTTGGCATTACTAAAGACGTGGAGAGAAGGCTCGCTCAGCATCGGAGCAAATATTCACCTCACACAAAGCGTTATAAGAAATTAGAATTAGTCCATACTGAAGAATTTGTGACCAGGGCAGATGCTGAGCATAGAGAAAGACAGCTCAAGGGGTGGTCAAGGGCCAAGAAAAAGGCATTAATCGAGCAAGATTTTGAAAAACTTACGTTTCTAAGCCAATCTAGCCTGTCGAAGGATGGTGCCAAGAGTTTACCCTGAGCTTGCCGAAGGGTCTCATCACCCGCACCAATGAATCTTTGAATATCAGCACCAAATGCGGCTGGGGCAACCACACACGTCTTTTTTACCGGCTTGGTGTATGATTTAGGTACACATGCGTATCGGCATATTATCCGCTCAACTTAGCGAGCTGGATAACAGGGAAAACAGGCGCTTTGCAAGAGAAATCCTGCTACTGGGCCACCGCGCCGTAATTATAAACTATCGTGATGCCGTTATCGTAACGACCAAAAATAAACAAGTGCTGTATCAACCCAACCGGCAGGGAATATTAAGGCCGGTCAGGGTCCATGCCGTAATCCCACGTATTAACGAAGCTGACTCCAAGTCAATAAATCTCGGCACCTTGGCCCTTGAGTGTTTGATAGCCGGCGGAGCCTACTCAACGGCTTCGCCATCTGCAATCAGACTATCCAAAGATAAAACGCACAGCCTGCTTGCTATGTCTAGCGCCGGGATCACTACCCCAAGGACGGCCGCTATCTCCACCTCCGCAGACAAGGTGCTTGACCTTGAAAAAGTCCTTAAGGTGGTTGAACCAACCGCTAACAGAAGATTAATCATCAAAACCAATATAGGCACAGGCGGCAAAGGTGTGATGCCGGCTAACTCCAGAGGCGAAGCCCGGGCGATAGTGGAGGGTTTTTTATCAAACTCAATACCGATACTTTTGCAACAGTTTATTGAGCCGACTAAAAAAGATCACTATATAGACTTTAGGATTTACGTAATAAATGGAAAATACGCCGGCACTATGATTCGCGAAGCTACTCGTCCCGGGGAAGTTCGGGCAAACATAGACCTGGGAGGCAAAGCAATCTTCTACCAGCCGACTCAAGAAGAAATAAAAATGGCCGAGGCGGCATGCGAAGCGGTGGGCTTAACGATTGCCGGCGTCGATATCATACCTTCTGGCAATAAGCGTTTTGTGATCGAAGTGAATAGCAGCCCTGGGTTCGCTTTTGAGGAAATCACCGGGACGAATTTAGTTAAAAGAATGGCGCGCCAGGCAATCGCTGGCGTTGATTTGGATCAGGTGTCAGCGCCAACCAAGATAAAAGAGGTGCTTAATACACCTGTGCCAATTCCTACCCCTAAAGTTATCAGAAAGGCCCGGCCCAAGATCAGCAAAGCCCTTTCGCCCGAGGCGATTAAACAAATCAGGATCAAAGTCAAATCAATCTCCGAGTAACGGCCCTAGGTGTTAACGTGCCTAGGCGTTGACGTGGAAGCTGAGTGTGGCCAGGGTGACTTGCTTGTTATGGCTGTTGTAGTACATGGTTGCGGTGCAGTCAGCCGAGCCGCCGGTCCAAGCGCCCGAGGTCAGCTTTAAGAAATCCTGATAGGCGAATGGGTTTCCACTGTAGAAAGATGCGTCAGCATGCAGCACTAACACCCCGTTTTGATAGCAGGCGGTTTTAACAGAAGGAGCTGAGGTGGCGCCAGAGGAAACGCTGTATGTGATCGTATCGTTATAGTTGGGCAGGCCATCATTATTAAGATCATCGGATAACACCAAACTAAGGGTGTTACCACCACCACCATTTCCACCCTTATGGGGCGCGGCCAGGCTTACCCAAAGGGCAAAAGCTCCAACTAGGGCGAACACCAAAACGTACATCACAAAATCGCGGTGCGAGAACGTTGCCTTCTTTTTGACCGAATTAGATTTTCTTTTTGCCATTTTTCTTTTCCTAACCATATTGTGGGCTTAAATTCTTATGATTGACTATATCTGTATCCTTAACTATGTCAATGGGGCTGTGGATAAATAGGGAATAAAAAGCGCGGGCCGGTCGAGCGGCCCGCACCACAATTTGTTTGTTTGGTTTTATTGTAAACTGTCCGCTTGTGGATTTTTGGTGTGATATTTACTTAGGCCATCATGGCGCCGATAATCAGCCCCATCACAAAGAGCGTGACCAGCCGGTTGCCTAAGTTTATATAAAGTTTAGTTTTGGGTCGCGGATCAAACACGTCGTGCGCGACCAAAGCCGTGGCAGCAAACCCCACCCAGCTCAAAAAAGCCACGTCTAGAGCCGATGCCATCCAGCTGACACCCAGGTAACTATGTACGTACACAGTGAAAAGTGACATCACATAAGCTGTCAAAAACGAAACGATGAGCAAGATCGGCATCACTTTAGCCCGGCCCCGCCTCATTTCCTTTTCAGTCACCCCTAGGGCTTCGCCCCAAGCCGGTCCAAACAGGAGCGGGCTGTACCAGATAATTCCGACAACGATTGCCGACAGCCCGGCTAGTATCCACCCCCATACACTTACATGCGCGTATAAATGCGTGCTAAACGTATTCATTTTATTGCTCCCACATTACATGGTTGGATTATACGCCCGAAGCCTTAGCCGGACAATACGGCAAAAGCGGAGTATAATAAGGGTAGAGCCGAGGTGGCTTTATGAACAACGGTGAATTTGAGCGGCGCGTCGAAAAGGTCCGGCAAACCAGGGAATTTGGCCGGCAGATCAGCCGGTTTCTTGGAGATTTGACGCTTAAGCTAGTGGCTTTGGGCCGCAGCAAGTCCGTGGAGCAAGACGTGTCAAAGATTGGCAATGAAGCCTTCCGCGAAAAATTCGGCTACGACCTACTCGATGAAGCCTTGCCGGATGTGGAAAAAACCGGCAAGAGCGATGAATAAAGATTAGCCCAAACTAGTAATAAAATACTTGACTTGTTAAGTATTTTTATTCGTGCCTGGCTTTGAAGATGGTTTGGAAGGCGAAGTACATCACAGGGAGGCTTAGGATACCGGTTATGAACTGGGGCAAGCTGGTGGCTTCGCCCGGCTTAGCGATGTCGTGGAAGAACAAAAAATCCACGAACACGAATCCAATAATAATTGTTAAACTTAGTATTTTTTTCATTGAACGTATTTATTATATACCACTTATGAAAAAGAGCCCGAATTTTCGGGCTCTTTCGCTGTTGTTTGGAGTAAAACTTAACGAGTTTGTGGGTTGCCGCACAGAGTACTGTTATTGGTAGCTGTTGCTTGACCATCGGCACCGTTGCTATTTTGTGCATTTCCCGCGAGTGAGTTTCCAGAGCTGTCAGTAGCTCGGCCTGAAGTGCTGTTCCCGAAGTTAAAATCTTTCCCAAAAGCACCAAAAGCACCATGACCTGCGCAGGGGGTGTTCATAGTAGCAGTGTCAAATCCTGGCTGAGTTCCATAAGCGGAGCCATCGCCAGCACTGCTGGCAAGAGCTGGGACGGCGAAACCGGCAACCATTACAACACTGGCGCCAACTCCTATTACGTATTTTTTAATACTCCTTTTGCCTCTTTGTACTTTTTGGCCATAGCGATATACCATAACACCTCCTAAAATTACTGTGTAATTTAATAATAATCCTCAAATCCGCACAGTAAAATTGCTTACGATAAAAAAGAGCCCCATGGACGGGCTCTTTAACTTTACAAACGTTTACCTAGGCCTGGCAATTAGTATGGGAGTTATTGCTTCCAGTAGCACCCGGATCCTGACCAACAGCACCGTCGTGGTAACCTGGCGTACCACCAGCTTGTCCTAAGAATCCGAAGTTACCGTTTACATTTGCGAAAGCACCGTGCGCTGATCCGCATGCAGAAGATTGATCTGATGCGGCGTGGCTAATGGCTGGAATAGCCACGGCAAAACCCATGCCGCTAACGGCCATTATTGCTGAGGCGGCAATTGCTACCTTTACCTTTATCTTTTTAATACCTTTTTCAAGGTCATACTTTGCCATTTGTTTTCTCCCTTTTTATTAACTTTTAAGGTAAGCATAA
The DNA here is from genome assembly GCA_025934715.1 of Candidatus Saccharimonadota bacterium. Lineage (GTDB taxonomy): Bacteria > Patescibacteriota > Saccharimonadia > Saccharimonadales > UBA10212 > JAIFWC01. The sequence goes on from JAICWR010000004.1 coordinate 36,349, forward strand.
GCTGCTACAAGTTGGCTAAGCCGTCAATAAAAATCAGCGCCCTTCGGGGCGCTGATTTTTTGGAAGCTAGAATTGACTAGCG
>JAICWR010000017.1 GCA_025934715.1 Candidatus Saccharimonadota bacterium
CTCTGAAACGAGGGATTCCTTCGCTGATGGGAATCCCTCCTTCGCGTCACCCCAGGTAATTTAGCGTTATCGCTGAATTTGGCCGCGAGCGCCATTCCAATAAAAGTGGGTCAGGCGTAGTGCAGCCCGAGTCACCTGACCTGCGGGCGGAAGGCAACCCGGCGCGTAACGCACACTTTTTTGGAATGGTGCGGGAGGCCCAGGTTGAGATATAATTACATCTGATATGGCGGAGAAAAAGAAGCATTTCCTTGCTGAAATTGAAGAGAAAATGCTCGGTGTCTGGCAAAAAGAGAAGACATTCGAGAAGAGTTTGAAGAACCGCGAAGGCGCGGAACTCTTCAGTTTCTATGATGGCCCACCGTTCGCTAACGGCACGCCGCACTACGGCCACCTGGAGCAAACGACCATCAAGGACACCGTTACCCGCTACAAAACCATGCGCGGCTACTATGTGCCGCGGATAGTCGGCTGGGACACTCACGGCTTGCCGATTGAGTACGCCATCGAAAAAGAGCACGGCTTTAAGAGTAAAAAAGATATCATCGCCTACGGCATCGACAAATTCAACCAGGAATGCCGCGACAGCGTCTTTAAATTCCAGGACGAATGGCTGAAGATGTACCGCCGCACCGGGCGATGGGCTGACTACGACAATGCCTACGCCACCCTTGATGAGAGCTACATAGAAAGCGTCTGGTGGGTTTTTAAAACGATTTACGATAAAGGTTACGTTTATAAGGATTTCCGCTCCAGCCCGTACTGCCCGCGCTGCGCCACGCCGCTTAGTAACTTTGAGCTGAACCAGGGCTACCAGGATGATGTGTCCGACCCCAGTTTGTTCGTTAAATTTAAGATAAAAGACCAGGATGCCTATCTGTTAGGCTGGACCACCACACCGTGGAGCTTGCCCGGCAACGCCGCCATCGCCGTCCATCCAGAGGCCCAATATGTTTATGTCCGCCTCAAGGACGATGACGGCAAAGAAGAAATCTTGGTGGTGGCCCGCGACCGGCTGGAAGCTCTAGACGTTGATGACTACCACATCGAGAAAGAAGTTACCGGACAAGAACTAGCGGGGCTGGAGTACGAGCCGCTGTTCGAGCTCAAAGATAGAGGCGCGTCCAACCCTGATTTATACAAGGTTTGGACGGCCGAATTCGTCAGCGTCGAAGAGGGCAGCGGCGTCCTGCACGTGGCGCCGGCCTTCGGCGAAGACGACCTCAACCTGGCCAAAGAGTATAACCTGCCAGTATTTATCACGGTTGACGAAAACGGGCAGGTGGTGACCGACCAGGGGCTGGCCGAGGAAATCGCCGGCAAGTTCTTCAAAGAGGCCGACGAACCGATTATTTCCCATCTAACCCATAAGAACCTGGTTTACGCCGCCGAGACTTTCAAGCACACCTATCCTTTCTGCTGGCGCTGCGACACGCCGCTTTTGTACTACGCCACCGACAACTGGCTGGTGCGCGTGACGGAGTTCAAAGATGCGCTGGTCGGCAACAATATGCAAATAAACTGGACGCCCCGACATATCCAAACCGGCCGGTTTGGGAACTGGCTGGAAAACGCCCGCGACTGGGGGATTTCGCGCAACCGCTTCTGGGGTGCGCCACTGCCGATATGGGTGGACGACGATGGGGAAGTGACGGTCATCGGCTCGGTCAAAGAGCTTAAAGAGAAGGCAGTCGATCCAGCTAAAGTCGGCGACCTGCACCGGCCGTTCATAGATGAGGTCGAAATCAGAACCGATAGCGGCAAGATTGCTAAGAGGGTGCCGGAAGTGTTTGACGTGTGGTTTGAGTCCGGCAGCATGCCCTATGCCCAAGACCATTACCCCTTTGAAAACGCTAAGGAGTGGGAAAAGGGCTATCCTGCCAGCTTCATCGCCGAGGCCATCGACCAGACCCGGGGCTGGTTCTACACCTTGCACACTTTGGCCACGGCTCTGTTTGACAAGCCGGCTTTCCTGAATGCTATCTGCAGCGGCTGGATAGTGGCCGCTGACGGTGAGAAACTGAGCAAACGCAAGAAGAACTACGCGCCGATGGACGAGGTATTCAGCCAGTACGGAGTCGACACCATGCGCTACTTCATGGCCAGCTCGCCCCTGATGAACGGCGAAGACACCCGTTTTAGTGTTGATTTTCTGCGTGACACCCAGCGGCAGGTGTTCATGAGCTTGCATAACATCTATAGCTTTTATAAGCTTTACGCCGATGTCGATAAGTTCAAGCCGGCTAAACCACTCCAAGCGCCCGAAAGCGCTAACCTGTTGGACCAGTGGATGCTGGCGCGGCTGGACCAGGCTATAGCAGAGGTGAGCGCCGGCATGGAAGAGTACCGGCTCGATAAGGGCTCCAGGCCGATAGCTGAGCTATTGGATGACATCTCTAATTGGTATGTCCGCCGCTCCAGGCGCCGGTTCTGGAAGAGCGAAGACGATGAGGATAAAAAATCAGCTTACGAAACTCTGCACTACGTTGTCCTGCGGACCTGCCAGCTGCTGGCGCCATTCGCGCCCTTTCTAAGTGACTATATTTGGCGCGAAATGGCGCGGGGTTCGGCTTTAGCCGAATCAGTCCACTTGAGCGATTGGCCATCTGTTAATAAGCCGTCAGATACTAGCCGCATAATGCTAGAAAACATGGCGATTGCCCGGACTTTAATCACGGAAGGCTTAGCCCAACGGGCGGCGGCCGGTGTCAAAGTCCGCCAGCCTTTAGGGCAGGCAGTCGTGAAGGGCGTTGAGCTAAGCCCGGAAATCCAGCAGACCATAGCCGATGAGCTGAACGTTAAGGAGTTGATCAACCAATCCGGCGGGGAAGCCAGCCTCTTGGTGGATACCGATTTAACAGATGAGCTCAAGACTGAGGGCCTGGCCCGCGACCTCATTAGGCTTATCCAAAACGCCCGTAAGAACGCCGGCTTTAACGTTGATGATCGGATCCAGCTGCGCCTGGACAGCTCTTCCAAAGAGGTTAATGAGGCTCTTAGACAGTTCAAAGACACAATTTATGCCGAGACCCTGGCTACTGGCGAGCTAACAGGGAAAGCCGACCACGCCGAAGCCGCCAAAATCGCCGCTCACCCCCTCGAAATCCACCTCTCCCGCCATAAATAGTTAAGCAAAGTACTTTCCAAAAAAGAGGGTCCAGCGTAGTGCAGCCCGAGTCGCTTGTCCTGAGGGCGGGAAGCGGCCCGGCGCGTAACGCACTCTTTTTTGGGAAGATAGAGCGCCCTTTACAGGGGTGGCATAATCTGTTAGGCTAGTTACTTATGGCCCAAGCAGCAGTAAAGAAACCGAAAGCCCAAACTAAGTCGGCCCTAAAAACCGGCAAGAAGGCTGTTATCATGACCGGCGGCCACCAATACTTGGTGGCTGAGGGCGAAGAATTAGAGATAGAACTGCTTAATCCTGCCCAGCAGAGTACTGTTTTTGAGGCATTAATGGTGATTGACGGCGATAATATATCTGTTGGTGCCCCGACCGTATCAGGGGTGAAAGTTACCGCTGACATCCTTGAACAATCAGTCAAAGCCGATAAAGTGGTGGCTATCCGCTACAAAGCTAAAAAGCGGGTCCGTAAAGTCCGCGGCCACCGCCAGCGGCATGCCCTCATCCGCATTAAGCAAATCGGCTAGTTTACCGTTTTCGGTTTACAGTTTACCGTACGTTTACCGTGACCGATTTACCCTTTGTCTGTGAACGGTAAACAGTGAATAGTAAATGGCTCGCCGCAGGCGAGTGTGTGTGGAAAACTGCGGGCTTTTTTTATTGACTTTGGCCAACAGATAAGCGTAACCTGTTAGTAGGCTTCCCAAAACAAAAAGCCAAAATAAACACAAAAACACCTTAGAAAAATGCAAAACGGCCTCCACGCGCGCGTACGCGCGGTCAATATATGGCTTATGGCCCCCTTATTGCGGGCCGTTTTGTCGTTATTGACGGCTAAGCCGCCAAAAGCGACAAAACTCTTGGTGCATTTTCGGCTTGCCGGCTCCAGTGCTCACTCGGAGTATCTAAATACACCTCACTGCGCGCTTCGCCGCCGCACCGAAACTACACTCAAGCCCGCAATAAGGGCGATGATCATATTAGGCATTTTTAGCGCTAGTGTGCTTTTTGTTATTAGCCGGCCGGCTCAGGCGGCGACCAGCAGTAATTTGAATTTCCAGGCCAGACTGCTGAGCAGCAGCGGCGCGGTGCTACCTGATGGCAACTACAACATCGACTTCAAGATCTATAACGCCGACAGCACTACGGGCACAGTCGGAACTTGCACGGGCGCCTGTTTGTGGGAAGAGACCCGAACCAACGCCGCCGGCCACGGCGTGACGGTTATAAACGGTTACTTTAGCGTCAACCTTGGTAGCGTGATCTCCTTTCCGTCGACCATCAATTGGGACCAGCCGCTATGGCTGACTATGAACCTGACCACCAATGGTACGATGGCCGGCGCGCCAACGTCTGGCGATTGGGACGGCGAAATGCAAAATGGCGGCCACAGCATCTCGCTGACAGCTCTGCCGTACAGTTTCGTAGCCGGCAAACTGGCTAAAACTGACGGCAGCGGTAACCGCGGCGTCCTGGCGTTCAATACCGTCGCCAACAACCCATCAATAACTTTGCCGGATGCTACCGGTACGGTTTGTCTGCAAGCAGCCAGCGCCTGCGGCTTTGAAAGCACCACGGGCACTGATTTTATTCAAAACAGCGCGGGTGGGCCCCAGACGGCTAACTTTAATATCCTTAGCGCTTCGACTAGCAGCGTCGGCGCCGCGATTAGCGGCGCCAGCGGCCAGACGGCCGATTTGCTGGATCTAAAAAACAGCACAACCGTCCTAAGCGTTGGCAATAATGGACAGACACTGTTTAAACCGACGGCCACCCACGACTCGGCGACTTTCTTCCAGGTCCAAAACGCCGCCAGCAGTAAAGCGGTGTTTACAGTTGATACTTCTGGGAACCAGGTGGTTCTGGGAGCCGCCGGTACCGGCGGAGTCAATGGAAAAATTGTGTTTAGCACCACTAACGCCAGTAATACGACGATATCTTTAGCCGCGGCAAGTATAGGCGCATCTTATTCGTTGATACTTCCAACGACGGGACCTGCTTTGGGACAATGTCTGCAGAATGATGGTAGTACGATTGGTCAGCTTACCTTCGGAGCCTGCGGTGCTACCGGTACATTTGTTAACTTTGCTCCATCATCCGTGCAGGCAGACAGTTCGACAAACAGTTCGATATTTATTAATAAAACCGGGGCGAGCGGCAACATTTTAGAACTGCAAAAGTCCGGCAGTGATGTATTTAGCATTAGTAATAACGGCAGCGTGGCGGTCCAAAACAGCACTTCTAAGCAGGTATTCGGAGTAGATACGTCCAATAATTGGGCTGTTCTGGGGCAATCGAATAATTTAAACGGCACATTGCTGTTCCAAAACAGCACTGGAAGCCACGGCATCACCCTTAACAGTACAGGCACTAACAGCGACTATACCCTGACGCTGCCGACGGTGGCGCCAGCTGGGGGGCTGTGTATAGAAACCAGCAGTGGCAACGCCAGCCAATTGATCTTTGCCAGCTGTTCCAACAACAATGCCAGTATCCAGGAAGTCCATGAATGGGACGCCAACAACACCAATGTAGTGACTGTTTCGCCAAGCACGGCCGGTGATGAAATGGTGCTGACCACTCAGATTCCCACCAGCGGCGTCACCGTCAGCAGCGTTTTCGGCGGCGGCGTCACCACGTGGAATAAAATCATCGCCAATAATGGTAATGGCACCGTGAACAGAGTGGAAATGTGGGCCGGAACGGTAACTACAACCGGTAGCTCGAACATCACTGTCACTTATTCATCTTCGCCGGGCGCTGAGGAGATTACCGCCACTGAATTCACGGCTGCCGGAGTTAACGCCAGCACTTCGTGGGGTATCGAGAGCTCCGCATCGCAATTGAACAGCACCTCTTCTACTACAGTCACATACCCCAATATGACAGCGGTTAACGGGTCGGAACTATATGTAGGCTACGCGCAGGTCCAGAACGCTCCGGCCACGTCCGGTAGCACCACCGGCTTCAACTACATCCAGACCAGCACCCAGCACAATATGATCACCTATAATACTTCACTGGCAGCTAACACTTCATACCAGCCGACAGCTAACCAAAACTCTTCCGGCCAGTCAAACACAGTGGCGGCGATCCTAACCGCATTTGTGACCAGCTCGGCGATTAACAACACAACCTCGCTGCAGAAAGCCAACTTCTACGTCCAAGCGGCCAGCAGCGGCACCGTGGCCGGGGTGCTGCAGGCCGCCAGCGGCGGCACGGCTGACATACTGGATCTACGCGATAGCGGCGCGAACAATGTTTTAACTGTTGGCTCAACAGGCAATGTGACTATTCAACCGGCGGCCTCTACGTCTGCATTCAGGATTTTAAATGGCAGCAACTTTAGTGTTTTGGGGGTTGATACATCCGGCAACCAGGTAACACTGGGCGACGCAATGCATCTGTCTGGTAAGATTACATTCGCCGATTCTGGTGACAGCAATACGATTTCAATCCTGGCACCTACATCCATAGCCAGTACCTATTCCCTGAAACTACCAAATAACACTCCAACGGCTGGCCTGTGCCTAGGCACCAGCCCCAGCGACGCCAACCAGCTGATTTTCGCTTCCTGCGCCACCCAGGTTTCGGCAGCCTCAATCACATATAAAAACTCATGGGGCAATAGTGGTACCTCGGTCACGACTATCTCTGATTCCCCAGCCAGCATAGGTAATCTCTTAGTACTATTTTCACATTCTACCAACAACGTAAGCATAAACAGCGTACAAAACGGGGGAGTTACCAACTGGACAAAAGTAACCAGTAATACAGGGGTAACAGGCGGAAACGTCGAGATGTGGCGCGGTGTAGTAACCACGGCCGGAGCTGGGACAATCACAGTCAATTATTCGTCGGCTGCGGGGACTAATGATATTAATGCCGCCGAGTATTCAATGGGTAGCACCGGCGGAACATGGGCGATTGACACCAGCGGTACCACAAACGGTACTTCAGCAACAATTAACTATCCCAGCCTTGTGCCAACCGGGTCATCCGAGCTATATTCTGGCTATGCCTGGGGCGCCAATACAATGAGTGCGGGAACTACTAGCGGCTTCACATATCTGCCGACCAGCCTATCAAAATACATCGCTTACGACACTAGCACAACCAGCGGCACAACGTACTCGCCAACAGCTTCACAAAACACTTCCGGCAGCTATAACTCCATAGCCGCGCTTATCCAGGCGTATGCGGGTACCTCTGTAATTGTTAACTCTACGGCTGTCCAACAAGCTAACTTTGATGTGCAGGCGGCCACCAGCGGTACCGTGGCCGGCGTGTTGCAAGCGGCCAGCAGCGGCACCGCCGACGCGCTGCAAGTTAAGGATGGCTCCGGCAATAATGTCATGGCTGTGAATGGTTCGACTGGATCAGTAACATTAGGTACGTCTAATGTCACAGCTGGGACACTTGTCTTCAGCGCTAGCGGGAACAGCAACACAATAACGCTTACAGCTCCATCTACCCCCGGAACCAGTTACATACTTAAACTTCCTTCGGCTCAAGCCGCGGTCGGCCAGTGTTTGGCGGCCAGCCCCAGTGACGCCCAGCAACTGGTGTTCTCATCGTGCGCGAACCAGGTTACGAGTGTAGCTATATCCTTCGTGAACAGTTGGAAAAGCAGTGGCAACAACATCTCCACGCTAAGCGTCTCGCCAACCAACCTCAATGACCTGATTGTGCTTTTCTCAAGCCCGCGTAACGGCGTGCAAACCACTGGCGTCACTGGTTGCGGCATCACATTCTCCAAGGTTTCCGGATCGACAGCCGGTTCCGGAGCTGATACCTCAGCCATTGATATGTATAAGGGTGTTGTTGCGAGTACCGGCGCCTGCACTTTAACAGCTACATTTAGTGGGTCGCAGGGTAACCCGAACGAATTGGCGGCTATGGAATTCACCACTGGCAGCACGACTGGATCTTGGGTGGTGGACGCCAGTAACACCCAGTTCAACAGCTCTGCAACCACTACGATGACCTTCCCCAGCCTGACCCCCCAAAGCAGCAAGGACCTCTATGTTGGTTACGGAGCCGGTGGCACTTTCTCGAGTGGTGGTAGTGCTGGCTTCACCTATCTGTCAGGCTCATTGACCAACCGTGTCGGCTTATACAACACGAGTGTCAGCGCCACCACCCAGCCGACAGCCACCACTGGGTCATCTTCTTCAATGACCGTCGGGGCGCTAGTCGCAGCTTTTTCCAGCTCTTCGGTGATATCAAATTCCACGGTCACTCAACAGGGTAACTTTAACATCCAGGCTGCCACTAGCGGTTCAGTTGCTGGCACCCTGCAGGCCTTTCCCACCGGTACCGGAGACATTATGCAGCTGCTGGACGGCAGCGGCACTCTGGTTGACAAAGTTGGCTACAGCGGCAACTTGTTGGTTAAGCCTTCTACGGCATCTGCCTCAGCCTTCCAGGTCCAAACCACCGGATCGGCCAATGTGCTGTCCGTTGATACAAGCGCTAACCAAGTAGTGGTTGGGGCTGGCTCGACCGGAGAATCGTCCGTATCGATACTGGTGTTGGATAACCGGACGGGCAGCTCCGCAGACCCAACTGGGGTTAACGGGGCGATGTATTACAATGCCACCACCCATGTGTTTCGGTGCTATGTGGACGGAGCCTGGCAAAACTGCGCCGGGTTGCTGTATTCAAACACCTCCCAGTCATCGGCGGTCAGTAACTGTTCCAGTGCTTGTGTGGCTTTCAGCACGGCCGCTTCCATCCCCGCTAATTATTGCCAAGCCGGAAAGGTTATTAGGCTGGCGGCTAATGGATACTTCTCTTCGCAGGCCAGCGCGACCAATATACAGTTTGGCGTTTACTATGGAACCGATTCCAGCATCGCCTCCAATGACGTGTTAATTGGCACGGTCTCGCCGGCGCTCTCAGTCACCTCGGCCAGCAATAACTATTTCCAGATAAATATGGATATAAACTGTTTCTCGACGACCAGCATGCAGGCGGGCGGCGTACTGGCGATCCAGGGCGGGACAGCCGCCTCGGGCCTGACCTCGCTGCCAATAAATTCGACCAGCGCCGCCACTGTAGTCAGCAGTAGTGCTAAAAACCTCTATATTTTCCCGATTTGGGGCGCCGCGAGTGCTTCTAACACCGCGACTCTCGCCCAGATTGGTGTTAACAGCCCTTAATTAACGGCTAGAAACCTTAAGGCTATTTAGGACCAGTCTTAGGTCGTCGGATTGGACTGATTTAGAAGCGGAGCTGACCAGCACCCAGCTGTTATCAGAGACTAGGCTCCCCAGAGGGCGGCCGTTAGCCGTACCTAGGGCGGCTTGGCCGAGCGGGGTGTCAAAAGTGGTGGAGTTGCTCAGGCCTTGTTTATAAAAATTATTAAAATTGAAGTTAGACGGGCGTTGCTGGTCAGTGAAGGCGATCTTAGTGCCGGCCGGATTAACCGCCGAGTACAAGACCACCCCGCCGGAGGTGGAAAAAGAAGAATCATCGAGGCGGTAACCAGATGGCAGCTGGCTTGGATAGAGGATCGGAAAATTGACCGAGGCCCTCACATCATCGGGTACGGGCGAGGCCAACCGGTTGGAACGGTACCAATAACCGCCCCCGCCCGCGGCGGCAATCAGCAAAACCAGCAGAGCGGCTATAAGTGGCCGCCGCCTGCGCCGGCTTTTTACCGGCGGATGGGCGGCAGCGTGGTGGCCGGGAGAGGGGTGATGAGCTGGAGGTATGGAGGGGTTGGGTGCCGGGCGGCCGGGCTGGGCAGCAGCCTGCGGCCGGGGCGGCTTAATCATTTCACCGGTGTAATCCCGCCGGTAGCGGCGCCGCATATCGTCATCCATTGGAAACGCCCTGGCTGCTGGAGCCGATATTATGCAAGTTATCGATGGCGGTCTTGAGGTCCTTGGGCGCCACGCCGCCGCCGGTGTTTAAAGTGATAATAGTGGTCGGGGTGACCACTACCGCTACCGGCTGGCCGAAACTCGCGCCCATAGCCGCCTGGCCAATTTTGGAGTTGAAGATTGTATAACCCTTATAGAGGGTCAAGTTCGGCTTTTTGGACGGCAGCGGCTCCTCCCGGACAGTCACGCTTTTGGATCCATTGGCGAACCGGTAAAAAATGTCCCCAATCTGGTAAGTTGCCGTTTTGCTCACATAAATATAGCCCGATGGCATAGGCGAAGGGAAGAAGACAATGAAATTAGCCTTAGCAACGACCGCCGACGGTAAAGTTTTATCAGGTGTTTTGGATTTGAAGATGTAACCGGCGGTAAACACGCCGGCTGCCACTATTAATATTGCGGCAATAACGGCGTAGCGCCGGCCCAGCCGCTTTGGTGCACGAGTGCTAGCGTGGTGGTGTTGGTTCCGGGGAGGCTGGTGGGCAGGTGGCTGGTGGTAAGCAGGCTCCGGTTCCGGCCGATGGTACTGAGCGGTTGGATAAGATTGGACCGGCGTGGCATGAGGCTGCGCAGGCTGGCGCGCTGGCTGCTCCGGATGCGGCGCCGGACGCCGGACGGGCGCCGTATAGTCGCGCCGTTGCAGATCCTGCCGCGGCGGCCTGATATCATCCATCATACGGGCAATTATCCTTAAATTTCCAAGCTTAAGCAAGTTAGGTTTACCAAGCGTGGCCAGCCGTGATAACCTTTAGGAGATAGGGAAGACATAAAAATGGCCAAAAATATCATTGCCGTATTGAACCAGAAAGGCGGAGTGGGCAAAACCACCACTTCTCTCAATCTCGGCGCCTACTTAGCCAAATCCGGCCACCGGGTGCTGATTGTCGACGCGGACCCCCAGGGCAACAGCTCCAGCGGGCTGGGGCTTAATAAACAGGCCCTGAAATTAACATTGTACGACGTGCTGTTTTCGCGGGCCGACCTAAGCAGCACAACCCTCAAAATCAATTCGAAATTGTTTTTGTTGCCCAGCAATGCCGATTTGGCCGGCGCCGAGGTCGAACTGGTCGGCCAGCCGAACCGGGAACTGATGCTGCGTGCCGCCCTGGCGGCAGCTGATTATGACTACGTCCTGATTGACTGCCCGCCGAGCCTAGGCCTTTTAACTGTTAACGCCCTGGCGGCCGCCAACAGCGTGCTGATTCCGGTGCAGGCCGAATACTACGCGCTGGAGGGCTTGAGCCAGCTGCTTAATGTCATCCAGCAAGTCCGCCAAGCCCTAAACCCCGGACTGGACATTTTAGGCGTGCTGATAACCCTTTACGATAGCCGCAACTCCTTGGCCGGCCAAGTGAGAGGCGAACTGCATAACCACTTCGGACCTAAATTATTCGAGACAGTGGTACCACGAAACGTCCGCTTAGCAGAAGCTCCCAGTTTCGGAAAGACAATCAGCGAACACGATAAGTGGAGCAAAGGCGCCCGGGCTTACAAGTCACTGGCCAAAGAAGTCGAAAAAAGAACTGTATAATATAAGTATGAGCGCGCAAAAACCATCCTTAGGCCGGGGGCTGGGAGCACTGCTTTCTGACGACCTCGACCGGTCGATTCTGCAAGAAAGCAACGAGCGGGTACAGAAATTACTCATAAGCGATATTGTGCCAAACCCCGACCAGCCGCGCCGCGAGTTCGATGAACAAGCATTAAATGAGTTGGCCAGTTCGATCAAACAGCACGGAATCCTGCAACCATTGATAGTGACTAGGCATGGGAACACCTACCGGATAGTCGCCGGTGAGCGCAGGTGGCGGGCAGCCGGGCTGGCGGAGCAGACCCATGTGCCAGCCATAGTCCGTTCACTTAAGGAGCTGGAGCAGATAGAGCTGTCACTGATAGAGAATATCCAGCGTGTTGACCTGTCGCCGCTAGAACAGGCTTTAAGCGTTTATAAATTACAACAGCAATTTAATTTAGCGTTAGACGACATTGCTAAAAAGCTCGGCAAAGCGCCCTCGACCATTAGTAATTTAACCCGGCTACTACAGTTACCGGACAGTGCCCGGGAAGCACTCAGGCAAGGCAAGATAAGCGAAGGGCACGCTAGGGCGATACTGTCGCTCAAGCAGCTACCCGATAAGCAAGAAGAATTATTGAGTAGTATTTTAAACAACGGCTGGACCGTCCGCCAGGCTGAACAGTTTGCGGCGGCCACCAAAGAAGGCGCAGACGTTGAAACTGCCCAGGGCCGAACTGCCAATGAGTCACTACTGACTGACGATTTGGGCAAAAAACTAGGTACCAAAGTCCAAATAAAGCACACGGCCAAAGGCGGACAATTAGTTTTACGCTTCGATTCGCCCGAACACTTAAATGAGATCGTTAGCAAAATCCAATCAGGGCTCTAAATAGTCTAATTTGTCAAATCGGATAACAAGCTTACTCAAAAGCCCTTGGCATTATTGAGCGGCAAAATCCTGAACATCAATTTGGCCACAACCTGGTTTGTGTTAATCGGCCCAAAATACCGCGAATCTTCGCTATTTCCGCGGTTGTCGCCACAAACGAACAGCTGGTTGTTCTGCAAAGTTAAGTCCACGTTGCCAATTGTGGTTGGCGCGGTGATTCGGTAGCCAGTGCTGGTGTCGGGATTAAAGCCGCCGGGGCGCTGCTGGTTATAAATGGTTATTTTACCGTTCGCCACCACCACATGGTCGCCGGGCAGCCCGATCACCCGCTTAATCAGCTGTTTGGTCCCCACGAAACCAGGCAAGCCGTCTTCGTTGAATATTATGATGTCGCCCCGCTGCGGCACGTATTGGTGGCCATCGATCCTTGAGATGGTGCGCGGGACTTTATTGACTATCAAACGGTCATTGTTATTAAGCGTCGGCTCCATGCTTTCGCCGTCCACTTGGTAGCTTTGGATTACGAAAGTGTTTAATAAGATGGCGATGATAAAGGCTGATAAGAAAAGCCCGATGGTGGACAAGGCGCCGCGCCAATTGCGGCCGCCCCTGCCAGCGGGCTGGGTATAATTGGAGGGGTTTTGGCTAGCCGGCTCCGGCAATGAAGAAGCAGGCGGCGGTTGCGACCTGGGCGGTATGATATCCATCGTCAAAACACATTATATATGCATCATATATATAAACATAAGAAATCACAGGTTGGAGGGGCGGTTCAATCTGATATACTTGAGGGTACGTAATGGAAAAACATAAGGGGCGGAAAGGCCGGCAAAACACCGGCTCGATAGATGGAATAGTGCAGAGCGGGCGAACTATCGGTTTTCCTACGCATTCCTCCTATCAGCCTAATCGCCAGGCGCCGACACCCACACCCACCCTCGATAATTTTAGGCTGCGGACTGATGGGTTCCACCCTCAGCGCGAGGCTATGCCAGCCCACCAGCTCGATCAGTCAGAAGCCGAGGAAGCCCATCTGCTGGATGAGCCTATCATTCTCGACGATATCCGCGAGCGTAAACGCAAGCTGCGGTTTTGGCAGCGCCACGCTAAACTCAAACGGCGACTAAAGAAAACGGCTATGGCTTTCACCGTCTTGGTACTGGCCGCCGGCGGCTACTTTGGGTATAAGCTTTATACCACCCAAAAACGGGTGCTGGCCGGCGGCGGCCGGGCCGCTGCCATCTGTACGGATAATGTTGATGTCAGCCAGTTGCATCACGAAGGCGACAGCCGCATCAATATCCTATTGCTAGGCATCGGCGGGCCGGGCCACGATGGTCCAAACCTGACTGACACGATCTTGCTTGCCAGCATTGATCCCATAAACGATAGTTCTGTATTGCTATCCATCCCCCGCGACTTATGGGTGAACATACCTGGGGTCGGCTACGACAAGATAAACGCCGCCTACCCCGACGGGCTTGCGGCTTCGCGCTCCAAAACTGCTCTGGGGCAAAAAAGCGACGGCTTGACGCTACTGGATAAAACGCTGCAGCCGGTGCTCGACGGTGTCCCGATCCATTATCATGTACTCCTGAATTTCGAGGCATTTAAACAGACGGTCGATGCCCTTGGCGGAGTGACTGTCAATGTCCCAGAGACCCTATATGATCCGACGATCGCCTGGGAAAACCATAATAATCCGGTGATCGCCGTCAAAGGAGTCCAGCATATGGACGGCGACCAAGCCCTGCTATACGCCCGCTCCCGGGAAACATCTAGCGACTTTGCCCGTGGCGAGCGCCAGCGCCTGTTGATATCGGCAATTAAACAAAAGGCCCTGTCTGCCGGGACTTTCGCCAACCCGTTGAAAATATCAGGGCTGTTGAGCAGCCTGGGTAATAATGTCTTCACTGATTTCTCGAGCACTGATGTGCGCTGCCTTTACCACCAGCTGTCAACTATCCCGTCTTCTTCTATCAAGTCTTTGGACATGGTGACGCCGCCCAACCAGCTGCTAACCACGGGGACTGAGTTCCGGGGGTCTTCGGCGACCTCGGCGGTCGAGCCGCTGGCCGGGGTCGGGAACTACTCCGCAATCCATGTATTCCTGCGTTCCAGATTGCCAGACCCTTATATAAAGAAAGAGAATGCCCCGATTGCGATCTATAACGCCACCGGCACTGCCGGGCTGGCGACGGCTGAAGCCGGTCAGCTTAAACAATACGGCTACAATATCCGAAAGGTCGACAGCGCGCCGAACATCACCAGCCCGTCAGAGCCCATATTGGTAAACTTATCCGGCTCGCAGGACAAATACACTCTTAATTATTTGGAGTCGCGCCTGGGGGTGACAGCAGTCGGCCGGGTGCCGTCCCAGTTTGGCATCAATCCGCCGCAAGGGGTGAAATTTGTTATAATCCTAGGCAGTAATGCGAGCAGTAGCCTTCCGGATTAAGCCGGTCCGCGGCTTTTCCCATCTGTTTTATCTGGCTTTGAACGGCCTGTTACCAATTTTGGCCTACATATTAGTGCGGGTCGATTTTGTGGCGGTGGCCATATTTTTGATTTTCCTTAGCAAGTGGCGGATGTTTGCCGTCCGGCCGAGGTATTGGCTGGCCAACCTTGTCAGCAACGGCCTGGACATCATGGTGGCGGTTTCGTTAGTGCTGTTCATGGCCAGCACTAGCTCCGGCTGGTGGCAGCTGTTCTGGGCGCTGCTTTACGGCGGCTGGATAATCTGGCTTAAGCCCCGCTACGACGTGCTGAGCGTGTCGGCCCAGGCCATGGCCGGCCAGCTGCTGGGCCTTAGCCTGTTGTATCTGAAATTCGGCGACAGCTCCATAGTTGGTCTGGTGGCCGGCACTTGGCTAGTCACCTACTTATCAGCCCGGCATTACCTGACTTCGTTTGAAGAGACACACGGGCCGCTGCTGGCCCATATCTGGGCCTATTTTTCGGCCAGTTTGGCCTTTGTGCTGGCGCATTGGTTACTGTTTTACGGAACCGTCGCCCAAATAATCATTATTTTGACAACTATCGGCTACGGGCTAGCCGGGATATATTACCTCGATGCCACCGACCGTTTGTCCGCCAGCCTGCAAAAACAAATGCTTGGCATCATGCTAGCCATATTATTCGTCATCATCGTGTTTTCAAATTGGACCGGCAGCACTTTGTAGGTTTATTTTTCTTTTTCACAGCCAAAATTCAGTTTGGTGCCTAAAATAAATCTTATTATGGCAGAAACTAAAGACAAACCACTTAAGCCCACTAAGGTTCAGCCCGGCACCTATTCTACCCGGGCCAGCCAGCCGATAATTAATTATGAGGCGCTGAGAGCTAGGGCGGACGGCCTGCGGCAAAAGGGCGCCGGCATGCGTCCCGGCGGGCGGCGGCGCGGGCTGGGCATAGCGCTGGCGGCTTTGGCGGCTTGCCTGCTGGTGGGCTTTGGTGGTGGCTATCTAGGCGCTTACGTTTATAACCATGGCCGGACTATCTTGCCTGCCACCACAGCCGCCCAAAAACAATATATCTCCAATGAGAGCCAATTAATCTCTTCAATCGCTAAAACTATAGGCCAAAGCGTAGTTAGCGTTAACGTCACTGGCCAAAGCACCCAATCAGTCCCGGATATCTTCGGCTTTAGTTTTCCCCAAACCCAGCAGACCCAAAGCGCCGGAACTGGTTTTATCATCAGCGCTGACGGGATTATTGTGACTAACCGCCACGTGGTGCCTTCCGGCACCACTTCAGTTAGTGTCACTTTGGCCGACGGCACCACCTATAACAATGTGCAGGTGATCGGCCGCACCAGTGATTCCAGCCCCCAAGACATCGCTTTCCTTAAAATCGGCAACCTCAAAGCTAAAAAACTAGTGCCCGTGTCGCTTGGTGACTCTTCTAAAATGCAAGTCGGCGACGAAGTGATCGCCATCGGTAACGCCCTTGGCCAGTTCCAAAATACGGTCACAACCGGTATTATCTCCGGTTTTGGCCGCGATGTGACGGCCGGCGACCAGAGCGACCAGCAGGCTTCGGAAAATCTGACCGACCTGTTCCAAACCGATGCCGCTATAAATGAGGGTAATTCCGGCGGCCCGCTAGTGAACATCGATGGCGAGGTCATCGGCATCAATACGGCTGTGGCCTCCGACGCCCAGAACATCGGTTTCGCCCAGCCGATCAACGACGTCAAAGCTCTGATATCCAGCGTACTGTCCAGCGGCCAGCTCAAGCAGCCGTACTTAGGCGTTCGCTACGTGTCGTTAACGAACGACTTAGCGCAGGAATTCAACTTGTCTGTCAACCGCGGGGCTTATATCTTGTCGGATGATAACCAGCCGGCGGTCGTGCCGGGCTCGCCGGCCGTCAACGCCGGATTGCAGAACCACGATGTGATCACCAAAGTTAACAATACGACTATCGACCAAAGCACCAGCCTGACGGCTGCCCTCAGCCAGTTCAAGGTAGGCGACAGCGTCATACTGACGGTAGTGCGCGGCGGTAAAACCATGACTATTATGGCTACGCTCGGCGCAGCGCCCACCGGCTAAAACCGCCCGCCTCGTCGCAACTTACGCGCCTGCCTCGTTTTGCCAAGTTTGGCAAAAGCTTCGGCTTAGCGCTATGTTGCTCCTCTCAATTTTGCAAACGGTCGCTAGCGCCCCGATTTGCAAAATTGGACGAGACCATAAATTACTACCGGCCCGGCTCCGCTGGGGCATGGATGGTTTAGTTTTAAAGTTATGGCTCGCTTGACCAACTTTTTTTCAGATTTGCCGCTTGAACGGGCTCGCTGCCGACACTAGCAAAACTATGGCATATAATTTGAACATGACTTATAAGATCACAGCGGGCATAGAAGAATCTGAACTCCCTGAATTTATTGAAAATGCTCTAAGGAGATTTGGGGTCTATCAAGGCAGAGCAGTGGATTATACAAACGCTGATACCGCGCCTATAGTTATGTGCACCATTATGAGTGAGGGAAAGATATTATTAGCCAAACGAGGCTATGGGCTGGCGGATGCCGAGGGCTACTGGTCGACGGTCAACGGATTTATAGATGAGAATAAGCCAGTGAAAGAAATTGTCCGACAAGAAGTCTGGGAAGAATTGGGCTTGAAGGTCAGCGCTGACCAAATTCTAGTCGGCCAGTCTTATACGGTTCGGAATCCAATGGAAAAGCGGGCATACATCGTTTTTCCATGCCTTGTCTCGATAAAGGGGGATCGTCCAGAATTAAAGCTCGATCGGGAGCATACGGATTTCGCTTGGATAAAACGAAGCCAATTGGACCAATACGACACTTTGGACGACTTGCCAATGGCAATTGACACTGCGCTAGAACTACAAAATACTTAACTTGTTAAGTAATTC
>JAICWR010000015.1 GCA_025934715.1 Candidatus Saccharimonadota bacterium
ATACACATGATTCATTATTTAAGGCTACCCTTGCGAGAAGACCTTCCTTATCCAAATTTGAAAAAGCAAAGTCAACTGCTTGACTTACAGCTTCAGTGCCGATGCCTCGCTTGGCGTATCTTTTAGCTACCCAGTAGCTAATTGTCGCTAGCTCTGGCGCATTCGAATCTGTTATGTAAACGTTGCCCGCCATCTGGCCGGAGGCCATAATCGATAATGCTAGGCCTGCCTCACACATTGCTTGTATGTGTCTGAAGGTTGATTCCAAAGTAGAAAAATAGCCCGAGCCAAGGTCAAATGAATGCATGTGAGCTACATCCTCGTTAGCCAGTTCAAATATCTGCTGGGCATCCCTATCGAGTTGGATAGGTACAAGCTGGACTTCACTGTTCCCCACCACCTCGCCTGCGGCTGGTGTGGTTTTCATCTCATTATTATATTCTCCGCCCGGTTATTTAGAGCGTATAATTTTCTAGGAGGAGTCGGTATGGAGCTAGTGGTTTATCTTTCTTTTAAGGGCAATTGCCGCGAGGCAATGGAATTTTATAAGAGTGTGTTTGGCGGCGAACTCACCTTGAACACTTATGAAGAGCAAGGCGAGACCAGAGAGAACAATGACTGGATAATCCATTCGGAGCTAAGCGGCGGGGACATAAAGCTAATGGCAAGCGATGGTTCTGGCGCTTCGGATAAATCTACCAAAACTGAAATAAGCTTAGTAGGAAAAGACGAAGCCAAAATGAGAAAAGTCTACGAGAAATTATCCGAGGGGGGCCAGATTTACGTTCCGCCAGAAAAACAAAGGTGGGGGGACATTTACGGCCGATGGCATGATAAGTATGGCGTTCTTTGGTCGATGAACATCGGAAAAGCTTAACAAGTTAAGTATTCTCTAAGGGTTACTTTTGAATTACCCCAAGTACATTATTAAGTATGCTTTCGTCTTCGCCTGCGCCCTCTCTTGTAGTTAAAAATCCTGATTCGCCAGCACTAAATGCTGATGCGGCACCCATAGCGAGAATTTTATCTTTTAAATCCTGGTTCTGAACAGAGGAGTGTATTGCTTGCAACGAGTTTAGGATATTTTTCCGGTGACCACTCATATATGCAATATGTTTGTGAGCAAATAGATTTCTAGAAAAATATCTAACTAGTTGGTAGGCGATAAATATTAATATTGCTTTGAATGCTAGAAATCCAGCATCATACTTCGTTCTCACATCAGAAGATAGATGAGATTCAATGACTGGAACATCAGCTAAGCTGACGAAGAATGCCATGACAATGAGAGCTCCCAAAGCAATATAAGAAACCACTAAGAATCTTTGCCATTTCCGTACTTCTTTATCATTAACCTTTTCATCTTCTTCATAAACTGAAGCGTAAGCAGGAAGTGTTTTTGCTCCAGTTAAATTCTCGACGTATTCAATAGCACTTTGTGCTGCTTCTATATTGCTCTCTAAAGCAGTGAACTTTTCCTGAGTGCTCGCTGCAGACCTTTTAAGGTTAGATAGCTCTAGATTAGCACCTGTTTTTGAAGCTTTCCAAGCTCTAAAGTTTGTAAAGTGGGCTATAAGCCCGTTGTAGTGGGCGTCAAAGTTGTTCCAATAATCCTGAATGCTAGGTTGAGATGCTGCATTGTTCAAAATGTTTGTTAAATAGGCATTACATTGCTGGATGGATCCTACATCTATTTGACCTCCCTGCCAAAAGTATTCGTTATCCTTTAAAATTTTTTCGGTAGTACTCAGATAAACCTTAATCTTAAATTTCTGAGCATCATCTAAAAATTCTATGTTCGCGAATTCACCCTCTCGGCTTTTGACCGCGGATAGCTCAGAAAGATACTGTTCGTAATTCATGTAAGAAATTATAAACCAACTGGGTTGACAAGAGTAGCATTAGGTTTTGAAAATGCTTATGTTAAGGAGAGAGGCGGTTGATGTCGCGGGGGAATAGGGTGGCTTCTTTGACGTTGGATAGGCCAATGGTCTTTTCGACCAGGCGGTCAATGCCATAGCCGCAGCCGCCGTGCATCGGCAAGCCGAAGCGCATGGCTTCTAGGAAGTATTTATAGCCGGGGCTTTGCGGATCCAGGCCGGCGGCTTTCATTTGCTCTACCAAAACTTCGTGGCGGTTTTCGCGGACCGGGCAGGTAGCGATTTCCAGCCCTCGAAACAGTAAATCGGCCCACAAAACCGTGCCGTCGTCGGCCAGCTTGTGGTAGAACTTCATGGCTTCTTTGGGAAAATTAGTCACAAAAACGGCTTCGCACCCCTGCTCCTTTTTGGCGTGCTCGCAGATCCACTTTTCTTCGTCCGGAATCAGGTCTTTTTCGTTGGTCGTATCTGTATCGTTGGCTTCTGAATATAATTTATGGACCTCGGCGACGGTGTAGCGCGGGAATTGTTCTTTAAGCACAAGCTCCGGCGCCTTCAAATCCTTGAGGTCATCGGCGTGGTCTTTGTAAACCTCAGTCACAGCGTTATAAGTCAGGTCCTGCACCATTTCCATCACGTCATCCAGGCCGTTGATGAAGCCCATCTCGATATCCAGCATGTAGACTTCGCTCATGTGGCGAGTGGTGGCGGACGGTTCGGCCCTAAAGGCCGGCGCGATTTCAAAAACGCGCTCAAAAGCCCCGACCATCATCTGCTTATAAAGTTGGGGGCTCTGGGCCAAGGTGGCCTCTTTGCCAAAATAATCGGTTTTAAATACCTCTGCCCCGCCCTCGGTCGCGCCGGCCAGCAACTTGGGCGTGTTAATCTCTACGAATTCATTTTCATAGAGAAACCTGCGAATTTGTCGCAGTAAGGCCGCCCGGATTTTGAAAACTTTCTGCTCCTGCGGGCTGCGCAGGCCGAGGTGGCGGTTGTCAAATAAGGTGTCCAGGTTTTCCGGCTTGTGGCTGAGTGGCTTATCGATTTCTATTGGCGGCTCGTCGGTTACCGGAACTTCAATAGTGATTTGCGGGTCATGCAGCTCGGCGCCGCCAGGAGCGCGCGGTTCTTCTTTGACCTGACCTTCTACCGTCAGCACTGTGCCGACCTGCAGTCCGCGCAGTTTCTCGACTTGGTCGTCCTTATCGGCGACTATTTGGATTAAACCGCTGCGGTCACGCAAAACTATAAAATTAATGCCGCCGATCAGCCGTTTTTTATGCAGCCAACCCTGCACCATAACCTGCTGGCCGGCGTGCTGTTTCACATCACGGGCTAAAACTCGTTCCATCGGTGTTATTTTAGCTTGAATAACTTTAAATTAACAGGTCTCAAAGATAATCACGCAAATGAAGATATCTTTTGAAGTCTTCGACGGTTTTTTGAAGCACATCAACAAATAGAGAGGGATCACGAACCGCGTCATATCTGGGATCGGTTACTGAGCTTCTAAAAGAACGAACATTTGTAGCTTCGGGAGTATTCCCAAAATATGTGTGCGCTTCAAGCGGCGCTGAGGTGTCGAGTTCTAATCCGTCGGTTAGCGATATGTGCATATGGTGCCCATAGCCATAGGCCCTAATGTAATTCCGGAACAAAAGAGGATCATAGTGATATTCAGCATGCACATCGGGCCAATGAGGTTCGTAGCCAGACAGACCTCTCGTATCAATGACGGCCGTCTTTTCCGGAGTCCAATATCTACGAGTCTCGCGTACTTGATATTGAAAGATAAAGTAAGCCAAAGATTCAGGGATGTCATTCGTTTGCAGAACCTCTTGTAATTGCCTAACTGTGGAAACCGAGCTCTCAGTAACGATCTGTGTAGCGGCTTCTAAATGATCAATTGTACCTATTCTTGGTGACGTTGCTCTTTCATAACTATATTCGGACGTAATAGCCATCCACTCTCCTTTTTATCCCAGGACAAATTGGGGAAAGTATAGGAAAAATTGCCAAACTGGGCAAGGGTTTAATTTACCGAGGCTGGTGCGGCGGGCGGTTCAGTGTGAGTTTCTTTGTGATCGGTATGGTCGTGTTTGGCTGCATCGGCAGCCACGGCCCGCAGGTTTTCGTAATTATCGAATTCGTCGACTATTTGTTTGCCGAGGATTTGCTCCAGTACGTCTTCCAGGCTGAGCACACCGACCATTTCTTCAAAACTGTTCACCACGATTAGCAGATGGTGATGGGTTTTTAAAAAAGCGTTGAGCGCCTGGCGCAAATTGTTGTCCTCGTTGATGAAGTAGACATTTTTGTCAGCTAGTTCCTTAACTTTGGCGTTGCCGTCATAACCAATGAGCTGGCTTAGATATAGCGTGCCGATGATTTTTGGCGAAGCGGCCTTGGCTGAATCAGCCACTACCGGAAAGCGGGAAAAACCGGTATTGTGCAGCTCATCTGTTAGTATTGGGCCAGCCAGTTCGTTACCTTTGACCAGCTTGACCTGGCGGCGCGGCGTCATAACCCGCCCCACCTGTTTGTCGCCGAATTGCATGGCGTTAAAAGCAATCAAAAGGTCCGATTCCGGCACCCGGTTATCGGTTTGGTCTTTTTGCTGTTTGATGAACTCCAGGACATCACGTTTTTCGTAGAGGCCGGTATGGCTTGGGGCACGGCGGCCTGGAGCCAAGAGCTTGGCCAGAGGGCTAAGGAGCGGGCTAAAAATCGATAAGATTAACTCGTCAAACGGCGCGAACAGCCCCGCCAGGGCGCCGCCCCATCCATCCGCGGAAAACTTTCCCCAAACCACAAGCCAAGCGGCAACCACTACCACGGCAGCTGCCAGCCACCAATCGGTGCGGGCCGACCATATCAGCAGGACCGCGCCAACAGAAGCGCAGAACAGCCATTGCAGTAAGTCTAAAACTGAATCGTAGGCCGCCACCTTATAAAGCCCAGAGGCCCGTTTGTCGCGCTGGCGGGCCCGCCGCTTAAGTTCTAACAGCGGAACCGAGTGATAAGTTTTATAAAGCATAATGTTCCGGATGAGGGCCAGCACAAGAAGAACGTACAAAAACTTCATTAACTCCATTTTACTGTAATGTTTTTGCTTTACACCACGTTCGCGACTTGATTATACTTGCGCGTTGTCTAATTTTTAAAAAGGAGAAAGTATGGGCGAGCGTAAACCCCGGGACATACCCAAAAGAGTGGACCATATAGTCATAACTTGTATGGATTTTCGATATTTAGAAACTATTGACCAGCTACTTAAAGACAAGCACGGTATCAATATGCTTAGGACTGACTTTTTGTCGATAGGCGGCGCGTCAAAAGGAGTCGTTGATGGTTCGTTAATGCCTTCCATCAAAATTGGTTATGAAAAGCACGGGGTTAAAAACGTGTACATATTCGACCATATCGATTGTGGAGGTTTTGGCGGACAGGAGGCCTATGATAACGACGAGCAAAAAGAAGCGGATGACCATTTTGAGTCACAGGATAGAGCCCAAGAAGCCGTCCATAAAATAATGCCTGAGCTGGAAGTTGTGTGTTATGTGATCGGCTTGGACGGCGAGCCCGTTGAAAGATAAACCATCCACTCCGCGTGGTATCATAAAACCTAGAATTTAACGGAGGTTTTATGGACAAGCGGTTTGTGGGTATTCTCGGTGGGATCATCGTCATTTTTATAATCATCTTCGCCGTGACCCAGAACTCGAGCGACAAAAATTCATCTTCCGGTAGCAAGAACTCCAACGGCCAGCCGACTTCGCATATCGAAGGCAACGGCGAAAAGAATGTCACTCTGGTGGAATGGGGCGATTATGAATGCCCGATCTGCGAAGCATATTACCAGCCGCTCAAACAAGCGGTGGCCGCTGAATTTAACGATATCCACTTCCAGTTCCGTAACTTGCCGCTGACTTCCATCCACCCCAACGCCTTCGCCGGCGCCCGGGCGGCCGAGGCCGCCAGCCTGCAGGGTAAATTCTGGCAGATGCACGACAAACTATATGAGAACCAGAATGATTGGGTTGGTTCTTCCAATCCGCAGACGAATTTCGATAGCTACGCCCGGCAGATCGGCCTTAACATTAGCCAGTTTGACAGTGACTATGCCAGCACCAAGGTGAACAACAGTATCAACGCCGACCTTAACACCTTTGCCAAGACGGGCTTGGAGCAAGCCACGCCGACGTTTTTCTTGAACGGAAAGAACATATCTAACAGCCAGTTAGTGGACCAGAGCGGCCAGCCCACGGCCGCGTCTATAGAAGCTTTCCTCAAGAACGAAATCGCCAAACAATCCTAAATACTTAACAAGTTAAGTATTTTGGCCCGGCGCCAGAGACCGCGGCCTCTATTGTTTTTATACTCGAGAGGATATACCATAGTGCTTAAGTAATAAAAGACAAACAATGGCCAAAAAACAGACATTTGGGCAATTTGCCAAAACCGAAGCCGTGGCTTTAGACGCCACCTTGGTCAAGACGGCCCATGCCGTCGAAGAAACACCGGCAAAGACCATCAGAAAGACCCGCCAATACTGGAATGTGTTGGGGCCCGGGCTGACAACCGGCGCGTCCGATGACGACCCTTCGGGTATCGCGACTTATTCGCAGACGGGCGCCCAATACGGTTTTCAGTTGCTGTGGTTATCAATCATCACCTTCCCTTTGATGGCCATTGTGCAGGAAATGTGCGCCCGGATTGGTATTGTCACCGGCCGCGGCCTGGCCGGCAGTATCCGTACGCATTTTTCGAAAAAAGTACTGTACCTGTGCACTCTGCTGCTTTTTGCCGCCAATGCTTTTAACATCGGAGCTGATTTGGGCGCTATGGCCCAAGGGGTGCGCCTGCTGCGTCCGGGGGTTGATTTCAGCCTGCTGGTTATCGGCTTTGCGGCTTTAAGCGTGATGCTGCAGATTTATCTGCCCTATGCCAAGTATGCCCGCGTATTAAAATGGTTGGCGCTTGTGCTGCTGGCCTATGTGGCCTCGGCCATTATGGCCCACCTTCATTGGGGAACAGTGCTGCACCATGCGGTCACACCGTCAATCAAGTGGTCCAAGGACCAGCTTCTATTGGTTTGCGCCATCCTAGGCACCACTATTTCCCCTTATTTGTTTTTCTGGCAGACCTCGCAAGAAGTCGAAGCTCAAATTATGGAAGGCAAAACAACCCTCGCCGCCCGCCGGCAGGAAATCAGCCCGCGGCAAATACGGGAGATGCGGCAGGATGTCTGGAGTGGTATGCTGCTGTCCAACTTGGTTATGTTCTTTATAATCGCCGCTTGCGCCGCCCTTTTGTTCTCCAATGGCGTGACGAACATAACTTCCGCGGCCCAAGCTGCCGAAGCCTTGCGGCCGTTTGCCGGTAACCTGACCTACTGGCTATTCGCCATCGGCATCATCGGCACCGGCATGCTGGCTATTCCGGTTCTGGCCGGCGCCAGCAGCTACGCGGCGGCTGAAAGTTTTAAGTGGCGCGAAGGCTTGTACCGCAAATATCGCCAGGCCCACGCTTTTTACGGTACGATCATCCTGTCTGTTTTCGTAGGACTCGGAATCAACTTTATTGGTATCGACCCTATCAAAGCCTTGATTTACGCGGCTGTGGCTAACGGAATTGTCGCGCCTTTAGTCCTGGCTTTGATAGTCCTGATAAGTAGCGATAAGAAAATCATGGGCGGCTGGGTGAACAAGCCGTCGGTGACCTGGCTTGGCTGGGCTGTCACCTGTTTGATGCTGGTTTCAGGCATAGCGGCCATCTGGTCGCTGTTTTAGTTATGGATAGTGTTTTTTCGGGACTGAGTATCATCATCGCCATCGGCACGCTGGTGGCTTTGATAATGCGTTCCATCGGACAGCCATTGTTGATCGGCCATATTATCACTGGTGTCATCGTCGGGCCAGTGGCGCTTAACGTCATCCACAATCCCAACTCCCTGCAAGTCTTTGGCGATATCGGCATCGCCCTGTTACTGTTCATCATCGGACTGGGCATGAACCCCAAAGTGGTCAACGAAGTCGGTAAAGCTTCTTTTATAACCGGACTGAGCGAAATCGGTTTTGTCAGCGTGATTGGCTGGCTGGTGTTGCAGGCCTTCGGCCTGTCCAGCCGCGAAGCCATATTCATAGGCTTTGGGCTCGGCGTGAACAGTACGATCGTGGCTTTGAAATTATTGGGTGATAAAAAGGAACTCGGGCGGTTATACGGTAAGCTGACCATTGGTACTTCGCTGGTTGAAGACGTGGTGGCCGCCGTGGCGCTGCTGCTGGTGGCTTCGGCCAAAGGCGGCCACTGGCTGTCGGCAGGGCCGCTGGCCAGCCTGACGTTCAAGGGCATTTTGGTGGGACTGGCTATGTACGTTGTCAGCAAAGAAGTCCTGCCGCGGCTGCAAAAACTGGTGGCCAGCGACCAGGAGCTGTTGTTCTTGACGGCTATCGCCATCGGCTTGGGCAGCGCCGCCTTGTTCGCCAAAATCGGTTTATCGATGGAGGTCGGCGCCCTGGCCGCCGGCGTATTGCTAGCCACCCGCCCCTACGCCCAGGAGATCGCCGCCCGTTTGCGGCCGTTGCGCGACTTTTTTGTCATCGTCTTTTTCATCGCTTTGGGCACTGAGCTTACGTTTAGTAATTTTCAGACGATTTTCTGGCCGTTCATCGTTGGCACTTTGATCGTAGTCGCTGTCAAACCGCTGATCATCATGGCCAGTTTGGGCGCTATGGGCTACACCAAACGCACCAGTTTCATGACGGCGGCCACGCTCAGCCAGGTCAGCGAATTTTCGATCATCTTCGTCATCTTGGGCTTCCAAAAGGGGCTTATCAGCCACGAAATCGTATCGCTTTTGACTTTCATCGCCCTGGCTTCCATCGCTATTTCCACCTATTTTGTTACTTTCAGCGAAAAAGTTTATGCCCGTGTCGAAGGCTGGCTGGATATGTTCGAGCGTAAGAAAGCCGAAGGGGAGACACTGCCAACCGAGCACAACGAGCTGGTCCTGTTCGGTTACCAGCGCGGCGGCCACGAGTTTATCAACCTGTTCAAGAAGCTGAAGAAAAGGTACGTGGTGATCGACTATGACCCCGAGGTCATTGACACTATCGAGCAGCGTAAAATCAATTATTTATATGGCGATGCCACCGACGTGGAACTGCTAGAAGAAGCCGGCGTGCAGCAAGCCAAACTGGTGGTCAGCACCATCCCGGATTTCCAGGTCAATATGTTCTTGCTCAACTATCTGAAAAATAAAAATCCGCAGGCGATTGTTATCATGCATACCGACGACCCGTTCGACGCTGCCAAACTTTATGAAGCCGGCGCCAGCTATGTGATCCTGCCGCACTACATCGGCAGCGAAAAGACCAGCGAATTCATCGCTAAGTCCGGACTGGCTAAATCAGCCTTCCGCAAGCAGCGCATCCGCCACCTGGACTATTTAGAAAAACATTATGGCGCGCTGGAAAAACTCAACGAAATCAACGAAAAGAAGCTGAGCCGGGCGCTGGTCAAAAGCATGGTCAGCCTGGGCCGCGCCAAAGCTTAAGCCGCCAAAGCCCTGATAACAGATTCCCAAAAGCCGGCGGTCTTATAAACTGACTCGGGCTTTTTGCCCTTATCAAAAATCGTTTGGCACTTGCGGCATACCCTGCACGGGCCAACCTCTGTTTTCTCCGGCCTGGTGGGGCATTCCTTCACGGCGCATACGCCTTTTTTCCATTTCCAGTTTTTTCGTTCTTGCAGCGCTTCGTTATAGGTTTGGGCCGCCTTTTGGCCAAGCTGGGCGTTCGATTCCTCAAATGGCTCGCCGCCGCAGACGACACCGGCGTCCGGGTCCGAAGTCGCCAGAGCCTCCTCCATATGCGAAATGCCGGACTGGTGGTCTCCGGAGGCCATCGCTAGTGAGGCTTGTTCAAAATGGACCACAGCCGCTTCGCCCCGCGCGTCGCGGGCATAAGCCGGGTTAAGCAGGCAAATCTGGGTAACCAACTCCTTGCGTCGGGCGTTGTACTTAGCGAGTTTTTCAGAGTAGGATATCTTTCCGGTTTGATAATCACGGTTGAGCTTGGCCTCAAAATCGGCGAGTTTATTTATAAAGCCTGCCGCCTGGTCTTCGCGGTCCGCCGATACCTGCCTTAGCTCGTGGTAATCCGGTAAATGTTTTTCGGCCAGGCCATGATTTTCACCATATATGATGTCCGGGCCCGCCATTGAATCGAGTGCCCGCTGTACACTTATGACACCGTCCGGAAAGTCGCGCTTGGCGGCGATTATCTGGCTGCCCAGAATTCTGGCTGAGCCCGATCCGGCGACTATACCGTTGGCTGCCAAAAAGCTCTCGGAACTGCCATCATTGCTATTGCTCCGTGATATCTGCTCGATTACCCTCTTGCCGCCGCTGAACTCGGTAACCCGGACCATCCCTTTTTTATTCAGCGCCCGGTAACCGATTCTGGGGGCCATGTAGTCCGGGCACATCTCCGGAAAATCGGAAATGGTTATTACGACAGTGTCTTTGGGCAGCTCGCCCGCCTGGATATCCTCCCAAACGCGATGAATGGTCAGTTCTTCGGTTATCTCATGCAGGCGGCGTTCCATCTCCCAGCCCTGCAGATTATCTGACCAGCCGTTTAGCAGGCGCCGGAGCGTCCGCCGGTTAGCGGTTTCCGGAGCTTCGTCAAACTCAACGTGAGACAAGTGGCCTTTAGCGGTCAGTTCCTCAAAAATAGCGGTCCGGGCGTTGAGCCTTGGCTCTAACTGCCAGCTATCGTGCTCAGGCTTCTGACGCGATTCAATTAAAGAAACCGCCTGCTCTTCAAGAGACTGTCTATTGTAAATCTCTGAGGCCAGCCGCGGCCTGCTTACTCTGCTTGCTTCGTTTGTTTCCAACTAAAATACCCCTGCTCGCGAGTCCAGGGGTAAATCACTTAAGCATGCCTAAGTATTTTGCTCCTGCTCGGGAGGCTCACAGCTGTATCGGACTTATCGCTTATAGCGAATCACCGTTGCGGCACAGTGTTGGATTTTCACCAACTTCCAGCCCTATTTGTTAACACAAATAATATTAGCAGACTACAAACCAAAAGTAATATAGTGATTTTGACTTTGAGGATCTAATAATCCTAGCCGCGAAAGCGTTCCAGGATTTCCTTATGCAGCTGGATTCTTGCCTCTTCTTTCATTGTCGTAAGGCTAGATAGTAAGTGCCAGGACAGGTTCCCAAATGCCGCAGGGCGGACTCGCCGGTAAGTATCCGGATCCATTGAAAAAACAGCTGGTCTTTTTGCGGTTCGCTGCCCGTTTATAACTTCACTAACGGCCTCGCACATCTGTCCGCAGGCAATGCAGCCCAACGGGAAATAGGCTTGTACGCTCCGGTATGTGAAGTCTTCTTCATTGCTGGCGCCAGATTGAATTTCGGAATGGTGTCGTTTTGGCGGATACAGTTCCAGCCCTTTTTCTAGATCCTCGGTGACTTTACATTCGTCGACCGGCTTGCCGCCCCCACAAACCGCCAGCTCCCCTGGGTAGGGAAACTCCGTCACCAAAACTTCGCTGCTCATCATGATATTTTACACCTCAGTTTAGGCCTCCATGTCGGATGTGGATAAATGGGATAAATAGAGCCCGCTCAAAGTGAGAGTCAGGCTTCCCTGTTTCTTTTTATGTGACTGCCAAGCCTCAAAAATCAGCGAGCCATAGGGCGGGACACCGCTAGCGAGAGCTAGGGTGACCGTCCGAAGGCGCCAAGGGATGCTTGGCGAAACTATGACGGTGGCAGCGAAATATATCAGGAATAAGACGCCGTGGAACTGCCCGGCGATAAGCACTGGCAGATTGGTGTGAAGAAAATGAGCCAAAGTTAAACCTGTAATTAAGGTGGTCCAGCCAATTGCCTCGCCAATAGCCGCCAATCTGAATAGTGTCCAGGCCTCCGCCTCGCTAAACGGCCGGAAGTTAAGATACTTTTTAGTCACCGGATCGGATAGGCTAAGCGGCGGCTGCCTGGCCAGAAAGCACGCTTAACGCGTCTAGAGCAACTATTTCGGCGCTAGATTCTATGGTTTGCACCTCTGGGATGCCGGGGCTAGCCTCGGTTAGCCGCAACCATGTTTCATCAGCCTCAATCGGATTTATACCCCTATGAAAATTTTTATGGAAGGGGACTATATTTTTATTTCTTTGATCACCAAATTCTGCGAGTGCCATTTTTATTCCTCTTTATTTAGTGGTTGGCACTTCGCATTAAACTCCTAATGCTTTCGCCTGGCAAGCCTAATTTCCGTGGATAAGTCACCTTCCTTGACCAAATGGCAGGCTGGGCTTATATTGCAACCAAGGAATCGATTTGAGCAAAAACACAACTCTGGCAGTTTACATAGTCCTTATGGTAGTCGTTGTTGTGATTGTGGATTTACTATTTTTCAGGCACCAGTTCCGGGAAAGGCTGATCGCGAACATCGGTATCGTGCTGGTTTTCGTAGCTTTTTATCTCAGATTCCTGCGCTAATCGGCGGACAGAAACTAAAACCACTTGGACGACATATCTCTGGCTCCGGAGACTGGACTCGAACTGTTGGTATAATCAAGTTATGTCTACCAGACAAAAAGATACTCGAAAGTATTCTGATAGGAGAGAATACCTGATAAAGGGCGTCGCCGCGCGAAGAAAACAGCTAAAACTAAGAGCCATAGCAATGGCTGGCGGAGCATGCGTGATATGTGGCTACAGTAAGCATCCTGCAGTCCTGGATTTCCACCATGTCGATCCATATACAAAATCTTTCGGAATAAGCACTGGTGGTTTCTCGCGGTCATGGTCGAGTATCGAACTGGAGGTAAAAAAGTGCATGCTAGTTTGTGCAAACTGCCATAGAGAAATTGAAGCCGGTTTGTATACCAAGGAGAATCTGGCTATTTTTAAAACACCTTAGGATTGATATAATCAATCTGTTAATTAGTGTTCTTTAACTCTTTGGTTAATGGTTCCCTGGCTCATTCCGGGGTAGCTCAATGGTAGAGCGGGTGGCTGTCGGTTGGCAGCCCGCATAGGTAACTATGCGGTGAAAACGGAGTGAATTGCGGGAAATCTAAGTTCATTTGAATATGACAATCCGCAGCCAAGCCAAGGTTTTGGAAGGTTCAGAGACTATTCCTGTTAGGAAGTACTTCTGTAATTCACGAATACAGAAGGAAGCGCTCCGCATCCGGTAACGGATGATGATATAGTCCACGCTGCCATGAAAATGGCGGGTTAGGTGTAACCACTAGGTTGCTGGTTCGAGTCCAGTCCCCGGAGCCAGAGAATCGTTAATCAACAGAAAGCCGCTCCCAAGGCTAAGAGCGGCTGAGATATTCCGGCCTACTTAGACAGGGCCGTTGTTTAAAGGGGTTAGCTTTTGCGTACCTCGCGCAAATCACTAATGGTATTTCCCTGTCCGTTAGATCTAGGACTTTTCAAAAGATTACCCCCTTTCTGTTTTTGAAGTTGATAAGCCTATTATACCCCACCAGCAAAAGTGAGAAAGCTAACAGATAATAATTAGCTTTTTGGTTAATCTGGCTAAGGAGTCAGGAGGTGCTAATGAGCAATCCTATTGGCCGGTATGTGAAGAACCGGGAGGAGCGCAAGAAAATCCGTGAGACCTTAAGGCTGGACAGCCAGGACTTTTGGTAAAGAACTAGTCGAAACCACCCAACAGGGCCGCTAGATCAGCGGTCCTGTTTAGTTTCTTTTGGCAGGGAGTGGTCACTGGCGACACGCCGGTGGCACTCGGCCGTCTGGTCCACGTGTGATTTTTCAAACTTTTTTTGTGACGATATTTACAGCTTATAACTACTAAGTGGCACATTATAGATAGTGGCAGGAGGGACTTATGGGTAAGCATTCCGCATCTGATGAGAAACTGCGCGTTCCGCTTTTGATGCGCCCTAAAGCCGTGCCCCAGGCCCCGCCCAAGCGCACCAACGCCAATAACCAGTATCGGTAAGGAGGCCCTATGATTACCACTGTAGCCCAGCCAACTCTAACCGAGCTTAACCGGTTTATCCGGCAGGTGCCCGCTTTTCCGATTTCGGCCAGCCAATTACAGCGGGTGGCCCGCAGCGAGGGTGCTTCCCGAAAAATCATCGATTTTTACCGGACTTTCGCGCCGGACAGGCAGTTCAAAGACCGCGACGAACTGGCAGCCAGCAGCGAACAGGTTGGAATGATGCGCCAGGCCGAAGCCCAGATGCCCCGCGAAGAAGAAATAGCGCCTGAAGACGCTTAGCGGACTTAAGTAAGATATCTAACCAGCGAACTGTGTGACGCCTAACAGCGGGCAGTATGGCCATTGGCTAGAATTGGATGGTTAAGTAAGGAGTAAGTATGATTTTAACCATCGTCGCCATCTTGGTCGTCCTGTGGCTGCTGGGCTGGCTGGTGTTCAGCCTGGGCGCTTTCATCCACATCGTTCTAATCATCGCCCTGATCCTTTTAGTGTGGCATTTGTTCGCCGGACGCCGGCGAGTTTAGTCCCGGGAGGCAGTTTTTTCGGCAGGATTACTTCTGCTAAACCAGGCGGTTCGGGAGACAATGTAATTGGCTGCGGCAGCGGCAGCGATAGCGATCAGCCAAGCGCCTATGATATCGATTGACGAATGGATGTGGGCTAAAACCCTGGCAACACCAACTATCACCGTCACTATGAAGGCGGCAGCGGCCCAGCGGCGGTCATAAAAATACAGCGCGGCCGTCAGGGTCATGGTGAATAGGGCATGGTCGGACGGGAAACCGTTGTCCGGACCGTGCGGTATCAGTGGTTTAAGGTTAGGATCCCTGACAAACGGCCGGGGGTCGTAATACAGCTTGGCGGCTATGCGCGAGGCGACCACCGCCAAAATTCCGGCCAGTATGATGACAGCGGCCACTTTCAGTTTGGAGCTCCTGGGAGCCTTCAGCCACACTACCGCCGCGATCAGCACCACGGCCACAAATAGGTATTTAGCGCAGAAGATAATTATCGAGTCCATACTTAATAAATTTTAACATTTGGCTTGGATATCCCTTAAGCTTGCGTGGTAGAATATCAATAGTAATAAAGGAAAAGTTATGGAACCCTCCGGTACGCCAACACCAACGCCAACCGCGCCGCCGCCGGCGCCAGCCGAAACTCCGCCGGCTCCCAGCCCGGCTCCAGCGCCCGACTCATCAACCTCAACTCCGCCGCCGGCCAGCCAGCCGCCATCAGCACCCAAAAGCGGTAATAACCGCACTATGCTTTGGGTGGGCGTGGCGATAATAGTCGTCCTTCTGATTATTTTCTTCGTCTTCGTAAAATAGTCCTTGACATATTTAGTTAAGTTACTTAACATTTAAGTAACTTAACTATTAATATGGACAAAGAACAGCTGATTCAAAGCATCATTGAAAACATGGCCAAGTGCCAGCGGCCGGCAATTAAGCATGGGTGGAAAGAACTAGGCTTATCGCACGCCCAGATGGGCATGCTCTACTTATTGCACTACCACCCGCAAACCAGCGTCAAAGAAGCCGCTGATTTTTTAGGCATCAGTAAAAGCGCCGCCACCCAACTGCTCGATCCTTTGGCCGACAAAAATCTGGTCCAGCGCCAGGACGATCCCAAGGATAGGCGGATAGTCCGGCTTAGCTTGACCGCCAAAGGCTCGCAGGAACTAAAAAAGATGGCCAAACATAAGTACGCCGGACTGCGCACGGCTATGGGAAACCTGTCCAGCCAGGAGCTGGAACAGCTCAACCGCCTTTATAAGAAAATGACCGGAGACATAGGCATATGATGAAGAGACTCGCCAGCAAAGTTGCGTCCAGCTACGCCGCGCCGGCGCCCGAAAACCCCGGCGGCGAACGCAGCCACGGGGAAATCATGGTGATTATAACCGCCCTGATGCTAGTGATGCTGCTGGCGGCGCTCGACCAGACCATAGTTTCCACCGCCTTGCCGCGCATAGCGGTTGATCTGCACGGGCTTAACAAGTACTCGTGGGTGGCGACCTCCTATCTGTTAACCAGCGCTATCGCCACGCCGGTTTACGGCAAATTCGGTGATATGCTGGGACGCAAAAAAATCCTGCAGGTCGCTATCCTTATTTTCCTGGCCGGCTCGGTCCTAAGCGGCCAAAGCCACACTATGAACGAGCTGGTCGCCTTCCGGGCTCTGCAAGGTATCGGCGCCGGCGGCCTGATGAGCCTGGTATTGGCTATCATCGGCGATGTCGTGCCGCCGCGGCAAAGGGGTAAATACCAAGGATATTTCGGCGCGGTTTGGGGGCTCGCCAGCGTGGCTGGGCCGCTGCTGGGCGGCTTTTTCGCCGACGCCCCCACCCTGCTGGGCGCCGCCGGCTGGCGCTGGATATTTTACGTGAACCTGCCGATCGGCCTGCTAGCGCTGGCTGCCATCGCTGTCCGGTTGCATTTGCCGGCCCGGAAGTTCGAGCACAAAATCGACTACCCGGGCATTAGCCTCATGAGCATCTCGGTGGTCAGCTTGCTGCTGGTGTCGGTCTGGGCCGGACTGACCTATGCCTGGGGCAGCCCGCAGATAATCGGCTTAATCTTTTTGTCAGTCTTGGCCGGCGCGGCCTTCGTATTCTGGGAACGACGGGCCTCTGAACCGTTGATTCCAATGAGCTTATTCAAGAACGATATCTTCAGCGTGTCGGTGTTACTGTCGATTCTGACCGGCATCGGCATGTTCGCCAGCATCCTGTATATACCGCAGTACCAGCAGATCGTCCGCGGCTATACGCCAACCAAGTCCGGCTTGTTCACGATTCCGTTGATGGTTGGGGTTTTGGCCGCTTCCATCACATCCGGCCGTTTGATAACCAAGTACGGCAAGTACCGTAAGTTCCCGATTTTTGGCACACTGATGCTGGCGTTCGGCATGTGGCTTTTTAGCCACGTTTCACTGACCACCAGTCAATGGACCCTGTCGCTTTGGATGTTTATCATCGGCGCTGGGCTGGGATCGTTCATGCAGGTGACAGTTCTATCTGTGCAGAACGCGGTCGACCCCGGCCTAATGGGGACGGCCACCTCTAGTGTCACTTTCTTTAGGACAATCGGCAGCAGCCTGGGCGGCGCGGTCTTTGGCACGGTGCTTTTATCAAGGCTTAACCATCACCTGGCCCAGGCTTTACCAGCCGGCGGCGCCAGTCATATATCAACTAGCAGCATCACCACGACCGGTACGGCGGCCATCCAGCACTTGCCGCCGCCCGTCCAACACGACGTGCTGCTGGCTTTTGCGAGCTCATTCCATGATATGTTCCTGATCGGCATACCGTTTGCTTTGGCGGCTTTTGTCTCGGCGCTGTTTTTGCGCGAGACGCCGCTGCGCACGCACACCGACCTGCCCAGTGAAAAATCCGATGATATCGTAGCGCACGCCCCGGTCTCCGGCTAGACTGTATATTCCTGGGAGGCCTGGCGTTTTTTGAGCTTTGAAAAACGGGCGCCGTAACTTTGGCTGGCGCCCTCAAGCCCCAGGACTTTTAGCGCCCCCACTAACACATACAGTTTATCCAGTTCAGGCTCGCTGGCTGAGTGGGCCGATTCGGCGGCTTTAAAAAATTGCTCCACCTTGTTCACGAGCCACTTTTCCTGGCTGGCATTCAGTTGTTTGGGTTCCAGCGGCTCAGTGGTCTTTCTGGTCGGGTTGACGACTTCCAGGGAGCGGGCCGAGCGGTCGCGCTTACGCAGGTGGCCGCGCTTTATCAGGCTGTTCACATGCAAGCTGACGGTGGCGACGGAGGTGTGGCCAGTGCCGGCCATGATTTCGCGGTAGCTGGGGCTGTAGCCGTGCTCGGCGATGAAATCCTCGATGAAAGTCAGCAGCTCTTTTTGTTTTTTGGTCGGCCTAATAGATTTTCCATTTTTCATTAGCCTAATTATTTGCCATTAGCCAGGCGGTTTGGTAAATGAGAAATGATACTTAATTGGTAAATGGAAAATGGTAAATTCATTATCTAACCTTATGATATCCCATATGACCATGGGCGCGGTGGGCCACCACTCTGGCCGGCGTGACCACTGATTTCTTTTTGGCGAATTTATCGGGGAAAACCCAATACTTGTACCAAAACCAGTTCCAACCGGTAAAGAAAGCCGAAGAAACGAACTGGCCGATCGCCGGTGTCACTCCAACAGATTTTAGGCCGTACAAGATAAAGTAATTCAGCACGAAATCCACCAACGTTATGAATATGTAGCGGCCGGTGACTTGTGTCTGATGGCCTTTGAGTGATTTATTGCTGAAGACCCAAAACCGCTGCAGGACAAAATTGACACTCCAGCCGATGACATTGCTGATGATCGTCGTCCACCAAAAAAGGATGCCCGTTTTCCAATCCTGGACGTAATAAAGGTAGTTTAGTATGGCGTAGCCGACCCAAAAATAAACGCCGCCGGACACTAAGTACTCGATGAACTGGATTAATAATTTATGTTTTGACTTTCTGGCCATTATTATGGTTACGCTTACCTGTAAGTATAACAGGTGAAAGCGCAATACCACTCAGCCCCCAAAACACATAAGCCAGGGTGTCGTCAGTCCAGGTGTGGCTCAGCAAATTGATAAAGCTCAGGCCGATGAGCGCCGCCAGCATCGCCAAGGCCATGTTATCGGCGCGCCGGTCATACAGCATCTTGCCCAGCAAGGCGCAAATAGCGATGAACAGCAGCATGCCCAGCCAACCAGCTTCTTGCCCGATTTGCAAAAAGTAATTCTCGGCGATGCGGGCGGGGTGGTTATTATAAACCGATTCCGGCCCGGCTGTGCCGACACCGCGTCCCAGCGGCTGGTGGATAAGGTCCCTGCCGGCGGTTTTAAACGCGGCTTTGTGTCCAAAGTTGGAACTTTCGGGGCTGGCCGAGCCGGTTTGGGTGTGCAGAAACACGTTCTGGAATTCGGTGTTGTTGCGCAATGAGATTGCCAGGATAGCTCCAACCACAACTAGTGCCGCCAGAACCCAGGCGATGGCCCGTTTAGCCCGGGCCGGCCTGAGACATAGCCAGGCGACAACCAGCACGCTCAGCGCGGCGCCAATCCAGGCGCTGCGCGAAAAGCTGAAAACCAGCGCCAGCACCAGCCCCAAGCCAATCCAAAATTTATTCCAGCGCTGGCTTTTTTCCCTGAATCCAAGCACTGCCAGCGCGCTGATAGGCGCCACAAGGTAAGCGCCCAGCGGATTGGCACCGCGCAGAGTGGACAGCACCCTTATATGCTGCGTATTGTGGTTGATAGTCTCATACGGCGCGATGGTGTTATCGTTATAGCCAAAGTGTTTCAAAAAGTCTTTTGGCAGCACTAAAAACTGCAAAATCGCCACAGCCGCCACTATGATAGCCGGAATTAATAATAGTTTCAGCCAACTCCGCTCCAGCAGCCCGGTTTTGGCCGAGACCACCATGACGGATAAGAAAAACACTAAGAACCTAAGGTCAACCAACAAGCCGTACCACATGGCTTTAGCGGCCACCTCATGTCGCGCCAGCGGTACTAAGCCGGCGATTAAAATCACCACGGCATAAAGTAAAATCAGCCGGGCCAGCCATAGGCTTAACAGCCTCCTGGTTAAGGTTTTGTCTTTAAGCAGAATAAGTAGCGCCGCCGCTAGAATTAACACCAAGAGGAACTCTTTCCAAAGCCTCAGCAACGTATAGTGGCCGATCGCGCTGGCCGCCCAGACAGTCAGAAAAGCGTGGAATGGCACTAACAGCAAAATAACAGCAGTCAGGCCGGCGGCCAGCAGCGGGATTTTAGCAACAGAGGCGGAACTCTTCATAAATGCTACAATCTAGTATAGCGTCATGAAGAGTAATGCCTCGCTTATTTACGGACTGGTTCTGGTGGTGGGGGATTTTTTAGCGTTGGTCGCCGCATTTGCTTTCGCTTATTTTTTGCGCGGACCGCTCAGCAAGGTGCCAGTCGCCCACCCTATCCACGGCACCACATACCTTAAGCTTTTTCTGGTGCTGCTTCCGTTTTGGATCTTGATCTTCGCCCTAATG